>NZ_JAVRPS010000629.1:0-14963 GCF_032162105.1 Mycobacterium sp. | reverse complement strand
CGAGCCGCTGCGCCTCC
The DNA here is from genome assembly GCF_032162105.1 of Mycobacterium sp. GTDB lineage: Bacteria > Actinomycetota > Actinomycetes > Mycobacteriales > Mycobacteriaceae > Mycobacterium. The sequence continues at coordinate 14,946 of NZ_JAVRPS010000629.1, read as the reverse complement.
TCCTGCCGCGACCCGAATGTTCCCGAAACCTGCACGGCCACACTGGCTTCCGGCAGGTCGATGGAGAAGTTGGCGACCTTGGACACCACCAACGTCCGGATCTCTCCGCGCCGGAACGCGTCGTACAGCGTTTCGCGATCCGCGGTCTTCGTCGAGCCCTGAATCACGGGCGCGTCGAGCTCCCGACCGAGCTCGTCGAGCTGATCGAGGTACGCCCCGATCACCAGCGTCGGCTCATCCGGGTGGCGCGCCAGGATCGACTTCACCACCGCGATCTTGGTGTGCGCCGTCGAGCACAGCTTGTAGCGTTCCTCGGGCTCGGCCGTGGCGTAGATCATCCGCTCGTTGTCGGTCATCGTCACGCGCACCTCGATGCACTCCGCAGGCGCGATCCAGCCCTGCGCCTCGATGTCCTTCCACGGGGCGTCATACCTCTTCGGCCCGATGAGCGAGAACACGTCACCCTCCCGGCCGTCCTCGCGGATCAACGTCGCGGTGAGCCCGAGCCTGCGTCGGGACTGGAGATCGGCCGTCATGCGGAACACCGGGGCGGGCAGCAGGTGCACCTCGTCATAGATGATCAGCCCCCAGTCGCGGCTGTCGAACAATTCGAGGTGGCGGTACTCGCCCTTGGTGCGGCGGGTGATCACCTGATAGGTCGCGATCGTGACCGGTCGGATCTCCTTGCGCTCGCCGGAGTACTCGCCGATCTCCTCCTCGGTGAGCGAGGTCCTGGCGATCAGCTCGCGCTTCCACTGCCTGCCTGCCACCGTGTTGGTCACCAGGATGAGGGTGGTGGCGCCGGCCTTGGCCATGGCCGCGGCACCGACGAGGGTCTTGCCCGCGCCGCACGGCAGCACGATCACGCCCGAGCCGCCCGCCCAGAACGAGTCGGCGGCCATCTCCTGGTAGTCGCGCAGCTCCCAGCCGTCCTGCTCCAGCGCGATGGGGTGGGCCTCGCCGTCGACGTAGCCGGCCAGGTCCTCGACGGGCCATCCGATCTTGAGCAGCATCTGCTTGATGTGGCCGCGCTCGCTGGCGTGCACGATCACGGTGTCGTCGTCGATGCGGGCGCCCAGCATCGGGGCGATCTTCTTGTGGCGCAGCACTTCCGCGAGCACCGCGCGGTCCAAGCTGACAAGTATCAGGCCGTGTACGGGGCTCTTCACCAGTTGCAGCCGGCCGTAGCGCGCCATCGTGTCGACGATGTCGACCAGCAGGGGCTGCGGCACCGCGTAGCGCGAGAACGACACCAGGGCATCGACCACTTGCTCGGCGTCGTGACCCGCCGCGCGGGCGTTCCACAGCGCCAAGGGGGTGATGCGGTAGGTGTGAATGTGCTCGGGGGCGCGCTCCAGCTCGGCGAATGGCGCGATCGCCGCTCGGGCGGCGCCCGCGAGCTCGTGGTCGACTTCGAGCAGCACGGTCTTGTCGGACTGCACGATCAGGGGGCCGTCGGTCATGCGCGATGCCCATTCCCCAATGACGCGCTACGCGCTCTGAAGGTCATTGCGTCCATTATCCAGGGTCGGCGGCCACCACCGACGTCACACGGTGGATGGCGAACTCACGTACCCGCCCGGACGCCGGATCGTAGGCGGTCAGCTGGCCGCCCCGGACGTTGATCGGGGCCACCACGCGCTGGGTCGCGACCCCGGCCGGGTCGACGTAGCCGATCACCACCGACGCCTGTTGGTGGGAGGCGTGCTGCAGTTGGGCCATCGCCTCGGCCGGATCGAGGCGGCCTGCGCCGAAGGGCGCGGCAGCGACCTTGCGCAACACGGCGACGATGGCGCCAAGCGTCTGAAGGGTCGGGGTGGACGATGGCCGGTAGCCGCGGCGCCGGGTGGGTGCGGGGACCCGGGCGCCGCGGGTGCGGATGTCGACGATCGTGCCCGACGAGTCCTCGGCCGCCGGCACGAAACCGGCAGTGCGCAGCGCGGCGAGTACCTCGGCGATCGGGGCCTGCGACACCGCGACGGTCGGGGCGAGGACGCGCACCTCGAGCGCGTCGACCGCGGGCGCGGCGACGGCCTGAGCCAGCAGCGCGGGATCCTCGCACCGGACGAACGAGGCCGCCATGCCGACCCGCAGCTGGCCGTGCCTGCGGGCGACGTCGTCGATGAGATAGGTCAATCCCTGCGGCACGGGTGTCTTGGAATGCCGCGCGAAGAAGGCATGAATCTCGCTCGCCGTGCGACCGGTGTCCAGAGCGCGCCGGATCGACTGATCGCCGACTCGGTACACCATCGCCGCCCCCGCTGACTCGACGTTGGCGAGCGCCGACAATTGCTCGGCCAGCTCACGTTCCAGCGGACCGGGTACCACCACGGTGAGATCGGCCTGCAGCAGGAAGTGGTCGATCGGTTTGGGCAGCGTCTTTGCCATCGCCGTGACGACGTCGGCCTCGGAATCTCCGGCCAGCAGCTTGCGGATCGGGGTCGCGATGGCGCCACGTCCGACCACACCAAGCGCATGCGCCTCGGTGAGGAGAGCGGCGACCGGCTTCGGCTGCAGCCGCGCCGCCCACCGGGGCCGGCGCCACACCAGCGCGCGTGACGCGAGGTCCGCGTCCACGCCCAGCCCGGGCGCCAGGTCGGCGAGCACCGACATCAGCAGTCGCCGGTCCAGCGGCGCGGCGGTGGAGTACAGCGAATCCGAAAGCGCGGCATAGGGTTTGCCATCCGGACCTCGCTGGCCGATCAGGGCGGGCCGGGACGTCAGATCCAGCCATGTCGACGCCAGCAGATACCAGCGATTCGCGGCAGGCGCCTCGATGAACCGGTCGGCGGCGACTGTCGGCGCCCAGTAGGTGCCGCCGCCGTCGAGCGGGTCCGGTTCGGGCACGCCCACCGCGATCAGTGCGGCCGCGGCGGCAACCTCGAGGACGAGCCCGAGTCGTTGGTCGTCGATGCCGGTGACCTTCACCAGCCGCTTGACGTCACGCACGCCGAGTCCGCCGCTGCGCAACTCGGGGATCGGTGCGCCTGAGAGCGCCTCGAGCACGACCTCGATCTCGCGCAGTAGGTCGATGGCGGCACCGGCGGCGACCGCGTCGACGTCGGCCACCTTCGTCGTCGTCACCACCGGGTCCGGCGGCGTGAGGCCGATGGGCCCTGGTGACTCGCCGCGCATCACCTGACCCACCAGCCGCGGCAGGATCACGGTGTCGGCGTCCACGTGGCGCAGCAGTCCCGCCGACAGCAGCCGTTGCACCGGCCGGTCCGACGGGGTGCCCGGCGCCGCATCGCGGGTGCGGCCGACCGGCGACCCGTCGACGAGTCGCTCCAGCAGCTCGCGCTGGGGCAGGTCGATGTCATCGAGGAGCTCACTCACCCGCGCCGCGTCCAGATCGGTGGCCTCGAGCGTCACCTGCCCGGGGTGCCAGGGCAGTCCCGACGCAGCCTCGGCGCTCACCCGCACCGAGGTGTCACCCCAGACCAGCGCCCTGGCCCGCAGGTCGTCGAGGGCCTCCGTCAGCTGCGCCTCGGAGCTGCGCTCGCCGATCGACGCGAACAGCTTGGTCAACGGAACCGCCGCGGTCTCGGCGTGCAACAACAGCAGGGCGTCGAGCACCGCGAGCCGGAGGAAGTCGAGGTCGTCGGTGGCAGCCTTCACCGACTGCCGGGACTGGGCCCTGGCAGCCAACGCGGCGATCGAGCCAGGCGGCGGCTGGGTGAGGTCGGGCCGCAACTCGAGCAATCGGATGATCCGGTCGTCGGGCAGCTCGGCCAACCAGGCGCCCAGCGGGACACCCGGGGATACTTCGGTCATTGCTGACCAGCCTAAGCCAGCCGCCCGATACTGCCCGCCGGTCTCGCCACCGTTCGCATTGCCTGCCACAATGTGGGCGTGGCTGAGAAGAAACCGCAGAAGAAGCGCTACGTCGACAACGGGTGGCCCGAGGTCAACGGCGACGACGATCACGCGGTCAGCGAGCTGGCTACCGACCGCACGGGCGCACTGTCGCCGTTCGGTGAGCTGGCGTTCCCGCTGCCGGCCGACGAGTTGCCGTACACCCACCCGGTCACGATCATCAACAAATAGCCGTGACGGCCCGACCAGATCGGCTGTCGCACCTGGACGATTCGGGCGCGGCGCACATGGTCGACGTCACCGGCAAGGACGCCACCAAACGCACCGCCGTCGCGGTGGGCACGCTGACGACCCGGGCCGACGTGATCGACTTGATCGCCACGGTGGGCCTGCCCAAGGGCGACGCGTTGGCCACCGCGCGGGTCGCAGGAATCCTCGCCGCCAAGCGGACGAGCGACCTGATCCCGCTGTGCCACCAATTGGCGCTCACCGGCGTCGACGTCGAGTTCGAGGTGGGTTCGACGGACATCGGCATCACCGCCACCGTGCGCACCACCGACCGCACCGGCGTCGAGATGGAGGCGCTGACGGCGGTCAGCGTGGCCGCTCTGACCCTCTACGACATGCTCAAGGCCGTCGACCCCGCTGCCCGCATCGAGGGCATCCAGGTGGTGCGCAAGGAGGGCGGCAAGACGGGGCCCTGGTCGCGGCCGTGATGAGCGCCTGCGCGAAGGACAGACAGCCGTGACCCGGTCGGCTTGCGTCATCATCGCCTCTACCCGCGCCTCGGCGGGCGTGTACGAGGATCGCACCGGTCCCGTCATCGTCGACTGGTTGACTCAGCGCGGCTACGACGTGACCCCTCCGGTCGTGGTGCCCGACGGCGTCGCGGTGAGCCGCGCGCTGTTCGCCGCGCTCGGAGAAGAGGTCGACGTGATCCTGACGTCGGGCGGTACCGGCATCTCGCCGACCGACGGCACCGCCGAGGCGACCGCCAACATCGTCGACTACCAAATCCCCGGTCTAGCCGACGCCATCCGGCGTTCCGGGCTCCCGAAGGTACCGACGTCAGTACTGTCCCGCGGGGTGTGCGGCGTGCGGGACGGCACGCTGATCGTCAACCTGCCCGGGTCACCCGGGGGCGTCAAGGACGGTCTCGGAGTGCTCGACGACGTGCTCGAGCACGCGCTTGACCAACTCAGCGGAAAGGATCACACCCGATGACGGCAGTCGTGGTGCGCGTGGCGCTGAGCGCCGACGTGATCGACCTCGCCGAGCACGAGGCGCTGGTGGGCCACAGGGCCGCGGGGGCGGTGGTTGGCTTCGCCGGTGTCGTGCGTGACCACGATGGGGGACGGCAGGTGACCCACCTCGAGTACTCCGCGCACCCGACCGCGGAGCAGACGCTGATCGACGTGGCCGACGAGATCGTCCGCGGTTGTCACGGCGTGCGGGCGATCGCGGTCAGCCACCGGATCGGCACGTTGCACATCGGAGACGCCGCGTTGGTCGCCGCGGTCGCGGCCGACCACAGGCAGGCGGCATTCGAGACGTGCGCTCTGCTGGTGGACACGGTCAAGGCGCGGCTACCGGTGTGGAAGCACCAGTTCTTCGGCGACGGTTCCGAGGAGTGGGTCGGATCCGCCTGACGGCGCGCTGATTACGCGCCGGGAGGCGGCGGCAGCAGCGGTGCCGGTGCGGGCGGCAACGCACCGTCTGGGGGCGGCGGGGCCGCCGGATCCCCTGGGGTGATCGGAACGTTGGGGCCGGGAGCCTGATCCGGGTACGGCGTGTTCATTCCGCGCTGGGCCAGTCCCATCATCAGGGCTTCCTTGCCACTGATGTCATGGCTCTGCACCGCTTGCCACAGATCCTTGAGATAGCTGACGTTCGGGCTATCGGGATTCACGTTCGGGTCCATCGTCGAACCCGGCGGCGGCGCGTCAGGGCTGGCGAGGTGCGGGATGCCGTCCGGAGGAGTCGGCAGGCCGCCGGAGACAGCCTGATTGGCGGCGTCAAAGGCCGGCGCTGGAATGTTGACGGCGTTGAGCGGTGCCAACGGATCCGGTGCCGGTGGGGCCGCAAGCGCGGGTCCCGGCGCCGGTGCGGCTGCAAGCGCGGGTCCTGGCGCTGGCGCTGGCGCCGGTGCGGGCGCGCCGGGTGCCGGCGGGTCGGGCAGCACCACCGGGTCGAGTGGCAGGTCGCCGGCGTGCAGTGCCCAAGCCTGCGGCTGGTCGACGGGGGCAGGGCCGCCGTCGACGACATCCCAGTTCGCGGCCTCGATCACGGGCGGCGGCGCATCGGGAGCCGGCGCGTCGACCGGAAGCGGCGCTTCGGGTGCCGGCGCGTCGGCCGGAAGCGGTGCATCGAGTGCCACGACGGTCGCGTCCGCAGGCGGAGGCAGATTGGGCGCGGGCGGGAGTGGCGGCGGTGCATCGGGCATCGGCGCGTCCAGCGGCGCGATGCCGTCGGGCGGAGGCGGCGGTGCGTTCGGGTCCAGTGGCGGCGGGGCGGGGGCCGCGAAGAGGTCGAACGGCGGCGGAGGCGGCAGCTCACCGTTCACGTCGGGGTTGTCGAGCGGCTGCGGTGCATCGGCGACCACGTTGCGCGGCGTCGCGGCGGACAGCCCGTGTCCGCACACCGGCCACGCGCCGCGGCCCTGCGAGGCCAGCACGCGCTCGGCGACGGCGATCTGCTCTTCCTTGGTGGCCATGTTCGCAGCCGGTGCGAACTCGCCGCCGCCGTGCGAGGCCCAAGTGCTCGGCGAGAACTGCACGCCGCCCTGATAACCGTTGCCGGTGTTGATGGCCCAGTTGTTGCCTGATTCGCAGTGGGCCACCTGATCCCATTCGCTGTCGGTGGCGGCGCCAGCCTGCCCGGCCAGGGCGATGCTTCCGGTGCCGATCACGGCTCCTGTGAAGGCGATCTTCGCGACGTTTACTGCCTGTGTAGTTGGCTTGCGGTGCCGACCCATAGGTGCAAGAAATCCTCTCGTAAACGCCTGCGAGGTCAGCTGTCGGGTTCGGGTTGGAGAGGCTACCCGGCTGACGTCGCTGGAGGGCGACGTCAGCTTCACCCCAAGGAGCCGAGGCTCCTGGTCCTGTTATCTCGGTGGACCGGTTGGGTCCCCCGCCTCCATCCGACTTGTCGGTTTGCTGGCGCCCAACGGATGGAATTCGGCGTTATCGGGCACAGCGGGCCACCCGATTAAGGTCGTGTGGCTTGGGTCATGACCGTAACGGGTAGGCGAGTGCACGTCACCTTTTAACGGCGTCGGCGATTCCGCGCGTGGCAAATCTTGTGAGGACATTAAAAGGGCAGCACGCCGCGGCGTTTTCGCAGGTGTTTGATGAGGTGAACGTCACGTGGGACAGTTTGTGACCGTTTCGTTATGTGACGCATATCACTGCTAACCGCCGGCGAAAGGCGGTAAGACATCGACGGTCTGATTTGTTCGGAGTGGTTCGGCCCGGTTGCGGACGGCGACGCCGTCGCACAGGAACGAACACCGATCCAGCACCGCGGCCAGGTTCGCGCTGCGGACACCGAGCCGCTCGACCAGATCCTTCACCGACGTCCCAGGAGCGACCGCGAGCGTCTCCTCGTCCATGCCTGCCGCCGCCCGCGCCGCCGCGAAGTAGCGGACGTTCACCTCTACGACTTCGGCCACCTCAGCCGCCGATCGCACTCATGGGGCGGTCGGGCTGAATGAAGTCGGGATCGTTGATGCCGTGCCCCGCCGGCTTTGCCCACATCGCCGCCCGCCAGAGCGCCTCGATCGCGTCGTCGTCCGCACCGGTGCGCAGCAGCCGCCGCAGGTCGCTCTCCTCGCGCGAGAACAAGCAGCTGCGGACCTGACCGTCGGCGGTGAGCCGGGTCCGGTCGCAAGCGCCGCAGAAGGCGTCCGACACCGACGCGATCACGCCCACCGTGCCTGCGCCGCCGTCGACCCGCCACAGCTGAGCGGGAGCCGATCCGCGTGGCTCGGAGTCCGGCTGCAGGTCGAAGTGATGGCGCAGCGTCGTCAGGATGGCGTCGGCCCCGATGGTCTGGTCGCGATCCCAGTGGTGACCGGCGTCCAGCGGCATCTGTTCGATGATGCGCAGCTGGTATCCATGCCGAAGGCAGAAGCGCAGCAGCGACACGGCGTCGTCGAGGCCCGTGACCGGATCCAGGACGGCGTTCACCTTCACCGGGGCAAGGCCCGCGTCCGCGGCAGCGGCCAGACCCTCGAGCACGTCGGGGAGCCGGTCGCGCCGGGTGATGCGGGCGAAGTGAGCGGGGTCGACGGTGTCCAGGGACACGTTCACGCGGTCCAGGCCGGCCGCCTTCAGCCGTGCTGCGCGGCGCGCCAGCCCGATTCCGTTGGTGGTCATCGCGATTTCGGGACGCGGGCGCAACGCCGCGGCCGCCGCCACCATCTGATCGAGGTGTTTCGACACCAGGGGTTCGCCGCCGGTGAAGCGGACGTTGGTGATGCCGAGCCGGGAGACCCCGATGCCGATCAACCGGGCCAGTTCGGACGCGCTCAGTAGGTCGTCGCCAGGAAGCCAGTCCAGGCCCTCGGCGGGCATGCAGTACGTGCATCGCAGATTGCATCGGTCGGTCAGCGACACCCGAAGGTCCGTTGCGGCGCGGCCGAACGTGTCGACCAGCGGGCCCGCGCTCGGGGCGTCCGACACCACCACGGCCGACCGCAGCGACGGCAGGCCGAGATTCGTGGCGGTCATCCCGGCACCCCCACGCGGCCATCGGCCACATCGTTGGGGACGATCTCCTTGCCCAGCGGCAGCAGCGAGACCGGGATCAACTTCAGGTTGGCCAGTGCCAGCGGGATGCCGATGATCGTGATCGCCATCGCGATGGCGGTGATCACGTGTCCGATGGCCAGCCAGATGCCGAACAGGATCAGCCAGATGACGTTGCCGATCAGTGCGCCTGGGCGTGGTCCTGGCTTGTCAATCACGGTGTAGCCGAACGGCCACAGCGCGTACAGGCCGATGCGGAACGCGGCGAAGCCGAAGGGGATCGTGATGATCAGAACGAAGCAGATGATCCCGGCCAGGAAGTAACCCAACGCCAGCCATAGACCGCCGAAGATCAGCCAAATGATGTTCAGGATCAGGCGCATCTTCCCTCCAGCGGTTATCCCAGCCTACCGAGTGCGGCCCAGGCCGCATGGGCGGGAGTAATCGAGTGCTGGTGAGATGGTGTCCGAGTAGGATCATTGCATTCGCGTCCTGCGCAGGCGGGACGCTTTCATTATGTAACCAGGTAGCAAGCGAGACGAGCGGGTGAGGACCAGTGCCGACCGGCAGGGTTAAATGGTACAACTCCGAAAAGGGCTATGGCTTTCTGTCCCAGGAGGAGGGCGAGGACGTCTACGTGGGCTCCTCGGCGTTGCCCTCCGGGGTGGAGGACCTCAAGGCCGGTCAGAAGGTCGAGTTCGGCATCGCTGCGGGACGACGCGGGCCGCAGGCGCTGAGCCTCAAGGTGATCGACCCGCCGCCGAGCCTGACCCGCAACCGCCGTGAAGCCGCCACCGTCGAGCACAAGCACACGCCGGATGAGTTGCACGGCATGGTCGAGGACATGATCACGCTGCTGGAGGGCGCGGTGCAGCCCGAGCTGCGCAAGGGTAAGTACCCGGACCGCAAGGTCGCCCGCCGGGTGTCCGAGGTGGTCAAAGCCGTCGCGCAAGAACTGGACGCCTGACTCCTCGTCGAGCGTGGCCTCACGCGCGGCAAAACGGGGCATGCTTGGACCGTGGCTTCCTACGTCGCGCCCAAGGGCGACTTCAACCGCGACACCAACTACATCACCACTCGCATCCTGCGGACGCGAGGAGCAAAAGAAGCCGGAGTCGACGGTTCCGATCATTACCCCGTCGAGCCGGGGCGTTACCGCCTCGTCGTTGCCAGGGCCTGCCCCTGGGCCAACCGGGCCATCATCGTGCGCAGGCTTCTCGGCCTGGAAGACGTTCTGTCCATAGGCTTTTGCGGGCCGACGCACGACGAACGCAGCTGGACGTTCGACCTTGACCCCGGCGGCGTCGACCCCGTGCTGCAGATCCCGCGCCTGCAGGATGCCTACTTGAAACGGTTCCCGGACTACCCGAAGGGCATCACCGTCCCGGCGATCGTCGACGTGCCGACGGGCCAGGTGGTGACCAACGACTTCGCCCAGATGACGTTGGACCTCTCGACCGAATGGGCGGCCCATCACCGGCCCGGCGCGCCGCAGCTCTACCCGGAGCCCCTGCGAGCGGAGATCGACGAGGTGGCCAAGCGGATCTACACCGAGGTCAACAACGGCGTATACCGCTGCGGGTTCTCCGGGTCCCAGGACGCCTACGACGCGGCCTACGACCGCTTGTTCACCGCGCTGGATTGGCTCACCGAACGCCTCAGCGGGCAACGGTTTCTGGTGGGAGACACCATCACCGAGGCCGATGTCCGCCTGTTCACCACGCTGGCCCGGTTCGACCCCGTCTACCACGGTCACTTCAAGTGCAACCGGTCCAAGCTCGACGAGATGCCGGTGTTGTGGGCCTACGCGCGCGATCTGTTCCAGACGCCGGGTTTCGGCGACACCGTCGACTTCGTCCAGATCAAGCAGCACTACTACATCGTGCACACCGACATCAATCCCACCCGGATCGTGCCCAAGGGGCCCGAGTTGTCCAACTGGCTGACCCCGCACGGCCGGGAAGCGTTGGGCGGCAAGCCGTTCGGCGACGGTTCACCGCCGGGGGCGACGCGCGATGCGGAGCGGGTGCCGCCGGGGCACTCGGCCGGTTAGGACCAGACCGTTCGCACCGACCATTCGGCGTGCGGCCACGGAAACACGTTGTTCTGCTCGTCGCGCACCAGCGTCGGTAGCTGCACCGCGATGCCGGTCAACCTGCCGCGGTGCGCATCGACGGTCGGAATGGTCACCGCGAGCTTGCTGTCGGGCCGGAACTCCTCGACCACGCTGTCCCCGGAATCCTCGTAGGCGCGCAGCAGCACCCACGGCGCCCTCGAGATCGACGGCGGCACCGACAACTGCACCGGGTCGCGGGACGTGACGACGAGTTCGCCGATCGTCTCAGGGACGTCGCACTTGGTGATCTCGAAGACGTCGCAATACCGGTACGGTCCGACCCGCACCAACTGACCGTGGGTGTACGCGCTGATCTCCGGGTGCTGCGGAACCGGGTCGCGGGTCAGCCGCCAGATCAGCACGCCGGTGGCCACCGAAGCCACCACCGCGACCGAAATCAGTACCGCCAGAACCTTCTTCACTCTCGCGCCACGGCCGCCGAGTCGGGGACGGCGCCCTCCTGCTCGGCGAACACCGGCCGGTTGCCGCCGAATCCGGGGATCAGCGAGTCGCCGTTGTAGCTGACCAACGTCTGGGCCAGACCCAGGATGAGCGCGGCGCTGATCGCGGTGAAACCGATCCACAGGTCGGTGTAGATCAGCACGCCCGTCGCGCCGCCTGCGACCCAGCCCAGTTGCAGCAGTGACTCCGACCGGCCGAACGCCGACGCGCGTGACTCCTCAGGAAGGTCGTCCTGCAGCGACGCGTCGAGTGACGCCTTGGCGATCGCGCTGGCCCCGGACGTGACGAGGGTGGCGAACGCAGCCACCACCAGGCTGCCGGTGAGTGCGGTGGCCAGAGCGACGGCGGTCACCGCGACCGTGGCCCGCACCACCAACTGCGCGGGATGTCCGAGTGTGAGCCTGGCGCTGGCGAAGTTGCCCGCGAAGTTGCCGATGGCCGCCGCAGCGCCGATCAGGCCGAGGATGCGCAACTGCTCCCAGCCGCTCGCCTCATGCGACTTGGCCACGAACGCCGGATACAGGAAGAGGAAGCCGGTCATGACCTTGATGGTGCAGTTGCCCCACAACGAGGTGATGATGTTTCGCCCCAACGGTTGTCGGGCCGCCTTCTCGGACTTGCGGTCGGACGGCCTGCTGAGGTGCTCAGTGGGGCCGTGATACGTCAGGGTGGTGGGCACCTCGCCCTCGGTGACCTCGACCCATTTCGGAATGCGCATCGAGAGCACCGCGCCGCCGACCGTGACGGCGACCACCACGTACAGCGCGCCGGGCATGTGGAACAAGCTGAGCAGGTATTCCACCCCAGCGGCGATGGCGCCGCCGAGCATGGTCCCGCCGAGCAAGCCGAACACCGTCAGCCGTGAATTGACCCGGACCAGGTCGATCGTCGGCGGCAGCACGCGGGGTGTCATGGCGCTACGGAGCACGCTGAACGACTTCGACAACACCATCATTCCGAGGGCGCACGGGTAGAGCACCCACGACGGGAAGCTGCCCGTTGCGGGGTCGTAGTTGGCGATCAGCACTACCGCCAGCGCGGTGCGCGCCACGAACGACGTGGCCAGTGCCACCCGGCGGCCGTGCTGCAACCGGTCCAGCGCCGGACCGATCAGCGGGGCGATCACGGCGAACGGCGCGATGGTGATCAGCAGGTACAGCGCGACCTTGCTCTTGCTCTCGCCGGAAGCGGCGGCGAAGAACAGCGTGTTGGCCAGCGCGACGGCCATCGCGGCGTCGACGGCGAAGTTGGCCATCACCGGCCAGGTCAGCGCGGTCAGTCCGGACTTGTCGGCGCCGTCGGCGGTGGCCGCGCGGTGGAACAGGCCGTACATCTTCGAGCCCATTTCGCGGCTGCGTTGCGCCGCGGCCCTCGTCACGGTGACCCGTTGGCCCGCGGCCTGGCCTGTGCCGCGCGGCGGGCGGTCCGCCCGCGGGCCCCTGTGCTCGGTGGCCTGCGTCTCGTCCAGCGGTGGTAGCCACCGGTTGGCGCTCGGGCCCTGCGGGTTGCGAGACGCCCGGCGCCGGAAGTCGGCGTCGCCGCTGGGGTAGTTGGCCATGCCGGGGTGCTCGCCGGAGTCGGCGGGTGGCCGCGGGGGATAGTACCGGGGATCCCTCGGGTCTCCGGCGTTGCCGGGGTCACGACGCGATCCGCTCACGATTCGATTCTTCCCCATGGCCACCGCAGCCGCCCGTAGGGCGACCGGTGTGGCCTTGGTGTTGCGTTGTCAGGCAGTATTAGTGCCGATGGACAGCATGATCGAATCCGCCGAGCATGACGCCGCGGTCCCCCCGTCGGACAGTCGGGCGGATCTTGCGACCGTGCTGACGGGTGCCGTTGACCTGGCTCGCACGGCGATCATCGAGTTCAGCGGGCCCGACGTCGTGGGTGAGTACCTCGGCGCCGGCTTCGACGATCCGACCGCTGCGACCCATCGCTTCCTGGCCGACATGCCCGGTTACCAGGGCTGGCAATGGGCGGTCGTCGTGGCGGCCTACCCCGGCGCCGACCGTGCCACGATCAGCGAAGTGGTCCTGGTACCTGGACCGACGGCGCTGCTGGCGCCGCAGTGGGTGCCGTGGCAGGACCGCGTCCAGCCGGGCGACCTGAGCCCTGGTGATCTGCTGTCCCCGGCCACCGACGACCCGCGGCTGGTGCCCGGCTACCTGTCGTCGGGTGACCCGGACCTCGACGAACTCGCAGGCGAGCTCGGATTGGGCCGTCGCCAGGTGCTCAGCGAGTGGGGCCGCACGGAGGCCGCGCAGCGTTGGCAGGACGGCGATTTCGGGCCGGATTCGACGATGGCCCGCTCGACGCGCCGGGTCTGCCGGGACTGCGGCTTCTACCTGCCACTGACCGGATCGCTGGGGACGGCCTTCGGGGTGTGCGCCAACGAGATGTCTGCCGACGGTCGCGTGGTGGCTGACGAGTATGGCTGCGGCGCGCATTCGGAAACGCCGGCGCCGGCGGGGATCGGCTCGCCGGCGTTCGATCCGTACGACGACGGCGTCATCGAAGTCACCGATGTGGTTCCGGTCGTCGTTGCCGAAGATGCACCGGATACGGCGGACACGGCAGAGCGTGCCGAAACTGAAGCCGAAGAGACGGTCCAGACGGAACAGACGGAACAGACGGGGGAAGCCGAAGACGCCGTCGAGTCGGTAGAGCCAGTAGACACCGCAGAGCCCGTCGAGACGGAAGAGTCTGCGGAGCCCACGGAGCAGGCAGAGCCCGCGAACTAGCCGGTCTCGGCGGGCCGCCTTGATGCGCGTCAGTTGAGTCCGGACTGCGCGCCGCGGGAGCCGCGCCGTACGGCGCGCCGCTGCCACAGGAAGATCGACGTGCCAAGCACGCCTACGCCCAACCCGGCCACCGTCACCGGTCGCCAGTCGTGCAAGCCGGGCACCGTGAACGCAAGCGCGACGGCGACCAGCCAGCACGCGGCGATCGCGACGATCACCGGCCACGGCTGCAGCAGTGCCGCGGGCAACGGGGGCGGCTCCGGCGCACCATCGCCGGGTTCGGGTGTCGTGTCGGCCATCGCTCACAAACGTAACCGATCGGCACGAATGCACCGAACGATCGCGAAACTGCCATCGCCTGTATCGAATCCGGTAGGCGTATCGGTACTCTTTGGCACGTGAACGACGCCGACGCTCGCCTGGCCAGCGATTTATCGCTGGCCGTCGTGCGCTTGGCGCGGCAGTTGCGCTTCCGGCGGCCGGACTCGCCGGTGTCACTGTCCCAGCTGTCGGCGCTGGCCACGCTTGCCAAGGAGGGTCCGATGACACCGGGCGCACTGGCGATCCGCGAACGGGTGCGGCCCCCGTCGATGACCCGGGTGATCGCGTCGCTGGGCGAGCTCGGCTTCGTCGACCGGTGCCCGCATCCCGACGACGGCCGCCAGGTACTGGTGTCGGTGTCGGGAAAGGGGGCTGACCTCATCGAAGTGGAGCGCCGCGCCAGCCGGGAATGGCTGCAGCAGCGGCTGGCCGAACTCGAGCCCGAACAGCGCAAGACGCTGTTGGTAGCGGCCGATCTGATGCTCGCCATCGTCGACGAAGGCGCGTGAGCGCTCGGCGGGCAGGTGCGAAGCGACCGGGGAATTGGCACAGCTGATCCTGGTCGACGACCCCGCCGATCCGCGGCTCGACGACTTCCGAGATCTCAACAGCATCGATCGCAGACCGGACCTGCCCACCGGCAAGGGCCTGGTGATCGCCGAGGGCGTGCTGGTGGTCCAGCGGATGCTGGCGTCACGGTTCACCCCGCGGGCACTGCTGGGCACCGACCGCCGACTCGGCG
>NZ_JAVRPS010000628.1:0-12956 GCF_032162105.1 Mycobacterium sp. | reverse complement strand
CACGCTGACGGCGGTGATCGGCCCATCCGGCTCGGGCAAGTCCACGCTGTCCCGAGTGATCGCCGGAGCCACGCGGCCGACCAGTGGCGCCGTGTCATTCGACGGGCACGACCTCCATGCCGGATACGCGTTGCTGCGCAGCCGGATCGGCATGGTGCCGCAAGACGACGTCGTGCATCAGCGGCTCACCGTCAATCAAGTACTGGGCTTCGCCGCAGAACTGCGCATGCCGCAGGACACCACCGAGGCCGATCGACGGCAGGTGATCGCGCAGGTGCTCGAGGAACTCGAAATGACGCCGCACGCCGAAACGCGGGTGGACAAGCTGTCTGGTGGGCAGCGCAAGCGCGTGTCGGTCGCTCTCGAACTGTTGACCGGTCCATCGCTACTCGTGCTCGACGAGCCAACGACGGGGCTGGATCCCGCGCTGGACCGGCAGGTGATGGCGATGCTGCGCCAGCTTGCCGACGCCGGCCGCGTGATCGTGGTGGTCACGCATTCGTTGACGTTCCTCGACGTGTGCGACCAGGTGGTGCTGCTCGCCCCCGGCGGCAAGACCGCATTCTGCGGACCACCCCATGAAATCGGACCGGCGATGGGCGCCACCGACTGGGCCGACATCTTCGACGGCCTCTGCGCCGATCCCGACGGGGCCCAACAACGATTTCACGACCGCACCGGGCAACCGGTCGAGGTGCCCGTCCAGGTCGCAACCGAGAAGCCCGTCGACGGGGCCAAGCCGGCGCACGCGGGCCTTTGGCGCCAAGTCTCGACGATTGCACGCCGCCAGGTGGCGCTCATCGCCGCCGACCGCCGCTACCTGGTGCTTCTGGCGTTGCTGCCGCTCATCGTCGGTCTGCTGCCACTCACCGTCGGCGGCCACGCCGGCTTCGGCACGCCCGCCGCCGACGGTTCCGCGCCGTTCGAGGCGAAGCAGCTCGTGGCGTTGTTGAACTTCGGCGCCATCTTGATGGGAATGACGCTGACCGTCCGCGACCTGGTCGGCGAACGCGCCATCTTCCGCCGCGAGCGAGCCGTCGGGCTGTCGGCGTCGGCGTATCTGTTGGCGAAGGTCGGTGTGTTCGGCACGATTGCGGTGATTCAGTCGGCGCTGCTGGTGCTGATCGTCACGGCGCCCACGATCGGCAAGCGGGCGCCGTCGAGCGCGGCGGTGCTGGGCAGCCCGATGTTGGAGTTGTTCGTCGGTGTCGCGGCAACGTGCGTGGTGGCGACAATCCTCGGCCTGGCGGTGTCGGCGGTCGCGAAGACCAGCGATCAGGTCATCCCGCTGCTGGCGGCGGCGCTCACGTTGCAGCTCGTGCTCGCGGGCGGCTTCATTCCGGTGACGGGCCGGGCGGCGCTCGACCCGATCTCCTGGCTCACCCCCGCGCGGTGGGGCTTCGCGGCGACGGCGTCGACGGTTGATCTGAGCAATCTGGTGGTGGGTATCGCGCAGGATTCGCACTGGCAGCACACCGCATCCGCGTGGCTCTTCGACATCGCGATGCTCGCGGTGCTGTCCATCGCCTTCGCGGGGTTCGTGCGTTGGAGGATCCGGCTCACGGGTGCCACCCGCGTTTAGGACCACGCGGAGAGCACCGCCGACAGGCCCACGGTGAAGATGACGGCCGCGATCATCAAGTAGACGCCATAACGCCGTCGCAGCACGGGATGCAACAGGCTTGACAGTAGCCACACCACGAGTCCCACCATCGAGATGCGCAGTCCACGCTCCAGCAGCGTCCAGCCGGCCAGGTTCCACAGGTCGATGTGGTGTTCACCGGCGGCGCGGGCATACACCTTGACGGGGATGCCCGACAACGCTTGATGCAGGATCGCGCTCGGCCCGGCGGTCAGCTGGTCGAAGGCCGTCGCCGCCATCCGCGGGGTAGTCAGCGGTGCGGGCAAGTAGACACCGCGCGACGCGAGCCCGGCGGTGGTCAGTACGCCGAGCACAGAGCCGGCGATCACCGCTGCGGCCCATGTCATCACGCGGCGCGGGACGGCGGCGGCGAACAGTATCAACGCCATCTCGGCGACGATGAACCAGCTCAGCGCCTCGGCGAAACCCCACACGAACGCCAGCAACAGGCCGTAAGGACTAGCGACGAGACGGGCGATCGCCGACCAGACACGTGATTGGCGCTCGGTCTGATCGCTCATCCGAGGAGGTACGCCAACGGGAGAACCAATAGCAGCGAGTCGATCCGGTCGAGCAGGCCGCCGAAGCCGGGCAGCCACTCGCCGGCATCCTTGACCTGGGCCTGCCGCTTCAGCATCGACTCCAGGAGGTCGCCGAACAGGCCGCCGATGGCGACCGCGATGAGCAGCCCGATCGATATGGTGCCCAGCAATGTCAGGACGAGAAACGCCCCGATGATCGCGCCGACCACTCCGCCGATCGTCTTGTTCGGGCTCAACGGAGTGAACGTCTTGCGCGCCCAACCGAAGCGGCGCAACCCCTTTCCGCCGCACCAGGCGGCGACGTCGGTGGCGGCCACGGCGAAGAACAGCACGAACGCCTCCGACGACAACACCACAAGCAGCGCCAAGGACCAGCAGATCCACACCGAGCCGAAGGCGGTGAAAGCGGTTCGCCTTGAGCCATTTTCGACGTCACCGCTGAGCACTGACGGCAGCGCGCAGAGCAGCACCAGGACCGGTGCGAACGTCAAGAGCGATGGGCGCAGCCACGCTGCCAACGGATAGAGCACGGCCAGGCCCAGTAGCAAGCCGGTGTCGAATCTGCTCAGTTTCACCAGCCGCGCGAACTCGATCACCGCGACCATGGCCAGTGCGGCGGCCAGCACCGCGGTGGCGCCCTTGCCGATCCAGAACGGGATGCCGACGACCGTGGCGATCAGCACCCACGTCGTCCACTTCTGGATCAACTCCCGCTTGCGTGACACGAGCACCGCGATACCGCCGATCGCCAGGATCGACACCGTGACCCACATGTAGAACACGGATCGGCCGTACAGGTGAACGTGGAGAGGACCCCAATCGACGTCGAGGGCCAACCGCCGGTCGAGGTGAAGCAACCACAGGTACTGGTCGACGACCATCAGCAGCCTCCAGACAATCTGCGGTTCAGGACAAGATAAGCCGTACTGCCAGATCCAGGAACGGTTTATCGTGAGTCGGTGGAGGGGACGCCATTTGGCCGCTACCAGCTGATCGAGTTACTGGGCCGTGGCGGGATGGGCGAGGTGTGGCGCGCCCACGACACCGCCATCGACCGGGTGGTGGCCTTGAAGATGCTGCTACCGCACTTCGCGAAGGACCCCGACTTCGAGAAGCGGTTCCGCCGCGAAGCCCGTGCCGCCGCGCGCCTGGACGATCCCCACGTGGTGCCGATCCATGACGTCGGGGAGATCGACGGTCGGCTATACGTCACGATGCGGCTGATCAACGGCGTGGACCTGCAGACCCTGTTGGACGCCGGGCCGTTGGACCCCGGACGCGCGGTGTACGTCATCGAGCAGGTCGCCTCGGCGCTGCACAGCGCCCATCAGGCCGGGCTGGTGCACCGCGACGTCAAACCGTCCAACATCCTGCTGGCTCACAACGACTTCGCCTACCTCATCGACTTCGGCATTGCCCGCGCCACTGGTGAAACCGGGCTCACCTCAGTCGGTTCCACGCTCGGCACGTGGTCTTACATGGCTCCGGAGCGTTTCGGCGACGGGGAAATCGGACCCAGCTGCGACGTGTACGCGCTGGCCTGCGTGCTCTACCAATGCCTGACCGGCGAACTGCCCTTCCCCGGTACGACGCTCGAGCAGATCGCGGTGGGCCACATGGTCATGCCCCCGCCAAGACCCTCGGAGGAGCGCACAACCGTCCCGACGGCGTTGGACGAGGTGATCGCCACCGGCCTGGCCAAACAACCCACCGACCGCTACGGGAGCACTGTCGAGATGGCCGCCGCGGCGCGACATGCCATCGACGACCCGACGAGTCAGAGCAGCCCGGGTCTGCCGGTCACGCCCGACCCAGCGCAGACCCAGCGACGCCGAGCCAACATCGGCGAGTCACCGACCGCGGCCACGGGGTTCACGCCCCCTCCGCCATCCCCACTAGGACCGACGGAGCCCATCCCGAAGCGACGGCGCCGTCGTGTGCTGATCGGCGCCCTGGCGGCCGTCGTGCTGCTGGTCGTCGCCGGTGTCGTCGCGGCAGTGCAGTTCACACAGGACCCGGCCTCGACCGCGCCGACCAGTACCGCCACCGCGCCAGCCGGCATGGCTCCCTTCACCGGGATCTACCGGGCCGACTACAGCGCGACCACCCACATGGATGGCGACCAACCAGACGAAGGCTCGTCGCCGATGACGGCCAGGTGGGGAGTGCGGTCGGTGTGTCGCCCCGACGGGTGCGTGGCGACGGCGTTGCGGCTGAGCGGCGAAGGCCCTGCGGTGTCGAGCCTGGTGTTCGACGAGGTCGACGGACGCTGGGTGGCCGTAGGACTCGGCTCGGATCAATGCCACAACGCACCCGTCGAAGTCTGGGACGTGTTCACCCTGCAACCACGTCCCGACGGCACCCTCACCGGCGAGTTCAGCGGGACCAGCAGCGACGGCTGCTCGGGAAAGGGCACCGTCACCTTCGCCCGCACCGGAAGCCTCGAGGACAACACCGTGCCCGACCCGGCCGCGCTACCGCCACGGGTGACGTCGCCTGCCGAAGCGTTGCGCGGCCACTATCACCTCACGCGCAACTTCACGAACGGCTCCCCACAACAGGATTTGCTCTATTCCGTCACTACCGACTGCCTTCGCACCGGCGCTCGGTGCATGAGCTACTTCCATGCGCCTTCGGATTTCCGACCGCTGGTATTCAGCGACGGGAAGTGGGTCTCCGAGCTCGAGTTCGACGGTAAGTGTCCGGCCCCCGGCGGCCCGACGCACCTGAAGTACACCGCGGAGTTTCCGCTGCCCCAACCACCAGAGGATCCGATCACGAAGCTCATCGGGCACGGCCGCCAGGAACAGACCGGGACCTGCGCAGCCGACACGGCGGTCACCGAAACATTCACGCGCACCGGCGATTAGTGGCTGCGGCCCGAGATCATGCCCCGAGCAGTCCCTTCGCGATGTGGGTGACCTGAACCTCGTTGCTTCCTGCGTAGATCATCAGCGACTTCGCGTCGCGGGCAGGCTGTTCCACCCGGTACTCGGTCATGTAGCCGTTCCCACCGAACAGCTGGACGGCCTCCATCGCGACATCGGCGGCCGCCTCGGACGAGTAGAGCTTGATCGCCGACGCTTCGGCCAGCGAGAGCTCCTTACCCGCATTCGAGCACTCGATGGCACGGAACACCATGTTCTGCACGTTGATCCGGGCGATCTCCATCTTCGCCAGCTTCAGCTGGATCAGCTGGAGCTCCGCGATCGGCTTGCCCCACAGGATGCGCGACTTCGCGTACTCGATCGACAGACGTTGGCACTCCTCGATGATGCCGAGCGACATCGCGCCGACACCGACCCGCTCGAAGGTGAAGTTTGCGCGGGCACTCGCCCGGCCGTCGCCCTCCTTGTTCTCCTCGGTCTCGCCGAGCAGCCGATCCTTGCCGAGGCGCACGTTGTCGAAGAACAGCTCGCCGGTCGGTGAGGAGTGCATGCCCATCTTGTTGAACGGCTTGGACTGGGTCAGCCCCTCCATGCCCTTGTCGAGCACGAAGGTCAGCACCGGGCGGGACCGCAGATCGGTGGCGCTGCCGTCGTCGAGCTTCGCGTACACGACGAGCGTGTCGGCGTAGGGCCCGTTGGTGATGAACGTCTTGTGCCCCTTGAGGAGATAGTCCTCGCCGTCGCGCTTGACCGTGGTCTTCATGCCGCCGAATGCGTCCGAGCCCGCGTCGGGCTCGGTGATCGCCCACGCCCCGACCTTGTCGAAGGTCAAGAGGTCCAGCACCCAGCGTTCCTTCTGTGCGGTGGTGCCGCGGTTCATGATGGTCATCGCCGCGAGACTGAGGCTCACTGCGGCTGCCGCCGAGATACCCATCGAGACCTTGCAGATCTCGCTGAAGGCCACCATCGCCATCGATATCGGCAGCTGGCTGCCGCCACTGGACGTCGTCTTCTTGGCGGGCGGTTCGTCTCGTGCGGCCAGCGCAGCTGCCTTGGCCTTTTCCTTCTCGAGCTGTTTGACGAAGGCTTCGCGGGCCATCTCGTCGATGCCGAAGGCGGAGACTAACTTCCGGATGATGTCGTAGGGCGGAAGATCGCCATGTTCGAGCTCATCGACGTGCGGGCGGATCTCCTTGTCGACGAATTCCTTGATGCTGTCCCGGATCAACAGGTCGGTCTCGGACCACTCGATCATGGCGTACTCCTTTGTACGAGAGAGGATGTAGCTAGTTGGGCAGGCGATCGGCGATGTCGTCGATCAGCCACGGTCCGTCCGTCTCGATGGTCCGCACGTCGTGCCAACCCGCCAGGGTGGAGATCGCACCGCCCTGCACGGCGAAGATCTGGCCGGTGAGCGGACACTTCTCGGTCGCCAGGTAGGCGACCACCGGGGAGATGTTCGCCGGGCTGAAGTAGTCGAACTCGCCCTCCTCGACTTCGGCGGCGAACACCGCCCCCATACCCGGGGTGGCCAGGGTGAGCCGGGTCCGGGCGATCGGCGCGATCGCGTTCACCCGGACGCCGTAGCGCTCGAGCTCTTCGGCAGCGACCAAGGTCAGTGCCGCAATGCCTGCCTTGGCGGCGCCGTAGTTGGTCTGACCGGCCTGCGGCACGGTGATCCCCGACGCGGACGCGGTGTTGATCACGGCGGCGATGGGCTGATTGCCGGCCTTGGACTGCGCCTTCCAGTACGCGGCCGCGTGGTGGAGCACCGCGGCATGCCCCTTGAGGTGCACGGTGAGAACCGCATCCCACTGTGACTCCTCCATCGTGGCGATGAAGTTGTCCCGCAGAATGCCTGCGTTGTTCACCACGACGTCCAACTGACCGAACTCGCTGACCGCCTGCTCGACGAGTGCTTGCGCGCCCGCCCAGGTGGCGACGTTGTCGGTGTTGGCGACGGCTTTGCCGCCCGCGGTGATGATCTCGTTCACGACGTCCTGCGCGGGGCCGGCGTCGGACCCTTCACCGGAGTTGCTGCCTCCAAGGTCGTTGACGACGACCGAGGCGCCTTCCCGCGCGAACAACAGTGCGTGCTCGCGGCCGATGCCACGTCCTGCACCAGTGATGACGGCAACCCGTCCTTCCAGAACTCCCATGTCGATTCCTAATCTCTGATTTCGGCGAGACCGTCGGTGATGACGAATTCGTCGCCGCGCGCGGTCTCGAAGGCGTAGGTCGTGACGCCGTTCTCGGACTTCACCTTCCAGATGCGGGTCTCCAGGTCGTCGCCAGGAATCACCATCTTGGAGAATCGCACCGCAAACCGCTTGAGCCGGTTCACATCCGAACCGCCGACTTCGGTGAGCACCGCCCACGAGGTGAACGCCATGGTGCACAGTCCGTGCCCGATGATGCCAGGCAGGCCGGCGTCCTTGGCGATGTCCTCGTCGAGGTGGATCGGCATCGGATCACCCGCGGCCGGTGCATACCGGAACGTCTGATCCTCGTCGAAGTGCTGGACGAACTTCGCTACCGGCGCCTGCTCGCGCAGAGCGGGGTCGAACTTGTGGCTCGGGCTCAGCTCGCCGATCTTCTTGCCTGCGTTGAACCCGCGGACGAACGTGGTGACGTATTGCTCGTTGACCAGTTCGCCGTCCTCGGTTCGGCACTCGAGCACGATCGTTGCGCGGGTGCCGTTGTCGAGGCCTTCGTAACCGGTCATCTTGCCGCGGGAGACCAGCTTGTCCCCCGGCTTGATCGCCCGGCAGAAGTGGAAGTCCTGCTCGCCGTGGACGACCCGCGGGATCAGCTCGACCGGCATCACGTCGACAGCCGGGATCAGCAATGACTCGAACACCGGGACGATGGCGAACACCGGGTTAGCGACATCACCGTTGCGGTGCGCCGCGATCGGGTCGTTGGTGGCCTCCGCGTACTCGACGAGCCGGTCCCTGGTGACCTCGAATGTCTCCTCGTCGGACCAGACGTCCAAGCCTGCGTCATCGAATTCCAGCTCCTCGGCCATGGTCACGACGCCGCGGTGGCAAGGTTGTCGAGTTGCTCGACGGACTTGTCGAGCTGCTTGCCGAAGCCCTTCTCGACGGCCTTGCCGAGCGCTCCCTTGATCAGTGCGCCCTCGAAGTCGCCGACCACCGAAAACTGAGTGCCCACATCGGCAGGCTCGACGATGAAGGAGAACTCCACCTTCACACCGGCCATACCGGTGCCGGCCATCGTGATCTTCTTGCCGTCGTCGTATTCGACGATGTTCCATTCGAGCTTGTTGGCCATGCCGAGCATCTCGATCTTCTCGACCAGGCGGGCGCCCTCGCTGAGTGCGGCAGGCGGCTCTTCGAGCCAACCCGTATGGACGGTGAACCACTTCTCCCACGTCTGCGGGTCAGCGATGACGGCCCACACCGCATCGGGGGTGGATGTCAGGGTCTTGGTTGCCTCGACGTGTCCCATGTGAATGACTCCTCATTGAGTGTTGTCGGCATTACCTGTAATTCAGAGAGCTACTAGCGCTCGGCCCGCTGGTAGGCGGTGACGACGGCGGCGCCACCGAGGCCGATGTTGTGCTGCAGGGCGGCGGTCACGCCGTCGACCTGACGCTTGTCCGCGGTGCCGCGCAGCTGCCAGGTCAGTTCGGCGCACTGTGCCAAACCTGTTGCACCCAAAGGATGGCCCTTGGAGATGAGGCCTCCGGAGGGGTTCACCACCCAACGACCGCCATAGGTGGTGTCGTCGTTGTCGAGCAGCTTGCCCGCTTCGCCTTCACCGCAGAGGCCGAGCGCTTCGTAGGTCAGCAGCTCGTTGGCCGAGAAGCAGTCGTGCAGCTCGATGACCTGGAAGTCCTCCGGGCCGAGACCGGACTGCTCGTACACCGCGCGAGCCGCCTGAACGTTCATGTCGTAGCCGACGATGTTCTTCGCGGTGCCGTCGAAGCTGGATTCGAAGTCCGTCGTCAGCGCCTGCCCGACGATCTCGATGGCTCGTGCAGCGAGACCGTGCTTTTCGACGAATGCCTCGCTGGCCAGGATCGCCGCGCCGGAGCCATCCGAGGTGGGCGAGCACTGCAGCCGGGTGATCCCCGACGGCGGGTAGATCATCTTGGCTTCTTTGATCTCGTCGAGCGTGTACGACTGTTGGAACTGCGCGTACGGATTGTTGACCGAGTGCTCGTGGTTCTTGTAGCCGATCTTGGCGAAGTGCTCGGTGGTGGTGCCCCACTTGTCCATGTGCTCTTTGCCTGCGGCACCGAACAGCCAGGATGCGGGCGGGAAGACGACCTCGGAGATCTGGGCCATCTTGTCGAAGTGGATGGCCATCGGCTGTTCACGGTCGTCGTACGTCGTGCCGAGCGAACCGGGCTGCATCTTCTCGAAGCCGAGCGCGATCGTGCAGTCCGCCAGCCCGCCCTTGATGGCACGGGCGGCGAGGTACAGCGCCGTGGAACCGGTGGAACAGTTGTTGTTGACGTTGACGACCGGGATGCCGGTCATGCCCAACTCGTACACCGCGCGCTGGCCCGAGGTGGATTCGCCGTAGACGTACCCGACGTAGGCCTCCTGGACCTCGCGGTAGTCGATGCCGGCATCCGCGAGTGCCTTGGTACCCGACTCGCGGGCCATGTCCGGGTAGTCCCAGTCCCTGCTGCCCGGCTTCTCGAACTTCGTCATCCCCACGCCGATGACATAGACCTTGTTCGCCATTGAACACCTCCTATTGCGACGTCCGATGCGGCCGTCATGCGCCGTAGGACGATTCGGTCCGTTGGGCATCTCGCCGCCCCGTTCATAAACAAACATACCAGCCGGATTGTAAATTACCCCCCCGAGCAGCTTGGCGGTTCCTGCGACCCGTTGGTTGGCCCCGTCGGGTTCAGACGCTCTGCATGGCGGTCAGGCCGATCGAATGCAGCATCGGCATGGCCCGATCCCACTGCCGCCGCGCCCGAAGGAGATCCCGTTCGACGAAGTTGGAGAGCAGGATCCCGCGAATGGTGTCCATCGCGGTGTAGATGAACGAAACGAGCTCGCGCCCGGGCTCCCGACCGGGAAAGCCTTGTGCAAGGGCACTGAGAAGGTTGGACGAGACGACGGGTTCGAACTTCGCCAACTCTTGCCCGAGCGCCGAATCTGAGCGTCCCGCTACCCAAAGTTCAACGGTCGCAATGAATAATGGACCTTGATGGACGTCCCACAGCAACTCGAGAATGCGCCCGACTGGGTCATCCGTCGAATCGACCGTACCCATTCCGCGGATCACGGCCTCGGCCCTCTTCGCCGCAAGGTGATGTATCGCGCTGATCACCAACTCCGTCTTCGACTGGAAGTGATGCAGCTGCGCCCCCCTGCTGACCCCCGCCCGGCGCGCAACGCGAAGCGTCGTCGTGCCGGAGTATCCGTATTCGACGAGGCAGTCAATGGTCGCGTCGAGCAGCCGCAGTCGCATGTCGGCGCTGCGCTGCTCCTGCGTCCGGCGCGGCTCCGATCGGCGGTGCGAATCAGCTGTGGGCATGGCCCATCGTAGCGCTCCGTGCCGTCAGGATTGTTTGTTGATACCCCCGGAGCAGATCTCCGGCCTCTGCACGCGTCGGGCGGCCATCAACCGGAGAGCGAACCGATCCCCGTCCTTCCGCGCCGCTAGTGATGGCGTTGGCCTCATAGCAATCCGAGCAGTTGCAGGTTGGTGACGTACTTGACCACGATCGGCGCCGAGACATGCGGAATGTCTTTGTCGGGGCCGATTTTCGCTTCGCGCACCGCGGAACGGAACCGGTCGGTCGGCGCGATGGTTCCGCGGATCGGCTTTTCGGGGTGTCGGTAGTTGTGCAGCAGCGGCAGTAGCGAGGCTTGGCGCTGATGTTCTGGCAGGGCGCGCAGTGTGGTCTCGAACCTCTGCAACCACGCGCCGTAGTCCGCAATGCGATGGATCGAGTACCCAGCCTCGATCAACCAGTCGACGTACTCGTCGAGTCCAATGCCGTCGTCGTAAGGGTTCATCACGTGGTAGGTCGCGAACCCAGCCACGGCATCGTTCCCCGAGTCGCTTCGCTCCTGCCCGCCGAACCGTTCGCCAAGCGTCGCGATCGCCTCGGCGATGAAATCGACTGGCAGCCCGTCATAGTGCGCGCGTGCCCGGTTTCCGTCGGCGTCGAGTTCATAGAACGAGGCCGGCGCGATACCGGTGGCGACCAGGCTGAGCATCAACCGGGTGAACATGTCGGGCACGTTGAGCTGACCGACGTACTTGGTGTCCGCGAGGATCATGTCGCAACGGAAGACGGTGACCGGCAGGCCGCACAGGTCGTGGGCTTCGCGCAGTAGCACCTCGCCGGCCCACTTGCTGTTCGAGTAGCCGTTGGCGTAGCCGTCGTCGACGCTGCGGGTCGGGCCGATGACCCGGATGTCGGCGTCCTCGGTGAACGCCGACGGCGGCTCGATTCCCTCGCATACGCCGATCGTCGACACATAGGCGATCGGTTTGAGCTTGGTGGTGAGCGCGACGCGGATCAGCTCGGCGGTGCCCACGACGTTGGGCCCGAAGAGCTGGCTGTAGGGCAGAACGTGATTGACCAGCGCGGCGGGATCGACGATCAGATCGACCGTGTCGGCCAACCGCTGCCAGGTAGGCTGATCCAGGCCGAGGTTCGCCTCCCCCTTGTCGCCGGCGATGACCTCCAAATGCTCGGCGGCCAGTTCCCGGTAGTGCCGTAGCAGCTCGGGATCGCCGCTGTCGAAGGTGGTGTCCAGGCGCGCACGGGCATCCTCGTTGGACTTGGCCCGCACCAGGCAGATCACTTTGCCGCCAACCAGGTCCATCCGCTGCAGCCACTCCAGCGCAAGGTAGCGGCCGAGGAAACCCGTTGCGCCGGTGAGCAATACGGTGCGTACCTCGGCGCTGGGCCCGGGCAACGACGGCGCGGCGGCCAACGTCGCCGCGCCGATGAACTCGTCCAGTGTGAGGTCACTGGCGTGTACCTCGGTGGCGCCGCGGCCGTGAACGGTCGCGAAGGTGGGCCGCTGCGCACCTGACGTCCGTTCCGCCTCGACGTAATCGGCGATCACTCGCAGATCGGTCGCCGGGCTCACGATCACACCCACCGGCACGTCGATGTCGAAGATCTCGTGCAGCAGGTTGGCGAATGTCAACGCCGACAGGGAGTCTCCGCCCAGGTCGGTGAAGTGCGCGTCAGGCTGTAGATCGACGGCTGCCGCGCTCAGCAGTGCGCCGGCGGCCCGGATGACGGTGTCCAGTACCGGCCGCTCTGCGCCGCCCTGGCGTAGCGCCCGCAGTTCGTTGGTCTGGCCCTCGGCGAGGTCGGTGTACAGCTGCTCGAGACGCTCACCGTAGTGCTCCTTGAGCTTCGGTCGCGCGACCTTGCGGATACCGGTGAGCAGGCCGTTCTCCAGTGTGAACGGTGTTGTCTCGACGATGAAGTCGCGCGGAATCTCATAGGATTGCAAACTGGCTGATTTCGCCAGCTCCTGCAGCGAGTCGCCGATGAGCGGCTTGAGCGACTCGAGATCGCCGCCGCAGCGGGCCAGCGTGTCCCCGGTCGGCACGACGACGGCCAGCAGGTAGGAACGAGCGCTGTTGCCGTAGACGTAGATCTGCCGAATCAGCGGGCTGTCACCGAATACTGCCTCCAACTTCGAGACCGTGACGAACTCGCCCTGTGAGAGTTTCAGTACGTTGTTGCGGCGGTCGAGGTATACGAGCCGATCGGGACCGACTTGGGCCACGATGTCCCCGGTTCGGTAGTAGCCGTCCGGGTCGAACACCTCAGCGGTGACCTTGGGCCGCTTGTAGTAGCCGGGGAACAAGTTGTCCGTTTTCACGACGAGCTCGCCTCTGGGGTGCGGTTGATCGGTG
>NZ_JAVRPS010000627.1:0-15204 GCF_032162105.1 Mycobacterium sp. | reverse complement strand
GTCATGGGCCCGCACGCGCTCCCACACCCGATCGAAGCGCTCGGCGTCGGGCACCGGCTTGCGGATCGCGCCGATCGCCCAGTCCTGCTGGGCTTGCGTCGAGGTCGGCTTGCCGTGCAGCGCAACGGCATACGTGCTGAAGTCGCGGATCTGGAAGTCGAAGATCGCATCGACGATGTCGTCGTCGAGTCCCGTCAACGCGGCCTGTTCCAGAATCAGCTGCCCGTAGACGATGAGCGAGAACAGGTTCCCGACGTTCAGCAGGAAGTCCAGGTCCTTCTGCTGATCGGCATCGGGCGCAGCCGAGACGAGCAGCTGCCGAAATGCCTTGGCCTGTTCGTAGAACCGCGCGACGTTCGGGATCCGGGCGTGCTCCTCGTAAATCGGCGTCCAGTCGGCGAACTGCACCCGGCCCGCGCCGCGCGTCGGCCCCTGGTTCCAAAAGAAGACGTCGTCGCTCGCGTCGTTGCGGGTCGGAATCGCGGGATAGTCAAGCGGATTGAGCATGTAGTTCGGCATGAACTTGAGCACCAGGCCGACGTTCACGTGCACGGTGCCCTCCAGCCGCGGCAGGCAGCCGATGAGCTGGGCGACCTCGCGGAACATGGTGTTCTTCTCGTAGCCCTTGGCGGCGATCACGTCGTGCAGTGACCGCATCACCGTCTCGCCCTCCATGGTGACCTTGGCCTTGGTCATCGGGTTGAACAGCAGGTAGCGCCTGTCCTCGAGGCTCGCGCTGCGGAAGTAGTCGACGGAGCGCTGGCTGAACAGCTTCATCGCGACCAGTCGCGCGTAGGAGTCGACGAAGTTGGCCCGGACGTGTGAGAAGTCGGTGACCGGGTTGCCGTACAGGATCCGGTTCTGGGCGTGCGTGATGGCCTCGTAGAAACCGTGTTCGGCCATGCCGATCGATGCGGAACACAGATTGAACTTGCCCACGTTTACCGTATTGAGTGCGGCGGCAAAGGCTTCCACGCCGGTGTGCAGGAGGTCCTCGGCACGGACCGGGTAGTTCTCCAGCCGGAACGTGCTCACGTAGATCTGCATGTGGACCACGTTGCCGATCAGGTGGTAGTTCTCGTGGCGGCTGTCGGCGGCGAAGAAGACGTAGGAGTCGTTCCCCTCGACGTCGCCACGCCGCCCGAACACCGACACCACGCTCGCGACGTTGCCGTTGCCGATGTAGTACTTCTCCCCCGACGCCCGGTAGAGGATGCCGTTGGCCCGGTCCTCCTCGCTCGCTGGCGTGAGCACCATGTCGGTGTTGTAGACGTCGGCGCCGTGTTCGCGCTCGGACAGGCCGAACGCCATCACCTCGCCGGCCTCGAGGTCATCGGCGGCCCGGAGTTTGGCGTCCTTGTTCTCGCTCTGCCAGACCGGCCCGAGCCCCAGGATGGTGACCTGCTCGGTGTACCAATAGGTCAGCCCGTAGAAGCCGAGGATCTCGGCCAGGGCGGCGTTGCGCGCGCCGTCCCACCGCTTGTCGGGGTTGCCGTCGGCGAACTCCGACGGCGTGAGAAAGGTGGCGAACAGCTTCTCCCGCTTGACGAAGTCGACGAAGTCGGTGGGCCACTGCGCCTTCAGATCGTCGTCGAGGATGCGCTTCTTGCCCTGGCCCTCGAAGAAGTCGATGGTCGCCCTCAGCAGCCTGCGGGTCTCGGCGTCGAACTGCTGCGGGTCGTAGGTGTTCGGATTGAAGAGCAAGCCGTCCGTCTTCTTCATGCCGCCGAGCCTAGGTTGTGCGCCGAAGCTAAGGAACGGGTTGTACCGGTTGACCGCCAGGCAGCGGCACCCATGGCAGACCCGGGATCGTCGGGTACGGCGGGGTCGGACTCCACGGCGGCGGCTCGGAGGTCGGCGGCGGAGGCTCCTCCGTCGGGGGTGGCGGTGGGGCCTCGCTCGGGGGCGGCTCTGGAGGCGGCTCCTCCGTGACGGTCACCGGCGGCGCAGGCCGACGCGTGGCGGTGCGCGTCTGCGGCGCCTGAGTCTGTGGCGGTGGCGCCGGGGCGGGCGGGGCGACCGTGGTGGTCGGCGTCGTGGTGGGCGGTGGCGTCGTGGTGGTGCTCGTGATGACCGACTGTGTTGGTTCGTCCTCCCCGCCCGTCAACAGGACCACGGCCGCGGCGATCGCCGCCAATGCCACCACCACGGCTGCGCCGACGATGGCGAACGGATGGCGATACCAGGGCAACGGCGCGGGCTGGACGGGGTCGAGGTCCTCGGGCCCGGCGAAGGCGAGTTGCGGACGTGGGGCGGCACCCTCCTGGTAGCCGTAGTCGGCGGCGGGGGCCACGTCGGGAACGTCCTGGGCGTCCGACCATGCCAGGGCGCCGATCATGCCGGACGTCGGCTGCCCGGCCGGGTCGGGTACCACGGCTGCCGCGGCCGCCGCGGCCGCCGCGGCCGGAGGCAGCACCGCCATCGACGTGGCACCTTCCTCGACGGTGCCGCGGACGGCCCTCAGACCGGCACCGATCGCGGCCGCCAGTTCGGGCTGCGGAGTCGTGACCACCGGAACCCGCAGATGCTCCGACAGCGTCGTCGTGATGATCGGAACGCGCGCACCACCGCCGACGGACGAAACGGCGACCAGGTCCGCAGGCTGGATTCCACTGCGCTGCAATGCATCCTGTAGCTCTTCGATGAAACCGGCCAGCGGCCGGCGGATTGCGTCGTCGAGTTCGTTGCGGGTGATCCGGACCTCGCCGCGACTTCCCGGCAGTTCGGCGGGCATGGAGGTCACCGCGGCGGTGGACAGCCGTTCCTTGGCCGCCCGACACTGGGCCCGCAGCTTGGTGAGCGATCCGATCGCCGAGGTTCCCGACAGGTCCACCGATCCCGCCGCGGAGAGGCCCGCGATTACGTGGGTGAGCAGAGCCTGATCGATCAGGTCGCCGGACAGGTCGGTGTACCGGACCGTCGGCGCAAGAGGTGCGAAGCCGTGCGCTGCGTCGGCCAGGGTGATGCTGGTGCCAGTGCCCCCGAAGTCGCACACGACGATGACGCCGCGGGCGGGCACGCCCGGGTCGTGCTGCAGCGCCGTCAGCGCGGCCACGGCGTCGGACACCAGCGGCGCGGGTTTTCCGGTACTGAACTCGGGCACCGCCGCCAGCGCGCCGCGCAGGGCATCGACCGCCGACGGCCGCCAGTGCGCGGGGTGGGTGACGCCCACCGGACCCGCAGGTGGCTGGCCCCGGGTCACGGCGTAGAGCATCGCCCGCAGGGCGTCGGCGAGAAGCACGTCGGCGCGGTGGGACGAGCCGTCGGGCGCGACGATGCCCACCGGGTCGCCGACCCGGTCGACGAAGTCGTTGATGACCAGGCCACGCTCGGCCAGGTTGGGGTTCTCGCTGGGCAGGCCGACCTCGGGCGGCCGGTGCGGATACAGCGTCAGCACCGCCGCCCGGGTCACCGCGGCACGGTCGACCACCACCGCCCGCAGGTTGGCGGCGCCGACCGAGAGCCCTATCCCGTCTGCCACGTCATCGAATCGTGCCCGCTCCCGCAATCAAGGGGAGGTCCAGTGGGGTCACCCAGCCCGGCGGCAGGTCGTTGACGGCGGGCACCGCGTTGAGCGCGCGAAGTCCCGTGGCCAGGCAGCCGGCGGCCGCAGCGTCGCGGCCGGAGCCGTCGGTGAACCGGAAGGCCGTCTCCTGGAAGATGCTCGGGGTGCCCTCGATGTCCACTCGGTAGACGTCGTTCTCGTTGCCCGAGGGCCAGTCCGGTGCGGCGTCGTCGCCGATCCGGTTCACGTGCTCCAACTGGATTCGGGTCTCGCCCTTGTAGACCCCGTTGATGGTGAACCGCACGGCGGCGACGTTGCCCGCAGGGATGATGCCCTTCGCACTCTTGCGTTCGTTGGGGGTGACCCACTTGTCCCAGGTTGTGGTGATCTCGTCGAGCTTGATGCCCGCCGCGTAGGCGATCATCGGAACCGTTGCGCCCCAGGCGAAGACGAGGATGTCCTGGTTCTCCAGCAGCGGTCGGTGCTCCGGCGGCTTGCCGATGCCCATCTCGTACTCGTAGTCGCCTTCGTAGTTGGTGTAGTCGAGCAGTTCGGAGGCCCGCACCGTGCGGATCTCCGAGCACAGGCCCATCAGCGTCATCGGGAAGAGGTCGTTGGCGAAGCCGGGATCGATGCCCGTGGTGAAGCACGACGACTGCCCGGCCTCGCAGGCGTCGGTGATCGGTTGAATCCAGTTCGGCGGGTTCAGGTGCATCTTCGGCCACACCCACGGCGTCATCGACGTGGAGCAGACGTCGATGCCGGCCCGCAGGAACCGGGTGATGAGCGCGATGTTGTCGTCGGCGTGGGCGGCCGTCGGGCCGTAGTGCACCAACGCGTCGGGCCGAAGGGCGATCAGGGCGTCGACGTCGTCGGTGGCGGTCAGTCCCAGCGAGCGACCCAGTCCGCATATCTCGCCGACGTCGCGACCCGCCTTCTCGGGATTGCTCACCCCGACGCCGATGAGTTCGAACCCCGGGTGCTTGACGAGTTCGGCGATCACCATCTTGCCGACGAAACCCGTACCCCAGACCACAACTCGTTTGGTCACTTGTCACCTCTCAATAGATCCCCGTCTCGGACTTCACCATAAGCGGGCAGGATTTGGTGGTGTTCCGGTTCGATCGAACTGGAAGGACGGGACCCGGAAGGAATCACATCGACATGACCACGACAACCGAGGGCATACCGAACATCAAGCCTCTCGACGGACGACGAGCACTGGTGACCGGCGCGTCGCGTGGCATCGGGGCGGAGATCGTGCGGCGCCTGGCCGCCGACGGCGCCTCGGTCGCGTTCACCCTACGGGGCGTCGGCGGCCGAGGCGGAGAAACTGGCCGCCGGGATCAACGCCGACGGCGGCACCGTCATCGCGATTCAGGCCGACAGCGCCGATCCCGAGCAGGTCGCCAGGTCGGTCGACGAAACGGTTGCGAAGCTGGGCGGGTTGGACGTGCTGGTCAACAACGCAGGCGTGGCATACATCACCGACATCGAGTCCTTTCCGATGGAGCAGTTCGACCGTCTGGTTGCGATCAACGTCCGCGGAATGTTCGCCGCCATTAAGCGGGCCGTCCAGCACCTCGGCGACGCAGGCCGCATCATCAACATCGGCAGCATCAACGCCGAGCGGGTGCCCGGTCCTGGCCTTTCCGTCTACGCCATGACCAAGGGGGCTGTCGCCGGATTGACCCGCGGACTGGCGCGCGAGCTCGGACCGCGCGGCATCACGGTCAACAACGTGCAGCCCGGACCGATCGCGACCGACATGAATCCTGCGGAGGGCGAATTCGCCGATGCGGCAAAGCAGGTGATGGCGCTGGGGCGTTACGGTCATCCTCGCGACGTCGCCGGTGTGGTCAGCTATCTGGCCGGACCCGAAGCGGCGTACATCACCGGTGCGAACTGGAATGTCGACGGCGGATTCACGGTCTAACGGTCACATCCGTCGGCGTGACCCTGAATTGCATTGCCCGGTAGGGCCATCCGGCACCGGCTTGCCGATCGGTTCAGAAGCACCGCTTCAGGCCACCGGGCTCGCAGTACAGCGGGTAGCGGTCCACGGGGATCGGCAGCGGCTCCTTGAAGGCCAGCGTGAACGGGTAGTTGGTGATCTCGGCGGGCAGACCGCACACGTCGTTGTGGATCACCGAGCGGGTGCCGGTCATGGTGAGGTCATCGAACTTGTAGGTCTCCTGGAGCGCCGCCGTGCTCCCGTCCGCGCACTGCAGGCCATCCTGCGTGTTCTTGGAGTACACCCACAGCCCGCCGGTCAGCTTCGCGTCGCCGCCGCTGGCCTTCGTCGCTGGTCTGGCCGACACGTGCAGCGTGCAGGCCACCGGCAGCTCCAGGTTGTTCCGCAGATCACCGACGGTGGGGACGCAGATCGGGTAGATGGTCCACTCCGCGACGATGTCGCCCTGGGTGTAGGTGTAAATACCCTGCATCACCTGATCCGCGCGGGCGGGGCTGGCGAATCCCAGCACCACACTCGCGAAGGCGGCGGCGACGGCGAGCACCCGGGCGATCGTCATGGGGATGAGTATCGCAGTGCCATTCATCAAAGTCACCGCTTTGCCCGACGCGGCGCCGAGTGGGTGCGGGCCCGCATGAGAAGGTGCAGCCATGACGTCACTAGAGGGCAAGGTCGCCTTGATCACCGGAACGTCGGCGGGGCTGGGCGCCGCAACGGCGAAGCTGTTCGCCCAGCGCGGTGCGTCGGTGTTCGGCATCGCCCGAGACGCGGACCGGATGGCGCAGGTGTTCGCCGACGTGCCCGGCGGCAGGTACTCCTCGGTGGACGTCACCACCCCCGCCGCGTGCCGGCAGGCGGTGGCTGACTGCGTGGCCGCCTTCGGCAGGCTCGACGTATTGGTGAACGTCGCCGGATTCCACGAGATGCGCCACACCATGGCGGTTACCGACGAGGACTGGGAAAGGGACCTCGCGGTCAACCTGAACGGCCCGTTCTACCTGTGCCGCGCCGCCCTGCCGCATCTGCTGGAAGCCGGCGGAAACATCGTCAACGTGGCCTCCATCGCCGGGGTCGAGGGCGAGGTGTACTCGGCGGGCTACTGCGCGGCCAAGCACGGTCTGGTCGGTCTCACCAAGGCGCTCGCGGTGGAGTTCACCAAGGAGAAGCTGCGGGTGAACGTGGTGTGCCCCGGCGGAATGCCGACCGCGCAGTCCACCGAGTTCGAAGCACCGGACAACGCCGATTGGGACCTGATCCTGCGCATCGCCTCCCCTCGCGGGTTCATGGAGACCGCCGACGTTGCCAAGGCGATCGCGTTCCTGGCCAGCGACGACGCCGCTGCCATCCACGGTGCGGTGTACCGCGTCGACAACGGCAAGGGCGCCGGCTGACCTGCCCCGCCCTACTGGACGTCACATCTCCGTAGACGTGCGTTCACCTGGGCGACGTCCGTTGCGAATGCGGCGTGCACGCACCGCTGCGACAATCGCGCCGTGACCGATGTCGTCCAGACTCCGAACTCCTCCGAGGCCGCTCCCCTGGAGCCCAGCCGCACCGGCCTGTCCGCCGATGCCCTGCGCCGGGACATCCTCGACCACCTGCGTTACTCGATCGGCCGGCCTGCGGCCGCCCTGAAGCCCGAGCACTACTACCGGGCACTCGCCCTGTCCGTGCGGGACCGCATGCAGGACAACAGGGTGGCATCCACGCAGACCTCGCTCGATCTCGGCCGGAAGGTGACCTGCTACCTGTCCGCCGAGTTCCTGATGGGGCCGCAGCTGGGAAACAACCTGCTCAACCTTCAGATCGAGGAAGCCGCCCGCGCGGCGCTGGACGAACTCGGCCAGGACTTCGACGAAGTGCTCGCGTGCGAACCGGAGCCCGGGCTGGGCAACGGGGGCCTAGGACGCCTCGCGGCGTGCTACCTCGACTCGCTGGCCACCCTCGAGCGACCGGCGATCGGCTACGGCATCCGCTACGAGTTCGGCATCTTCAAGCAGGAGTTCTCCGACGGTTGGCAGATCGAGAAGACCGACAACTGGCTGGTCAACGGAAACCCGTGGGAGATCGCCAAACCCGACGTCAACTACCTCGTCAACTGGGGTGGCCGCACCGAGCAGTACGTCGACGACGCCGGGGCCGCCCGCGTGCGCTGGCTGCCGAAACAGGTCATCAAGGGCGTCGCCTACGACACCCCGATCCAGGGTTACGGCGTGAACACCTGCAACGTGCTGACCTTGTGGAGCGCCCGAGCCGTCGAGTCGTTTGCCTTGGACGCCTTCAACACCGGTGACTACTACAAGGCCGTCGAGGAAGAGGTAACTTCCGAGACCGTCACCAAGGTGCTGTACCCGAACGACGAGCCCGAGGCGGGCAAGCGGCTTCGCCTGCTGCAGCAGTACTTCTTCGTATCGTGTTCGCTGCAGCACGTCGTGCACATCATCGATGATCTCGCCGACGTCTCCATCAAGGAGCTGCCCAAGCGGTTCGCGTTGCAGCTCAACGACACCCACCCGTCGATCGGGGTCGCGGAGCTCATGCGCATCCTCGTCGACGAACGTCGACTCGATTGGGACGAAGCCTGGGCGATCACGGTCGCGACGTTCGGCTACACCAACCACACCCTGCTGCCCGAAGCGCTGGAGAAGTGGTCGCTCGGCCTCTTCCGCGACTCCCTGCCGCGGCACCTGGAGATCATCTACGAAATCAACAGCCGCTTCCTGGACGAGGTCCGGGCACACTTCCCCGGCGACGTCGAGCGGGCGCGGAGGATGTCGCTGATCGGTGAGGACGGTGGCCAGACCGTGCGCATGGCGCATCTCGCCACGGTAGGCAGCCACGCGATCAACGGCGTCGCCGCCCTGCATTCGGACCTGCTGAAGGCCAGCGTGCTCAAGGACTTCTACGAGATGTGGCCGGAGCGCTTCTCCAACAAGACAAACGGCGTCACGCCGCGGCGCTTCCTGGCGCTGTCCAACCCGGGCTTGCGCGGGCTCCTCGACCGCACGATCGGTGACGGCTGGCTGACCGACCTGAACCGGCTTCGCGGGCTGGAGGCCTTCATCGGCGATCCCGAGTTCCGTCAGCAGTGGCGGGACGTGAAGCGCGCCAACAAGGCTCGGCTGTCCGAATACCTCCACTCGGCGACCGGGGTGGAGTTGGACCCCACCTGGATGTTCGACATTCAGGTCAAGCGGATCCACGAGTACAAGCGCCAGCACCTGTCCGTGCTGCACATCATCCGGCAGTACTTCCAGTTGAAGATGAATCCCGGACTCGAGATTGCGCCGCGCGCGTTCGTCTTCGGCGGCAAGGCGGCCCCCGGATACTTCATGGCCAAGCGCATCATCAAGCTGATCAACGCCGTTGGCGAGACGATCAACAACGACCCCGAGGTCAACCGCTACCTGAAGGTCGCGTTCGTGCCGAACTTCAACGTCCAGAATGCGCACCTCATCTACCCGGCGGCAAATCTTTCGGAGCAGATCTCGACCGCAGGAAAAGAGGCGTCGGGCACCGGCAACATGAAGTTCATGCTCAACGGTGCGCTGACCATCGGCACGTTGGACGGCGCCAACGTCGAGATCCGCGAAGAAGCCGGGCCCGAGAACTTCTTCCTGTTCGGTCTGACCGAATCCGAGGTCGAGGCGGTCAAGCGCGACGGGTACCGGCCCGCCGACTACATCGACGGAAACGACGAGCTCAAGGCGGTGCTTGGGCTGATTTCCGCAGGGCAGTTCTCCCATGGCGACACCGAGGTGTTCCGTCCGCTGGTGGACAACCTCGTCCATGACGACCCGTTCCTGGTGATGGCCGACTATGCGTCCTACGTGGAGTGCCAGGAGCGGGTGTCGGCGGCGTGGTTGGACGGCGACGCGTGGTCGCGAATGTCCATCCTGAACACGGCCCGCAGCGGCAAGTTCTCATCGGACCGGGCGATCACCGAGTATTGCGACGACATCTGGAACGTGGGCCCGGTAACGGTCAAGGTCTGACCGTCAGAGCTGGCTGATCACCTTGTCTGGTCCAGGGTGGTGGCCACCTTCGCCAGCACGGCGGGATGACGAAACTGGTTGCACAGCACCATGTGTCCGACGCGAAGCCGTTCGGTCCGGCTCACGTACACGCCGACGTCGAGTTCGTCATGACGCCCGGGTGTGATGCGCGAATCCGCGCGGTCAGCCCTCCGCGAGCAACGGGACGTCCGGCTCCGATGGCGGCAGTGGCGGAAGTCCGGCGATGCTCGTCAGGACCGGCCGTTGATCGTCGCAGTAGTAGTTGATGGCCGCACCGAGGAACTGGTAGACCTGCTGCTCGGTGCTGTCCTTCTCGAGGTTCTTCTTCAAGAACACCGCCGACTCGTAGGCGTTGGCGTCCAGCCCGGTACGCAGCCGCTTACACGTGATCTTGCCGATCCACGCGTTGTAGTCCTTCTGCCCGTAGATACCGTAAGTGTGCAGCTCATTGCCAAAATCGGTATCGGGGTCGGCGTTGGCCGGCGCGGCCAACAAGAGCCCTGCGGCAAC
Source organism: Mycobacterium sp. (assembly GCF_032162105.1). Taxonomy (GTDB): domain Bacteria; phylum Actinomycetota; class Actinomycetes; order Mycobacteriales; family Mycobacteriaceae; genus Mycobacterium. The sequence goes on along the minus strand of NZ_JAVRPS010000627.1, from coordinate 5,198 downwards.
GGCTGTTGTTGCCAAGATCACTGCCTTCACACTGCGAATTGTATGCGCATCCATTTTCTTCACTTACCCCAATCGCCTGGCCACGTGATTCACTTGTCTCGCAACCCCTTTGGTTCGCCTCGCCGCGTGGTCCGAGGTACCCGGCACGCAGCGGCCACGAGGTAGGGTCGCCATGATTAACTTAACCCAGCTAATCTATCAGTTATATTAGCTAATCTGTCACGTGAACGAGATCCGTCCGTGACCGCGAAGAGCGAGGTGGGGATGACAGCGACGACCGCGGCCGAACCGAAGAACACGGCCGCAGCACCCTCTTCCCACACGGTGTTGCCGCAGTCATGATCCGCGTATTCAAGCGGGTCTGGATTCCACTCGTGATCGTGCTCGTGGTGGTCGTCGCGGGCTTCACCGTTCAGCGGATCCGCGGCTTCTTCGGCTCCGAGGGCATCATCGTCACGCCTAAGAACTTCGCCGACGACGCCGAGCCGTTCAACCCGAAAGTCGTGAAATACGAGATATTCGGTACGGGGACTTACGCGGACATCAATTACCTCGATCTGAATTCGAAGCCCCAGCGGATCGACGGCGCTGCATTGCCGTGGTCGCTGACGCTGAGCACGACGGCACCATCGGTGCTGCCGAACATCGTCGCGCAGGGCGACGGCAACGACATCTCCTGCCGCATCACCGTCGATGACGTAGTCAAGGACGAGAGGACCTCGAACGGCGTGAGCGCCCAAACCTTCTGCCTGGTGAAGTCAGCGTGACCGAACCCATCAGCGAGCCCACGACCGACGCCATTCCGACGTCGCGGCATGCGGCCCGGCCCTTCATCCCTCGGACCTTCCGCAAGCTGGCGGTAGTGGTGATCCTGGTTTGGATCGCCGTCATCGCCCTGCTGAACGTCGTCGTGCCGCAGCTGGAGACGGTCGGGCAGATGCGCTCGGTGTCGATGAGCCCCGACGACGCACCGTCGGTGATCTCGATGAAGCAGGTCGGCGATCAGTTCCAGGAGTTCAAGTCCAACAGCGCGGTCATGATCGTGCTGGAGGGCCAGGAGCAACTCGGCGCCGACGCCCACAAGTACTACGACCAGGTGGTCGCCAAGCTCGAGGCCGACCCCAAGCACGTCGAGCACGTGCAGGACTTCTGGAGCGACCCGCTCACCGGCGCCGGTTCCCAGAGCAACGACGGCAAGGCCGCCTACGTCCAGGTGTACCTCGCAGGCAACATGGGCGAGTCCCTGGCCAACGAATCGGTCGAGACGGTCCAGAAGATCGTCGACAGCGTCCAGGCGCCCAACGGGGTGAAGGCCTATGTGACTGGTCCTAGCGCGCTACAGGCCGACCAGCAAGTCGCCGGTGACCGAAGCATGCAGCTCATCGAGATGGTCACGTTCTCGGTCATCATCATTCTGCTGCTGCTCGTCTACCGGTCGATCGCCACCGTGGGCATCGTGCTGGTGATGGTCGTGCTCCAGTTGGCGGCCGCTCGCGGCGTCGTCGCGTTCCTCGGCTTCCACAACATCATTGGGCTCTCGACCTTCGCCACCAACCTGCTCGTCACGCTGGCGATCGCCGCGGCCACCGACTACGCCATCTTCCTGATAGGCCGATATCAGGAAGCGCGAGGGGCCGGCGAGGACCGAGAGTCGGCCTACTACATCATGTTTGCCGGCACGGCCCATGTCATCCTCGGCTCGGGCATGACCATCGCCGGTGCAACCTTCTGCCTGCACTTCACCAGGCTTCCGTACTTCCAAACGCTCGGCATCCCGCTGGCCATCGGCATGGTGGTCGTGGTACTTGCGGCGCTCACCCTCGGGCCTGCCGTGGTGACCGTGGCTGGCCACTTCGGCCTGCTGGAGCCCAAGCGGGCAATGCGGGTGCGGGGATGGCGCAAGATCGGCGCCGCGGTCGTCCGGTGGCCCGGCCTGATCCTGGTCGCGACGATTGCGCTGGCATTGGTCGGCCTGCTCACCCTGCCCGGTTACCGGACCAACTACAACGACCGCAACTACATGCCCGCCGACATACCCGCGAACACGGGGTACGCGGCCGCGGACCGGCATTTCTCACAGGCGCGGATGAACCCCGAACTGTTGATGATCGAGAGTGATCACGACCTGCGCAATTCGGCCGACTTCCTGGTAATCGACAAGATCGCCAAGGCTGTCTTCCGGGTGCCCGGCATCGCTCGCGTGCAGGCGATCACGAGGCCGCTGGGTACACCGATCGAGCACACCTCGATCCCGTTCCAGATCAGCATGAACGGCACCACCCAGAAGATGAACGAGAAGTACAACCAAGACCTCATGGCCAACATGCTGAAACAGGCCGACGACATGCAGACCACCATCAACACGATGGAGAAGATGTCGGCCCTCACGGCACAGATGGCGGCCGTCACCCACTCGATGGTCACCAAGATCAAGGGCATGACCATCGACATCGCCCAACTGCGGGACAACATCTCGGATTTCGACGACTTCTTCCGGCCGTTGCGGAACTACTTCTACTGGGAACCGCACTGCTTCGACATCCCGGTCTGCTGGTCGATCAGATCGGTCTTCGACACCCTCGACGGCATCGACCTCCTGACCGACGACATCCAGAACCTACTGCCGGACCTGGAGCGCCTGGACAAGCTCATGCCGCAGTTGGTCGCCCTGATGCCATCGATGATCGAGACCATGAAGAGCATGAAGCACATGATGCTGACCATGTATGCCACCCAGAAGGGCATGCAGGATCAGCAGTCGGCCATGCAGGAGAACTCGACCGCCATGGGCGAGGCGTTCGACGCATCCAAGAACGACGACTCCTTCTACCTGCCACCGGAAGCCTTCAACAACCCAGAGTTCAAGCGCGGCATGAAGAACTTCATCTCGCCCGACGGGCATTCGGTGCGCTTCATCATCAGCCACGACGGCGATCCGATGTCGCCAGAAGGCATTTCGCATATCGCCGCCATCCAGCAGGCCGCCAAGGAAGCCGTCAAGGGCACACCTCTCGAGGGAGCCACGATCTACCTGGCCGGCACCGCGGCCACCTTCAAGGACATGCAGGATGCCGCCAACTACGACCTGATCATCGCTGGCATCTCGGCGCTGGCGCTGATCTTCATCATCATGTTGATCATCACCAGAAGCGTTGTGGCGTCGGCCGTCATCGTCGGCACAGTATTGCTTTCGCTCGGCGCCTCGTTTGGCCTGTCGGTGCTCGTGTGGCAGCACATCATCGGCCTCGAGCTGCACTGGATGGTGCTGGCCATGTCGGTGATCATCCTGTTGGCCGTCGGCGCCGACTACAACCTGTTGTTGGTGTCCCGGTTCAAGGAAGAGATACACGCCGGCCTGAACACCGGCATCATCCGCGCCATGGGCGGCACCGGCTCGGTGGTGACCTCGGCCGGTTTGGTGTTCGCCTTCACCATGATGTCGATGGCAGTCAGTGACCTCGCCGTGATCGGGCAGGTCGGTACCACGATTGGTATGGGCCTCCTGTTCGACACACTGATCGTTCGCTCACTGATGACACCGGCCATCGCCGCGCTTCTCGGCAAGTGGTTCTGGTGGCCGCAACGCGTGCGGCAACGGCCCGTGCCAGTGCCGTGGCCGACGCCGCCGACCCCGCCGAAGGATCTCGAACCCGTTCCCACGGCGTGACAATTGCCGAATTGCAGAGTTTGATGAGTTGAGGAGGAAACCATGGTGAAGAGCTTGCGTGGGTTGGCGGTTCGCGGCGGTCTCGTCGCTGCGGCCTTCGGTGTTGCGGCGACCGCGTTCGCCGGTCCGGCGGCGGCGGATTCGACGGAGGACTACCCGATCCCCCACCGGATCATCATCACCACCTGCGACACCGAGCAGTACCTGGCTGCCGCGCGTGACACCAGTCCCGTGTACTTCGAGCGGTACATGCTCGACAAGAGCAACCGGCCTGCCGACATCCAGCAGATGGCCGAAGACCGCATCCACTGGTTCTTCTCGCTGGACTACGCAGGCCGTCGCCAGTACTCCGAGGACACCGCCACCAATCCCTACTACGAGCAGGTGGCCACCCACTGGGGCAACTGGGCCAAGGTCTTCTTCAACAACAAGGGCGTCGTCGCGCACGCCACCGAGGTCTGCAACAGCTACCCGCCCGGTGACATGTCCGTGTGGGACTGGCCGGTCCAACCCTGACACCAGCGACGTACGGCTGAATCCGGCGTAAAAGATTGTCCCGACGGACTAGCCATGGGTGGTAGGCTCCCCGCATGGGTGTATCGAATTACGCTCATTCAGAATGAAGAAAGAAGTAAACAGTATGACACAGGGAACTGTGAAATGGTTCAACGCCGAAAAGGGCTTCGGCTTCATCTCTCCTGATGGCGGCGCGCAGGACGTGTTCGTTCATCACTCGGAGATCCAAAGCGAAGGCTACCGGTCGCTCGACGAGAACCAGCGCGTCGAGTTCGAGATCGCCCAGGGTGCCAAGGGTCCTCAGGCAGTCGGCGTCACCGCCGTCTAAGACACGCTTACGAAATTCCCTGCGCTGAACGATCGGATCCAATCCGATTCCAGCGCAGGGTTTTTTGTATCTCGGGACCGAGTGAATTCGCCAATCCTCGAAGAATTCTTCAAGGTGTTCGGTCAGTTCATGCTGGCGTCGGCGACCAGTGGGCAAGCATTTCACCGAAGGTGTCGAAGGCTGCCTTGTTGACGCCGTAGGTCGCCTCGAAGTGAACGCTCAGCGGGAACCCGAGGTCCCCGACACCGTCGATGACCCGCTTGTACAGGTCGACGAGAAGCTGACGCCGTCGTGCCGGTTCGGTGCCTGCGAGCAACTTGACGAACTCCTGCTCGGCGGCGACCGCGGCGTTGCCGGGATCCTGGATGAGCCAATTGATCAGGCCGACGCGACCCTCGACCTTCGGCACGAAGCCGAATGACAGCAGGATCTCCGGTCTGTAGTCCGTCGTCTTGGCGAAATCCTTCAGGAAGCCGACGATCGAGTCGGAGTACAGCAGCTGGGTCATGCCGTAGTTCGCACCCTGTTTGCACTTGAATTCGAATCGCCCCCGCTCACCGTCGCGTGTGGGGATCAGGATGACGCCGCGGTTGTCCACCAGCTCGTCGAAGATCGACAGGGCGTCGGTGGGTGCGACACCGGAACCCTCGCCGTCGTTCATGGTGCGTGGCACGCCGACGAAGGCGA
>NZ_JAVRPS010000626.1:0-4256 GCF_032162105.1 Mycobacterium sp. | reverse complement strand
CCATCAACTACCGCCAGGATGACGACTGGCCTAACCAAGTCCTCGCGGCCACCGACGGACGCGCTGCCGACGTCATCTTGGAAAGTGTCGGTGGCGACATCTTCGCCAAGAGCCTCGGCGCCCTCGCGCCGTTCGGTCACCTCATCAGCTTCGGCGCGGCAAGCTCCACCGCTGCATCGCTGGATGTGAAGAATCTCTACGAGGCCAACCACACCCTCACCGGAGTCCTCCTGAGCGGCTGGTTCAGGCGTGGGAGCGCCGTCTCGGATGCGCTGACGCGGTTGCTTACCTGGATCGCGGCAGGCGACCTGAGGATCCCAACCACGTTCCCCCTCGAACACGCCGCAGCGGCGCACCACGCCATACACAACCGCAAGACCACCGGCAAAGTCGTACTGACCCCGTGGCCATGACGCGACGTCATCACGACACCCGCGATCCACTCTCGTAGCACGTACACATTTGGTTGAATCCGTTGTTGCACAGCGGGGTCGCATCAATGCGGAAAGTGTTGACGACTGCCGGGTTACGCCTAACGATCCCGCTCCCCAAGCCGTGACATGGTGTTCCACAGCAACGGATCTCACGGAGTCGCGATGCCGGCCAATAAGCGTCCACCGGGAAGCGTCGCCGGCAGCCGCCTCGGATTGGGTCCTGAAGGATCGTCCGCCTCCGCGCAAGCGTGGTGGGTGGTCAGACAGCCGTGGTGCCGCCGTCGACGATCAACTCCATACCGTTGACGAAGCTCGAGTCGCCCGCGGCGAGGAACAGTGCGGCCGTCGCAATCTCCTGGGGCCTGTCGGGACCGGGCTGCCAGATCGGCGCCCCGCCCTTCCCTGCTATCGTCGGTCCCGCCGCGGTGGAAGTCGTTCCTCCGAAGGGCGTTTCGTTTGCATGCATGGCGAGAACTCCGGGACTAGTGGACTTTCGAGTTGTGGTCAACGGGCATCGGAGGCCTAGTTAACATCCACGGTCGCTCCGGCAGCAGCCATCTCGCAGGCGACTCTCGCGCCGATCATTTGGAAGGGTCAGATCACGACGGCGACCTTGCCGGAGAGGCCGTTCACGACCGGACCTCCCCGATCGGGCGGAGGATCATCATGGTCGGGAGTTCCATGTCCACCCTTTCTGCAGGTTTTCGGATCCAGTCGTGACGTTTGGCGCCCAAAGGGCCCCCAACTACCCCGGCGGCGCCAACGGTGCCCTGATTGCCTCCACGCATACGGTGATGTCGACGGTGTTCCCCATCACCAGACCGCCTCCGGATAGCACCGGAGTGTCGGCTAGGACACCGAAGTCGCTGCGGCTGAGTTTGATCGCACCTTCGAACCCGGCGACCTCGCCGCGGCCCATTCCGGGGCTCACGCCAAGAAAGGAGAGCGCCAGTGGAGCCCGCTTGGTGACTCCGCGCAGGGTGAAATTACCGTCCAGTACCCAGTCGTCGGCCCCGGCGGGGAACACGCCGGTCGACACGAAATCGGCGCTGGGAAACCGGTCGGCGTCGAACACGTCGGAGGCTAGTAGGTGCCGGTCACGGTCGGGGTTGCCGGTGTTCACCGATCCGACCGATATCGTCACCGAGACGCTCGGAGTTCCGTTCTCGGGCACGGCGATCACTCCGGCGAAGTCGTCGAATCGCCCGCTTACCCGGCCGACCACCAGGTGACGAACGGAGAAGGTAATCGACGAGTGGATGGGGTCGATCGTCCACGTACCGGGTGAGAGTTGGTGCTCGACCGTCGAGGTGGACTGGGCGTTCTTTTCAAGCTCCGACGGCAGTTCGTAGAGATTGCGCAAGACCAACGCATTGCGCGCTTGGATGAGTACGCCACCCTCGTCGATGCGTCCGAGTTCGATCGGGGCGAAGCCGAGACTGGTACACAGTGCGGCTACCACCGCGCTTGCCTCGGAGTCGTTGCTGGACACGAACACCACGCGTCTCCCGAACTCAAATGGGTGCTTCTCGGCGAACATCTTGGCGGCGGTTTGGTTGAACGCCTTGACCACCGAGGCGCCGGGAAAGGCGTCAGCGTTGAAATCAGTCGACAGGCGGCCCCCGAGGACTTCCTCTGCGCTGGGCACTAGGAACGCGTTGGTCGTGTCGACGATGATCTTGCCGGACCAGTTCGAACGGATCTTGCCCAACTCACGGACCTGCAGGAACGGAATAGACAGGATGATCACATCTGCATCCAGTGCTGCGTCGAGGGTCACCGGCGTGATCGCGTCGGACAGCTCGGACACGTCGATCGTCTCCGGACCGCGCGTGTTGGCGAGCAGTGCCGGGACCCGGTGGTCGGAGAACCGTTGCGCCAGAATGCCGCCAATGTTGCCGGTGCCTACGACGGCGTACCGCAAACCGCTGGTCATCGCGCGACCTCCAAGGTCCGACCGACCGCCACGAAGACCGCCAGCACCAGGAACACGGCGTTCACGGGCCACCGCTCGTACTCCCCGCGTCGACCGTGGAACACCGCCGCGCCCACCTGCACCAGCGCGAGGCCCGCCGCGGCGACGGGCGTCAGGATGCGCGCGATGGCGGTGAGCCACGGGAGGATCAAGCCGAAAGCACCGGCGACCTCGACGCCACCGATGAGTTTGATCGACGTCGCGGAGAACACCTCGGTGGCCGCAGCCATCGCGGGATTCTTTGCAAGGCGCTCTTTTGGCGTTAGCAGTTTCATGCCACCGGCGAATAGATATGCGGTGGCAAGTAATCCAGACGCGATCCATATCGCGATGTTCACGTGAGCTCCTCGAAGACGTATGTGTGAACGGGACCGATGACCCGACCGGTCAACGTGCGAACTTCGCATCACGGGGGCAGGGTCATTAGTTGATGCATCAATCAACCTATAGCTGTTAACTTGATGCGTCAACCAATGGTGCCCTTTGGGCTCAATCCCGCTGGGATGCACACTGTGACGACTCGACGACGATCGGACGCCTTCGGCGGTGCCGAGACGGAGCCGTCGCCGGTCGTGAAGTGACATTGACGGTTGACGCTCGAACTATCCTTCAGGTGGAGGAGGTCCGGATGAGGGTTGGACCATCGGAAACCATTAGGTCGTCGCGGTGACGCGGCCCGAGCGTAAGCGTCGTCAGACCCAAACGGTGTGGCTCGACGACGATCAGCAGCGTGCGTGGCGGCAGATCCTTTCGATGATGATGGAGCTTCCGGCGACGCTGGAAGGCGACCTGCAGCGCACCACCGGACTGACCGTCTTCGAGTACCACGTGTTGGCGAATCTCTCGGAAGCCGACGACGGGATGCTGCGGATGTCGGAACTCGCCTCCAGGGCGAACTCGTCGTTGTCGCGGTTGTCGCATGTGGTCCGGCGCCTCGCCAGCAACGGGTTGGTGGTGAAGCGGGTCTGCGCCGACGACGGCAGGGTGAGCGTGGTCGTGCTGACGAAGGCGGGGATGAGGACGGTCGTGGCCGCGGCCCCCTTCCATGTCGCGAAGGTGCGCGAACTGGTGGTGGAACCATTGACGAAGGCCGACCTGATCAAGCTCGGTCGCGCCGCCGAGGCCATTACCGACCGGATCGCCGAGGCGGGCTAGCTCATTGGCTCCGCCCGTCGACCGTGATGCGCGGCGCGACGAGGATGGCCTTGACCTACGGCGCGCGGGATGTCCGGACCATCCACCAGCGTGCACCGTGACGATGAGTTCGGCAATGATGCGCCCCGTGGCGAACAATCCCAGAATATTCCCCAGATACGTTGTGAGGGAAACGAGCCCGGCCGAGCTCATTACGTTCGGAGCGAAAGCCCCCGAACACCATGGGAGCCCTTGGTAGTACGACTCATGACGACGCACGCTTCCGTCGTGGACAGCGCACGTCGCAATCGTGGACTCATGCAGATGCTCGGCCTGCGCGTTCGACACCGCGCCCGCTACCAGCGTTCGGATCCGCCGTCGAATTCCGACTCGTAGTGTGTCCTGCGATCGGCGCGCCGGCATCGACGAAACCTCGACGCGAGGGGCGCACTCGTTCGATGATTCCGCACGCAGGGTCGTCGAGCTCGCGCTACGAATGGCATGCCCCGCACCTCGGCGGTGTCACTCGCGTCGCGCGGTCTTCGGGATCGCGTAAACAGCGCTCAAAGCGAACCGCCCTTCAACATGTAGATGTTGCAGTTGGAGTTCTGCCGCCGGAACGGAATGAGGGCCTGGTACTCGTCGGAGTCGTACCAGCCTCTAAATGCTTCGGCGGACGCGAACTCGACGAGGACCTTGATCGGGTATTGCCC
>NZ_JAVRPS010000625.1:0-5582 GCF_032162105.1 Mycobacterium sp. | reverse complement strand
CGTGGGCAGGCCCAGCCGGTACCGAAGCGCACGGCACGGGAGAAGACTCTCGCGAAGCAGGCCGCCCGCGCTGCTGCGGGCAAGGTCGCCCGCAAGCCGGGTCAGGCCGAGCGTGGTAGACGCTGACGTAACCCGTCCTATGCCAGGGCGGGCGAGGATATCTCGTACAACCTGGGCTCGCTGGCAGCCGGGACGGCCGAGGTCAACACGGGAAGCCCTGGCTTGACGGTGGGCTTCGTCGGGCCTGCGTCAGGTGATCTGGTCGCTTCGGCGGCGGCGTCGTCGATCAGGCACTCTCCGCTGCGTTCGTCGTAGTCGCCGCCGTAGAAGACGCAACACACGCCGATGCCGTCGGTGTCCTGGTGATCCCCTGCGCATTCCCAGAAGTCGTCGCCCGCCGGTTGTGCTCCGGCGTTGGCGGCGAGGCCGAGTGCGAGGCCGGCCGCCAGCGCGGCGGCGGCCAGCAGGCGGCGAGATGGGTCCGACATGTTGCTCATGGCGCGCTCCTCTTGGGTCGTCGCATCCCCGCGGGACGCGTCTACTAGGTAGGAGTGATCGGAGCGGCTGAAAGGCACACTTTTTCCGACGACTCGTCGCACCGCCACAAATAATCAGTGGAAGTCTGCGGCCGAATTGGTCACGCTCAATGGCATGGATGCGCGGCTCTACGACACCGCGACCGACTTCGGGCCGGTCGCCCATTGGGTGTACCGCCGGGATCCCGTGTTGTTCACCAGCGAGCTAACTGTTCTGCGTGCGACGAGGAGGATCGCCGACGGGGTCTTCCTGTCCGTCGCCGACTGTGACGGCGCGGTCGGTGCCGCGCTGCAGGTGTCCGGCGAAGCTCTCCTGGTGAGCGGATTGCCAGCCGCCATGGCGAAGACAGCGGCCGTCGAGGTGTCGACAGCGTGCGCGGCGCTCCCGGGGATCCGTGGAACGCAGTCCACCGCAATGGCGTTCGCCGACGCCTGGTGCTCCGTCACCGGAGCGCACGCGGTCGAGGGGACCGACAGGACGTTGTACCGGCTCGACGATCTGGTGGCCCCCACCGGCGTGCCCGGGGTCAGCCGCCTTGCCGGAGCAGCCGATGAGGAGTTCGTCGTCGACGGGCTGGACGGGTTCTTCGCAGACGCGCACGGCGCCACGTCAGACAGGAAGGCCCGGCGCGGATACCTCAGCGACATCATCGAGGACGGTGGCGACGTGGTGCTCTGGTCGGTGGACGGCGCGCCGGTCAGCATGGCGCGAGTGCACGCACCCGCCGCGGGGATGTGCCGCATCGGCCCGGTCTTCACGCCGGCCGCAAGCAGGGGCCACGGCTTCGGCGCGGCGGTCACCGCGGCCGCGGTGCGTCACGCCCACCGGCGCGGCGCCAGGCACGTGGTGCTGTTCGCCGACGTCGACAACCCGGTGGCGAACGGAATCTATCGGCGGCTCGGGTTCGTGCCGGTCGCCGACTCCTTGGAGTATGCGTTCACGGCGTGACCGCGAGCTACTTGACCTTGTGCTGCGGGCCCTGTTCCTTCTTGTACAGCGCCTTGAGCATCCGGTCGCGCAAGAAGGCGTTGTCGATGAACTTGATCCCCGCGTTCGCCACCGGGGGCATGCCCAGCAGCTTGTGGAAGTAGCGGCCGCGCCTGTACTCCCGGCCCCACGCCGCTTCCATCCGCTGCGCGTAGTTGGTGAAGTCGTCGGGCCCGCCGTTCTGCAGCGCTGCGACGGCGCATTCGCCGGCGGCCAGACCGGATTCGAGCGCCTTGGAGATGCCCGCACCCGACGCCGGCTTGCCCGCGCCCAGCGAGTCGCCGGTGAACAGCACGCCGGGCCGCCACGGCGGCCACGCGGTGAAGCCCATCGGCAATCGCCACGCCCGCACGCTCTTGTTCTTCTTGAGGTCCTCGATGGCAGGCAGCTCCCAGTCGCGCGGCAGCGTCCGCAGGAACTCCCCGAGGAACTGGGTGGCGTTGATCGACTGCCAGTTCTTGTAACTGTTGACGTAGCCCAGCCCGATGTTGAAGACGCCGTTGCCCATCGGGAACACCCAGCCGTAGCCCGGCAGCTGATCGCCCTGGAACGCCAGCTTCAGGTAGATGTCGAGGCTGTCGGAGTCCGGGCGGTTGGCATGCATCTCGGACCGGATCGCGATCGCGGAGTAGCCGTTGTACTGCGAGTCCAGCTTGAGTGCCCGCTTGATGGGGGAGTAGGCGCCGTCGGCCGCGATCACCGCGTCGGCGAAGACCTTTTCACCACCCTTGAGCGTGACGCCGATCACCCGGCCGTTCGCGTCGAATTCCGGACCGGTCACCTCGGCGGACTGGCGCACTTCGGCACCGGCGGACTCGGCGTGCTTGAGCAGCAGGGTGTCGAGTTCGGTGCGGCTGACGGTGTGGCCGTGGTCCGGCATGCCGGGCCGCTTCGGGAATGACAGTTCCCACGAGCTGGGGCTGAACACGGTCACCCGGTTGACCTGGTGGAACTTGGAGACCTCTTCGGCCAGTCCCATCTTCTGCAGGTAGCTCACTGCGCGCGCCGTCAGTCCGTCGCCGCACGGCTTGTCGCGCGGGAATTCGGCCTTGTCCAGGACGACTACCTTGGCGCCGGTCCGCGCCGCCTGCCATGCCGCGGCAGAGCCCGAAGGGCCCCCGCCGGCAACGACGAGGTCGTATCGCTGCGTCATCTGTTCCATCTCGCTAGCTGGGCATGTCTCGGGGCGATAGTACCCGGGGCGGTGAATGCCACCGTGACGAGCACGGCCGCCGAAACCATGATTCGCGATCGTGGGGCACGGCACGGCACGGCGCGGTCTTGGCAGGTCAGGCAGGCTCAGCCGGTACAGTGAGTGGGTGCGCAGACCGTCCATCCCCAGACCGGGTACCCAGCCTGGCGTGAAGGTCGACGCGCGCAGCGAGCGTTGGCGCGAGCACCGCAAGAAGGTGCGTGCTGAGATCGTCGCCGCCGCCTTCCGGGCGATCGACCGGCTGGGCCCCGAGTTGAGTTTGCGCGAGATCGCCGAGGAGGCCGGGACAGCCAAGCCGAAGATCTACCGGCACTTCACCGACAAATCGGATCTGTTCCAGGCGATCGGCGAGCGGCTGCGAGACATCCTGTGGGCGGCCATCTTCCCGACAATCAACCTGGCCACCGACCCCGCCCGCGAGGTGATCCGCCGCAGCGTCGAACAGTACGTGCTGCTGGTCGATCAGCATCCCAACGTGTGCCGCTTCCTCATCCAGGGGCGCTTCGCCGAGCAGAGCGAGTCGACGATGCGGGCACTCAACGAGGGTCGCGGGATCACCCTGGCGATGGCCGACATGTTCAGCAACGAGTTGCGCGAGATGGAGCTCGACGGTGCCGCCATGGAGCTGGCCGCGTACACCACGTACGGGTCGGCGGCAGCGGCGACGGACTGGTGGCTGGGCTCCGAAGTGGACAGCCCGCGGCGCATGCCGCCCGACGAGTTCATCGCTCACATGACGACCATCATGCTGAGCTCGATCTACGGCACCTGCGAGTTGCTCGGCATCAAGATCGACGCGGATCTGCCGCTGCACGAGGGCGTTCGTCGCCGCAAATCCGTCGCCTGATACCCGGTACCCGCGTTCCCAGGTATCGTCGTGGTCATGACCGTTGCCGAGCAGGCTGACGAGACCGCAGTCCGCAGGGATCCCGTGCACACCCGAACGCTCATCATCGGGACCGGGTTCTCCGGCCTGGGCATGGCCATCGCGCTGCAGCGCCAGGGCGTCGACTTTCTCCTACTGGAGAAGGCCGACGAGATCGGCGGCACCTGGCGCGACAACACCTATCCCGGCGCTGCCTGCGACGTACCGTCACACCTCTACTCGTTTTCGTTCGAACCGAAACCCGACTGGCGATATGTGTTTTCCTACCAGCCGGAGATCCTGGACTACCTCAAAGCGGTCACCGACAAGTACGGATTGCGCCGCTACATCAAGTTCAACTCCCATATGAAGCGGGCGCACTGGGACGACGCCGAATACCGCTGGCATGCGTTCACCGAGTCAGGGCAGGAGTACGTTGCTCAGTTCCTGATCTCCGGCGCCGGCGCGTTGCACATCCCGTCGCTGCCTGAGATACCCGGCCTCGACGAATTCGCGGGCCCGACGTTTCACACCGCCCAGTGGGATCACGCCGCAGACCTAACAGGAAAGCGGGTGGCGGTAATTGGGACCGGAGCCAGTGCCATCCAGGTTGTGCCCGAGTTGGTGAAGACCACCGGGCAGGTGCAGCTGTATCAGCGCACGCCCGCCTGGATCAAGCCGCGGATCAACTTCGCCTTTCCGCCAGTGTTGCGTCGCGCCTTCGAATTCGTTCCCGGACTGCGTGCGGCGCTGCGATCCGCGACGTACTGGACACTGGATGCCAGGGCAATTGCGTTGGCGAAGCGACCCGAGTTGCTCAAGGCGGTCGAATTGATATACAAGGCCAACATGCGGCGCTACATCAGCGATCCCGAACTCCTTGCCAAGCTGACGCCTCGTTACCGCCCCGGCTGCAAGCGAATTCTCATCTCTGACAACTTCTATCAAGCTGTCGCCGACCCGAAGACCGTGCTCGTCACAGAAGGCATCGACCGGGTGACTCCGGACCGCATCGTCACCGTCGACGGCACCGAGCGCCGCGTCGACGCGATCGTGTTGGCAACGGGCTTCCATGTCACCGACTCGTTCACCTATATCGACATCAAGGGTGCCAACGGCGAGGATCTAGTGGACCGCTGGACCCGGGAAGGTCTTATGGCACACCGAGGCATCACGATCGCCGACGTGCCGAACCTGTTCTTTCTGCTCGGACCCAACACGGGCCTCGGACACAACTCCGTCGTGTTCATGATCGAGTCCCAGATCCGCTACGTCTCCCAGGCGATCGCGGTGGTTGACAAGGCTGGAGCACAGGCACTCGCGCCTACCAGGGCCGCGCAGGACCGATTCAACGAAAAGCTGCAGCGCGACCTCGCCGGCACGGTGTGGAACACCGGCGGGTGCCGCAGCTGGTATCTCGACGAACACGGCGTCAACCGGGCTCTATGGTCGGGGCTGACCACTGAGTACTGGACGGCGACGCGCAAACTCAAGTCCTCGGAGTACACGCTCACCGGCGTAGGCGCCGACACGCAAACACAGCCTGTTGTGATGCCGCAGGTTGTCGCACCCCAGGGGTAGTGTCGGAAACCTAGATTTCGACGAACAAAATGGGGTCCAAGGTGTCCGACGGAATGAAGTTGATCAACCGTGTTTCGGCCATCAACTGGAACCGCGTCCAAGACGACAAAGATGCCGAGGTATGGGACCGGCTGACCGGCAACTTCTGGTTGCCGGAGAAGGTTCCGGTGTCCAACGACATCCCGTCCTGGGGCACGCTGACGGCCCACGAGAAGCAGCTAACCATGCGCGTCTTCACCGGCCTGACGCTGCTGGACACCATCCAGGGCACCGTCGGCGCGGTGAGCCTGATCCCCGACGCGCTGACCCAGCACGAAGAGGCGGTCTACACCAACATCGCGTTCATGGAGTCGGTGCACGCGAAGAGCTACAGCAACATCTTCTCCACGCTGTGCTCGA
>NZ_JAVRPS010000624.1:0-3898 GCF_032162105.1 Mycobacterium sp. | reverse complement strand
GCCACGGTGTCAACGACTTCTCGGTCGCCTCCGAGCAGTACTACATGAGCGTGGATCCCAACAACACCGTGCTTGCCGAAACGACCTTCACGGGTGAGCATTTCGCGTGGCTCGACGGCACCAAGAGTCCGGTGGCGTGGGTGCGGCAGTGGGGTGACGGGCGAGTCTTCTATCACTCCATCGGGCACGCCCCGCAGGACCTGGCCGGCGACGACGCGCGTCGGCTGACCAAGCAGGGCATCGTCTGGGCGGCCAGGAGCTGATCGACGTTGAGGGAAAAGCGGATGGCGTCTTCCAGATGGTGGTATTCGCCTCGCCGCGTGCCCGCGTCAAGGGCTGGATACCCGGTGGGCAGTGGTCGCTTGGCAAATCTGGATGGCCAGTCGGGATCGGTGCGCTCATCTAGGGCGTGCTGTCCATGATCGTGCTGGCACGACCCAACGGTGACACCCACCTGGCGTTCTTCGACCGCTGAATTGCCCTGATCGGATTCATCGTCGTCGCCGCCATCGGTCTGAGTACATGGCCATAGCCAAGCCCTACCGGTACTCCACGGCTCCCGAAGGCGATGCGATCGCCATCGCCAACCTGCTGCGCGAACACCGCGCCAAACACGACATGCCGACATTCGTCGAGGACGTGCCGTTGGCCGAGCGGCCGACTAGCCCTGCCGAGGCGCAGGTCCGGTCGTCGACCTGATGATGAGCTCGGTAGTCATGATCGAACGCCTTCGGGATTGGCCGGCAATGAGGTCAAGCAATATCTTCGCCGCGGTCCGGCCCTTGTCCCGCAACGGCTGACGTATCGTCGTCAGACCCACCAGGTCGGCAATCGGGGCATCGTCGAAACCGATCACCGACACAGCGTCTGGAACCGCAATGCCGTTGCTCGACAACGCCTTCAGAGCCGCCACGGCATGAACGTCCGACGTCGCGACGATCGCCGTTGGGGCGAACTCGCGAATGAGTAGGTCGGCAGCGGCCAGTCCGCTTGGCATGTCGATGTTCGCGGCTTCGATCAACGCGACGTCCGAGACGCGGACGCCGTGGTCGGACAAGGCCTGACGGTAGCCGGCCAGACGCTCTCGGAGATAGGTCTCCTTGGATGTTCCCGCATCGGCCCAGTAGCGATACCCAGGTGACGGTAGAGGACCGAGGCGATCGGTGATCACCCCGATTCGCCTGTGCCCCAAGCTGAGAACGTGGTCCATCTGTTCGGCGCCCGCCTGCCGATGGTCCACCGTCACGTAGGGCAGATGGGGAACTCGGGGAGAGTCGATGGCGACTGCGGGAATCTCCCGTGCGCGCACCGCTTCGACAACGGGATGGTCGTCGGGGAGGCAATGAATCACCACGCCGTCGACCAGCCCGCGCAAGACCGCCGGCTTTACCGGGTCGTTGCCGTCACCCCGCTGCGCGTCGACGGGTAACAGCGTCAGAGCGACGTCGGCGAGCTCGCCGACCTCGACGATGCCCCGTACCAGCAGCATGGTGGACGGATCCTCGACGGCCAGCGACAGCGATCCGGGAATGAGAACCCCTACCGCTCCGATACGGCCAAGGCGCAGACTGCTTCCGGCGATGTTGGGCCCGGTGTATCCAAGGCTGGCTGCCACGGCGAAGATGTGCTCGCGCCTGACCGCCGACACGCGTTGTGATCCGCTGTAGGCGTAGGACACCGAGGCCTGCGATACCCCCGCCGCCGCGGCGACGTCCTTCATGGTGACCATGTCGCTAGGCAGAGTAGTCCTCCCCGCGCGGGGATCGGGTGGCGCCGGGACGCTCGGTCAGGACTTCACGATGAAGCCGGCATCGATGACTAGCGTGGTGGCCGTGATGTAGCGCCCGGGTTCGGTCACCAGGTACACGATCGCATTGCTGACGTCGCTGGGGTCGATCCACGGCACCGGCAGGATGTGCGTGCCAGTGAAAGTGTCGAGGACGTCGTCACGCGTTGGCTTGTCGAGGTCGGGGCGGAACAGTCCATAGACGAAGTCGTTGTTGATCATGTGGGTGTCCACGCAGGTGGGATTGACCGAGTTGACCCGAATGCCGTACTGCCCCAACTCACGTGCCAACGACGTCATCAAGCCGGTCACACCGTGTTTGGAAGCGGCTTAGGACGAGATGTTCTCCGCACCCTTCAGAGCCTCCGTCGAACCGATGAAGACGATGCTTCCGCCCTCATTCTGGGCGATGAGCGTCGGTACTGCCGCCTTCACCGTGTGAAAGACGCCGTTGAGATTGATGTCGATCATTTCACGCCAGTCCTCTGGGGTGATCTCCCACGTCTTGGCGCCGGAGCAGATGCCCGCATTGGGGATGACGATGTCGACACGGCCGAACTGCTGCATACCACGGTCGAACACGGCCTTCACCTGGTCGAAGTCCCGGGTATCGGCGATCTCGGCAACGATGTCACCACCGGCTTGCTTCACCAGGCGCACCGTCTCCTGAAGGTCTTCCTCGGTTGCGCCGTCATACGCAGTCGTCGACGGCTTGGCACACAGATCCAGGCCGATGATGTTGGCGCCCTCCTTGGCGAGCGTCAGTGCGTGTGAGCGGCCCTGGCCACGGGCCACGCCGGTGATGAAGACGACCTTGCCGTCGAGTTGTCCCATGGTTGACTCCGATCGTGAGAGTTGATGCGCGCCAGATCGACGTTGAGATGAATCGTATCACCTACTGCCGTAGAACTGATTTCACCAATACGTGTAGTCGACAGATGATTCGATTCACGCTTGGGGGCGCGCTGACGAGCTGACGCCTCCGTTAAGCCGCGTCACCGTCGTGTCGAAGTGAGTGCAGCCCAAGCACGGCAACGGAGATCGACCTGAGGCTACCGGCCTCCGCCGAGCCTGCTAGCCACGTCGGCCCGCGGGCGTGCATGCTGCACGTCTGGGATGAACGGGACGGTTTGGTCAGTCACACCAGTCAGATTGGCCACTTCGACGGGCCCTATCCGTGCGCGTGACTCAAGTGATGAAACGACTCCGATAGCCGGAACCTTCGAGGTTCCAACTGTCCAGGCGCACCGGTCGAACGCGGATGACGTCGGCACCGGATATCTCCGCAAGTTCGGCAATGCCGTGTACCTCCAAGCCGCGACCACTTGGTTCATCGAAGCCCCGGAGGGGCAACGAAGGGTCGTCGACGACCAGCGACACCCGTGGATCGCGGCGAACGTTGCGGTACTTCTGCGATTCGCGCAATCGGGCACTACTGATGTCGACCGATCCCAGGTCGCTGTTCACGAAGAAGGTCACCGGATGGATCTGCGGTGCGTCGTCCGGTCCGATGGTCGCCAATCGACCCTGCTGGCGCGACTCGAGGAAGCGCAACTCGGTGTCGGTGAACACTGCGCCATCCTCCCGCTCAACTGTGATTGGACGTGCTGGCGATGTTACTGGCGCGGTTGGGTAGCAAGGCGAATGTGGTGTCGCCGGGCCGACATTCGGCGCACGAGCCGACACTACGGAGGTGCGATTGGCAGCCGTGTGCCCGGCGCATTCGTCTACTGTTCACGAAACGTGCGATTGCGCCGGTGCATCTGCGGTCAACTTCAGCGACCATGGACGGCCGCGACCGCCAGAGCTCGCAGGATGGTTTCGCTACCTCGACTAGCGCTGTGAGCAGCGACGACATGGGCGCCGTGGCCGCCTCGGAGTTCCGGCCACCGCTCGGCGCGATGCGCTCAGCAACCATTGGCCCTTGAGAGTAAGTGCACCCTAATTGTACGTATCGTGAAGCGAATCACGCTGCGTATTCACACTTGGCGTCTACTCATCGGCGACGAGATCTTCAACACTTGAACAGTACTCGTTCATCCCGACACAAGACGGTCGCGGTCACGCCCGGCCTGAACAGACCACACGAAAGACGATTCGTCGACCGGCGTC
>NZ_JAVRPS010000623.1:0-2942 GCF_032162105.1 Mycobacterium sp. | reverse complement strand
GGCCAGCGACAGCGACGGCACCCGCCGGATGACCTCGCCGGCGACGCCGATCGGTTCACGGCTCGTGGTGAGAAACGTCAGGCGCGGACACCCGCCCAACAGACCGTCGATGAGCGCAGCGCTGGCGTCGAGCAGATGTTCGCAGTTGTCCAACACGATCAGAATCTGATGGTCGCCGACGAAGCCGACCAGGGTGTCCGTCGTGGAACGTCCGGGCTGATCGGACAGGCCCAGCGCGCGGGCCACCGTGGTGGCCATCAGGGCCGGGTCGGTGATCGGTGCGAGGTCGACGTACCACAATCCGTCGGGAAAATCCGACACTGCCTGTGCGGCAACCTGAATCGCCAGCCGGGTCTTGCCCACACCACCTGCCCCGGTCAGAGTGACCAGCCGATTCCCGCTAAGAGTGGTCAGGAGGTCGTTCACCTGCTCGCCGCGGCCCACGAAGGTCGTCAACGGCACCGGAAGATGGTCCGCGGAAACCTTCGTGCGTGTCCGTAGCGGCGGGAAATCGGTCGTCAGATCGGGATGGCACAGCTGCATCACCCGTTCCGGACGCGGAAGATCACGCAACGCATGCGTGCCCAAATCCCGCAGCCAGGCATGGGTCGGCAGACGATCAATCACGACATCGGCCGTGGTGCCCGACACGACGGTCTGCCCGCCGTGCGCGAGGTCGCGCAGCCGTGCCGTGCGATTGATTGTCGGGCCCGCATAGTTGCCCTCATCGCGAAGCAGAACATCGCCGGTGTGCAGGCCGATCCTCAACCGGATCGGTGCCAGCGGTGCCTGCTGTAACGCCAACGCACACTCGATCGCATCGCCGGCGCGTGCGAACGCCGCCACGAAGCTGTCGCCCTCGCCCTGCTCGACCGGCCGAACCCCGCCGTGAACGGTCACCACCTCGGACACCGTGCGATCAAGCACCGCCACCGCGGCCGCCATCGCGTCGGGCTGGTTCTCCCACAGCCGTGTCGAGCCCTCGACGTCAGCCAACAGCAACGTGACCGTTCCCGTCGGCAGCTGCGCACTCACATCCAGATCGCTCTCGTTGCCAGCCGGCGTCTCCGCACGCGAATCATGTCCGCTCATGCTAGCCAGCATGCCGCCGCAGTGACCCCCGAACATCCGCACATATGCGTATCAGCGCTACCGCGTTCGGCGGACACATCTACGACCCTCACCGCACGCATCTACGACCTCTGGCCGATGATCCGGCGCGCGCTGGGCCTCATCGTCGAACTGACACACCGGCAAGGAGCCCAACGTGACCATCAACATCGGCCCCACCCGCTGCCCGAACGTGTTCGACGCCGGGCTGCCGACCCTCGACTACGAGCGTGCCCAGCACCCCGACGAAGCCCACGACATCATCGGCCAAGCGCGAGCGCAGGCACCGATCGCACTCGGACCGCACGGACCAGAACTACTGACCTACGACCTAGTGCGTGCCGTGCTGCGCGACACACGATTTCGGATACCCAAAGGAATGTTTCTGGCCGCCCAAGGCATCACCAGCGGACCACTGTGGGAACGCGTCGCCACCAACCTCATCAGCGTCGACGGCGCAAAACACCACCGGCTGCGCCGACTGGTGTCCAAAGCGTTCACCCCCCGCGCCGCCGCACGACTGCACACAACCATCAGTGACGTCATCACCGAACTCGTCGACCAGCACACCACCCGCGGGCATTGCGAGATCGTCGCCGACATCGCCCGCCAATACCCGATCCCCATCATCTGCGCCCTGCTGGGCGCGCCACCGCAGGACTGGCAGCTCGTCTCGGACTGGGCCGACGACATCTTCAAAGCCTTCAGCTGGAACGCCGCCACGGAAACAGAGGCCATCCTGGCCGCCTGGGAGGCCTTCGACATCTACATCGGCGACATGGTCGCTCACCGGCGCCACACCCTGACCGAGGACCTCATCTCCGAGCTGATCCGCGCCGAAGACGACGGCGACCGCCTCAGCACCGACGAACTACGCATGCTGGTGGCAGCGCTCTTGCTGGGCGGAACCGACACCACCCGCAACCAGCTCGCCGCCGCCGTGCACATCCTGTGTGACCACCCCGACCAGTGGAACCTACTCGCCCAGCACCCCGAACTGACGCCTACAGCGGTCGAGGAGCTCATGCGCCACTCGCCGGTGGCCTTCGTCGCCTTGCGCATCGCCACCGAGGACGTCGACCTCGCCGGAGTGCACATCCCCGCTGGCACACTAGTCTTCGCCAACACCGGTGCCGCCAACCGCGATCCCGCCATCTACCACGACCCCGACCGCCTCGACATCACCCGCGCAGGGGCTGCGTCCATGCTGACCTTCGGCGGCGGACTGCACTACTGCCTGGGCTCTCACCTCGCCCGCCTCGAGCTCACCGACGCGCTGACCGTCATCACCCAGCGAATGCCCCACGCCCGGCGCACCGGCCCCGCCCCGTGGAAGTCGCTGGCTGGGCTAAGCGGGCCCACAACTCTCCCCATTGAATTCGACCCAGGGCGTCCGACAAAGAAATCAAAGCGAGTAACTGTGGTTGCACCAACCGATCGACTCTCACAGGACGCGGATCAGTAGCCGAGATCCAGCCAGCCCTGCATCGACAGGTAGTCCAGTCCTGTGTTCGCCCGTGCCAACGCGGCCCGCGCCGAGTCGACGTCACACTCAGCACTGCCGTACACGGCGACAATCCGCTTGCCCTGGACGACGGTCGTCGTCGAGCCATCGATCTCGACCGACCTACGGCGTAGCGCAGCCTTCGCGCTGTAATCCAGAATGGCCGTACGACCTGCTCAATTGACCACCATCGAAGTCGACGCCTCTCGCCGTCCCCGACCACTGACCTCCACGCTGGAAGCTGCTGCAATGGCAAGGTCAACGGGAAGAGTCTGCGAGGATGACGCACCGCCGCCTCTGGCTAGGGGCGGCCGGTGCGGCGCTGCAG
>NZ_JAVRPS010000622.1:0-3754 GCF_032162105.1 Mycobacterium sp. | reverse complement strand
TCGGTGCCCTACTTCCCGAACTTCTTGACAATGGCAAGCCCCTACGCGTGGGTCGGTCTGTCGTGGTTCAACACGGTGGGATACCAGATGCGGCACATGGATCGGCTGTTCGGTGAACTGCAGCGGCGCGGTGGCCGAACCTTCGAGGTTACTGAAGCAGCCAACGCCCGTTTTCTCGATCGGATGACGGAACTGCTCGACGATTCGGTGTTCCGCCTGGGAAGCTGCGCAACCTCACGGTCATACTGGTTCAACCACAGCGGGGACGCGCCGCTCTTCCGGCCGACGTCGGTGCACGACGCCGTCAAGCAGCAAGACCGATTCCCGTTGAGCGACTACGCGATAGCATGACACCCTCGCGCGCCCAGACCGACGGAGCTCCAGCCCCAGATGGGAAGGGGTACATACATAACCGAGTGAGGTCCTCACATGCATGCAGGTGTACGTCGATACGTCGTAGCGAGCGCGGCACTGTTGAGTGCCAGCGTCATAGCCGTCGCGCCGGTAGAGCCACAGCGGCCTGACTTTCCCGTCGCCAGCCCAGCAGTACGGCTGGCCGCCGACTCCATCGCCAATGTCCCGCTGAATCTGTTGCAGGCGATACTCAGCGTGCCTGCCAATGAGGTCAAGGCCTTGCACGGGCTCGCGGACTCCTTGGTGGCCAGCGGGAACTGGTTCGTGCTCACCCCGACCAACGTCTTCGGCTGGGACACCGCGAACCCGGAGATGTTGAAGCAGCTGGTCAACGTGCTGCTGCCCTTCCCGGCGATATCGGTGCCCCTTGGCGACGCACTCAACGTCATCGCCGAGGCCGAGCTCCCGATGAACGCGAATTGCACGCTCGAATGCCCCGATGTGTACCCATTGCTCAAGGGCTTCTTTCAAGTGCCACTGACGCAATTGATCTCGGGCTACACGTTTCCCACCGTCATCAACCCCGTCGGCGGGTACGAGGAGGAATGGTCCGGCGAAACGGTGCACGTGGATCCGCTGGCGCCGATACGTGGTCTGCTCAATGGTTTGGTGGCACCGCCAACCGGGATCGCAACGGTCACCCCCGCGGATGTGCTCAGTGTCGTGCCCGCCTTGGTCAACGCCGTCATCACCATCTGGAATCCCTTTGTCCCAGACAGTTTCGTGCTCGAAAACATTCCCTTCCTCGGACTGGATACGGTGATCCCTAGCTTCTTCAGGGGTTTGCTCAAGGACCTCTGCCCCAGCTGTGCGGCGGCTGCGCAGACCTCGAGCGTGTCTTCCGCCGCAGTGGCGGGTGATGTCGAACTGAACTACGACACCGTTGCCCGGCAGGTCGTCACGGAACAACCGGTGGCGTCGACCGGGACCGAGCACGACGGTCAGGCGGAGGCGATCACCGGTTCGCACGTCGTGCGTGCCGACGCAACGCACGACGCTCAGGCTGGCGTCGCCATCGAGTCCGACGCCGCCCAGTCCGCGGCTGAGGGCACGGACACGGGCGCGCAGACGGCGGCGTTAACTCCTGACGAGAGCCAAACGGCGCGTACGTCAAGCACATCGGTCGAGGTGCCCACCGCGCCGAGCACCACGCCGAACGGTGTGGCCAAGGATGACAACGCCACTGACGGCAACAAGGCGGACCCGAGCCAGGCCGCCGGCGAACGCGCCATCGCCCACGACCGCCCGGCTGGTGTGGTGGGCTCCCCGCGTGACCAAGACGGCTCCACCGTCTCGAAGGTTACCGAGCCGCCGAAGGCCACCGAGAAGACCGGCAGCGCCGGCCACGACGGCAGCGAGTAGCGCCCGGGGGCGCGCCACTAGCTCACAGTTTCTTGAGTCCGCGAAGGGTCTTGAGGAGTGGCAGGCTTGCGGAGAGACCTTTGCGCAGACTTGGATTGAGTTGGCTGCCGTTGATGACGAGAAGGTATCGCAGGCCGTGATCGCGCCATTCCGCTACCTGGTCGAGCACGTCCTCGGGCGTCCCAGTGAACGTAAGTTCGCGCATCAGTGACGCCGGGACCTTCGCCGCATACGACAAGGCCGTCTGCTCGTCGATGAGCTGCGGAACCAGATCGTGCACGCCGGAGAAATCGGTCCCCAGCGGATGCTGAACACCGTGACGCGCCCACGTTTCCGCAGGCGCGGCGAGCGCGGACACCTTCACGAGGACGGAGTCCAGCGCCTCGTCGACGTCGTCGCGATGCCGACCGGTCACGACGGTGCGCACTACCGCAGGAACGATCGAGCTCGGACCACGACCGGCGTCGGACGCCGCCGTGCGCACCGTCTCGAGTGCACGCGCGTAGTCCGTGGGCCGAGAGAGCACGAAGGGAACCCAGGCGTCGGCGTAGCGTCCCGCGATCCGCAGCATCCGCGGCCCGTGGGCGGCGATCCAGATTTCGGGCCACTTCCCACGGTAGGGCGGAAGATCGAAGACGGCGTCACGCAACGGAAAGTACGGCGATTCACGGGACACAGGCGCCCCGGACGAATCCCACAACGCTCGAATCGTGGCGATGCCTTCTTCGAACCGCGCCACTGGTTTGGACCACTGGGCTCCGTAGGGCTCGTTGCCCTCGCGTTCCCCGGCACCGATGCCGAGGATCGCACGGCCCCGGGTGAGCAGATGCAGCGTCGCGGCCGCCTGCGCCGTGACCGCCGGGGTGCGGCGACTGGCATCGGTGACGCACACGCCAAGTCGAAGCCGGCGAACCCGGCTCCTCGCGGCGAGGTGTCCAAGCATCGTCCACGGTTCAAGGATGGCGTCGACCTTGGGCACCACCTTCACCCCAACGCCCAGATGCTCACGTGTTGCAAGCGAGCGCGGTATCAACGAGTTCAGGTGGTCGCCAACCCAAAACGAGTCGGCACCCGCCGCGGCGGCAGTCAGGTAACTTGCCCGGGGGAGCATGCTCGCCGACAACCGTGAGTTGACCAGCCCATCGAGGATGCCGAAACGAAATCCGTCCATGCTCACCGCTCCCATTCGCGTCGATGATCGCCGTCATGTCGACACCAGCCACCACATCTTCACGGTGGACCGGCTAGCGCGGGCGAGTCGTCGGCAGACGACGGACAGCCCCGGGTGATACGTTGCCATTGCTCAAGGAAACCCTACCCAGAAGGGCTCTGAAAGTTGCCAGAGCAGAGGAAGAGCCGGCCTCCGGCTGACGACTCCCTGCGTGTCGGCACCAACATCCGGTCGCAGGGCGACATGCTCGAGGTAATCGACAAGGGGTCTGGCGGCGAATGCCACCCCGTCCCTCTGCTCTTCGTCCACGGAGCCTGGCACGCAGCGTGGTGCTGGGATGAGCACTTTCTCGACTTCTTCGCAGCCAAGGGTTATCGCGCGCTGGCCCTGAGCCTGCGCGGCCACGGAAGCAGCCCGACTGCGAAGCCGCTGCGCACCTGTTCGGTCGCCGACTACGTCGAGGACGTCACCCTGGTTGCCGACGGCCTGCCACGACCACCAGTGGTCATCGGACACTCCATGGGCGGCCTCATCGTCCAGAAGTATCTGGAGTCGCGCGACGCTCCTGTCGGCGTTCTGATCGCGTCCACTCCTCCGCGGGGTTTTCTCGGCTCCGGCCTGCGGTGGATCAAGCGGCACCCATGGCAATTCACGAAGATCTCGATCACGGGTAAGTCATTGGCTTATGTCAGCACCCCTCAGATGGCAAGGGAGAGGTTCTTCTGCGCGCACACACCGGAGTCCGACGTCGTGGACTGCGCGACTCGGCTCCAAGAAGAGAGCGCCCGCTCCGGCGTCGACGGTCTG
>NZ_JAVRPS010000621.1:0-3588 GCF_032162105.1 Mycobacterium sp. | reverse complement strand
GATCGACGAATTTGCCTACGAGCAGTCCTTTCTGATCAACGTCGGCGATGAGAAGGGCGCCCTGCTCGACGCAGCCGTCACGCGGGCGAACCCGACGCTCGCGCTGGAACTGGGGACCTACGTCGGCTACGGGGCCCTGCGGATCGCCCGCGCCGCGCCGGAAGCCGCGGTGTTCTCCGTCGAACTGGCCGAAGCCAACGCCGCGAATGCGCGGCGGATCTGGCAGCATGCCGGGGTCGGCGACCGCGTCACCTGCGTCGTCGGCACCATCGGCGACGGCGGCAAGACCCTTGACGCGCTGGCCGCCGCGCCCGGTTTCGGTGCCGGTGCCCTCGACTTCGTGTTCATCGACCACGACAAGAGCGCCTATCTCACCGACCTGCACGCCATCATCGACCGCGGCTGGCTGCACCCCGGTTCGATCGTCGTCGCCGACAACGTCAAGCTCCCAGGCGCCCCGAAGTACCGCGCCTACATGCGAGAAGAACAGGGCAAGCGATGGAACACCATCGAGCACGAGACCCACGGGGAGTACCAGACGCTGCTGCCCGACCTGGTGCTGGAGTCCGAATACTTGGGGTGAAGCTAGCGCGCCCGCGGATGCGCTCCGGCCCACACTTCGCGTAGCGCGTTGACGGTGACCATCGTGTAGATCTGCGTCGTGGTCACCGAGGCGTGGCCGAGCAGTTCCTGCACGACGCGGACGTCGGCGCCGCCCTCGAGCAGATGCGTCGCGAACGAGTGCCGCAGGGTGTGCGGCGAGACGGCGGCCGAGATCCCGGCGCGTTCCGCGGCGTCCTGCAGCACCTGCCAGGCGCTCTGCCGGGACAGCCGCCCACCTCTGGCGTTGAGGAAGATCGCGGGCGTGGCCTTGCCGCGCCGGGCGAGGTCCGGTCGACCGCGCACCAGGTAGGCGTCCAGGGCGCTGACAGCGGGTCTGCCGATCGGGACGAGGCGCTGCTTGCCACCCTTGCCGCGCAGCAGGACGGACCGGGAGTGGGTGTCGACGTCGTCGACGTCGAGGCCGACGGCCTCCGAGATCCGCGCCCCGGTCGAATACAGCAGCTCCAACAGGGCCCGGTTGCGCAGGGTCAGCGGCCCGTCGGTCTCGCTGTCACCGCCTGCGCCGTCCAGGAGCGCGAGCACCTCGTCGACGGCGAGGCTCTTGGGCAGCCGACGGCTCGGCGTCGGCGGCTTCACGGCGCGGGCCACGTCGAGATCGGTCAGCCCCTCGGCGGCCGCGAAGCGGTGCAGGCCCCGCACGGCGATCAGGGCGCGGGCCGCGGAGACGGCGGACAGCGCGGCCGCGCCGGTGTCGGGGTCGCCCTTGCGCAGCGCGACCAGGAACTCGCTGACGTCGGGTTCGGTGACGTCGCGCAGGTCGTCGACGCCGCGCACCATCAGGTGCTCGGCGTAGCGCCGCAAGTCTCGGCGGTAGGAGCTCAGCGTGTTGGCGGCCACACCGCGCTCGATGGCCAGGTGGTCGAGGTAGCCCTGGAGTTGGTCGTCCAATGCCCGAAGCGCAGACGGCGTGGTCATCGTGCGGCCTTGCGGGCCCGGAACTTGGTCGATCGGTCCACCCACGGCGCGTCGGCCGGGCGCAGCGACTCCGGGTCGCCCATCGCGTGGGCGGCCAGAATCCCGGCGACGGCAAGCGAATTCACGATCTCGCCGGCCAACACCATGCGGACGGCGTCGTCCAACGGCACCCGCTTCACCGTCAGGTCGGCTTCCTCGTCGTGCGCTTCGGGCCGCCCGACGTCGGTCAGCCCGGTGGCCAGGAAGACCCGCACGCTCTCGTCGCTGAAGCCGGGCGCGGAGATCACGTCGACGAGGACTCGCCATTGCCCGGCGGCCAGGCCCGCCTCCTCTTCGAGTTCGCGCGCTGCGGTGGCGTCCGGCGGCTCGTCGCCCATGTCCAGCAGCCCGGCAGGCAGTTCCCACAGCCGACGGCCGACCGGGTGGCGGTACTGATGCACCAGCACGACGTTGCGGTCGTCGTCCAGCGCCACGATGGCGACGGCGCCGTAGTGCTCCACGACTTCGCGGCGGGCGGTGCCCCCACCCGGCATCCGCACCTCGTCGGCGCGCAGCGCGAAGATCTTTCCGACGTAGAGGGTTTCGCTGTCGACGGCCTCGAAGTCGTGCTCACCCACGGTGCACGGGCTCTTGAACGCGCTGCCCGACGGCGTGATCCGAATCCTCCGTGAGTTCGGCTCCGTTGGCGCGCTGCTCGGCGATCTCCATCGGCAACCGTTCGGCGGCCTTGTAACCGAGCGCCGCCCCGATGAACGCGACGAACAGCGGATGCGGGCGGGTGGGCCTGCTCTTGAGCTCGGGATGGGCCTGCGTTCCGACGAGGAACGGGTGCACCTCGGGCGCGTACTCGACGAACTCCACCAGGTGTCCGTCTGGCGAGGTGCCGGAGAACCGCAGGCCGCTTTCGGCGATCTTGTCGCGGTAGTCGTTATTCACTTCGTAGCGGTGACGATGGCGTTCGGACACCTCGGTGTCCTGATAGGCCTCGGCCACAATGGATCCCGGTTCGAGGACGGCGGGATAGGCGCCGAGGCGCATGGTGCCGCCGAGATCGGCTTCGCCCGCGACGATGTCCTTCTGGTCGGCCATCGTCGAGATCACCGGGTCAGGTGTGTCGGGTTCGAACTCCGCAGAGTTGGCTTGGATGAGCCCGACGGAGCGGGCCGCCTCGATGACGATGCACTGCAGACCCAGACACAACCCGAGCACCGGCAGACCACGGCGCCGGGCATACCGGATGGCGCCGATCTTGCCCTCGATGCCGCGGATGCCGAACCCGCCGGGGATCAGCACGCCGTGCACGTCGTCCAGCACTGCCGCGGCGCCCGCCTCGGTCTCGCAGTCATCGGACTCCACCCAGCGGATCTCGACCTTGGCGCGGTGCTTGAACCCGCCGGCCCGCAGCGCCTCGGCCACCGACAGGTAGGCATCGGAAAGGTCGATGTACTTGCCCACCAGCGCGATGCGCACGGTCTCCTGCGGCTCGTGCACCCGGCGCAGCAGGTCATCCCACTCGGTCCAGTCGACGTCGCGGAACGGCAGGTTGAGCCGCCGCACCACGTAGGCGTCGAGTTCCTCGCGGTGCAGGACCTTGGGGATGTCGTAGATCGACGGCGCATCGGGCGTCGAGATCACGCCGTCGATGTCGACGTCGCACATCAGGGCGATCTTGTTCTTCAGCGGTTCTGGCACGTCGCGGTCACACCGCAGGATCAGCGCATCGGGCGAGATGCCGATGCTGCGCAGCGCGGCAACGGAGTGCTGGGTGGGCTTGGTCTTCAACTCACCCGACGGCGCCAGGTACGGCACCAGGGAGACGTGCAGGAAGAAGACGTTGTCCCGGCCGACCTCGTGGCGCACCTGTCGGGCGGCCTCCAGGAACGGCAGGGACTCGATGTCGCCGACGGTGCCACCGATTTCGGTGATCACCACGTCGGGACGGTTCCCGTCGGCGTCCGGCTGCGCCATCGCCAGGATCCGGCTCTTGATCTCGTCGGTGATGTGCGGGATCACCTGAACGGTGTCACCGAGATACTCGCCGCGGCGCTC
>NZ_JAVRPS010000620.1:0-16041 GCF_032162105.1 Mycobacterium sp. | reverse complement strand
TGTCGGTGACCGCTGCCTCGATGCCCGCGACGCTCTGGTCGGGCACATATTCGGGGTCCGAGGCGCCGAGCACGACGTTGGTCGCGCGCAGGATGAACTGCTCGTGCTCGCGTGGAACGCCGAGCATGTTGTCGATGATGCGCAGCGGCAGCAGCGTGGCGAAGGCGGAGACGAAGTCGCATTCACCTGAACGCGGCATCTCGTCGAGGATCTCGGCGGTGGTCTCCTCGGCCAGCCCGCGCAACTCGGCGAGCATGCGGGGGGTGAAGCCGCGAGAGACGATCTTGCGCAGCCGCATGTGCTCGGGATCGTCCATGTCGATGATGGAGCCGCGGTACTCGCGCATCTCGGCGGTCTGGTCGAAGATCTGGGTGCCCTGACCGGAACTGAAGTCGGCGGGCCTGCGGCTGATGTCGGAGACGTCGCGGTGCGAACCGACCGCCCAGAACCCCCGCACTCGCGGTGACCCGGGCCGGTTGGTTCGGACGAACACCGGTCCGCCCGCGTCGCGAAGACGCCGGTAGAGCTCCGTCCGGTCTGCCGGGCGCTCCTGCCACCACTGCAAGTCGATCAGCGGTGCAAACTGCTGCTCGTCGATGTCGGTCGCGCTCACAACATCCGATTCTGGCACTCATGTCACTTCTAGGCAATGTTGGGGTACCGGCGCATATCTACCAATGCGTCGAACCGGCACCCTTGAGCTCGGCGGGAATCTAACATTAGTGTCACTAGTGCGGGACCGGTGGGCCAACGGATCGAGGAGGGCACATGACAGTACGGGTCGGCATCATCGGCGTGGGGTGGGGTGCACACGTGCAGGTGCCCGGCTTCCGGGCGGCGAAGGGCTTCGAGCCCGTCGCGCTCTGTGCGCGCACCCCCGAGCGGTTGGAACGGGTGGCCACCAAGCTGGGCATCGAAGAGACCTCGACCGATTGGGAGTCGTTCGTCACCCGCGACGATCTCGACGTCATCTCGGTCGCGACGCCCACCGTGCTGCATCACGACATGACGTTGGCGGCGCTGGCCGCGGGCAAGCCGGTGCTGTGCGAGAAGCCCCTCGCGGGCGACCTCGACGCGGCCCGCGACATGGTGCGCGCCGCCACCGAAGCCGACGTGCCAACGGCGTGCTGCTTCGAGAACCGGTGGAACCCGGACTGGTTGGCCGTCGCGGATCGGGTGCGCTCGGGATTCCTCGGCACCCAGTACCTCGCGCGGGTCAGCCGCAGCGCGTCCTACTGGCACCCGAGCCATCCACTTCAGGCCCACTGGATGTACGACCGCGAGCAGGGCGGTGGATACCTGGCGGGCATGCTGGTGCACGACCTGGACTTCCTGTGCAGCCTGCTCGGCCGGCCGGTGTCGGTGTGCGCGGAAGTCCGTACCAGCGATCCGGTTCGCGAACTGCCCGACGGCGGGACGCTGCACGTCACCGCCGACGACACCGCGGCGTTACTGATGCGGATGGAATCCGGGGTAACCGTCATCCTGAGCCTCTCGGTCATGGGCGCTCACGCCGACCATTACCGCCTTGAGCTGTTCGGGTCCGACGGCACGATCATCGGCGACGGCGACTTGCGTTCCGCGGCATATAGTCTCGGCGCCGCCGCCGACGACGGGCTGAGTCCGCTGACGGTGGACGAACGCGAGCCCGCGCACCCCGAACAGTTGCCGGGAGGTCTTGCTGGCCATGCCAGCCGGGCCATGGCGTTGATGCTGCAGGACTGGCTGCCTGCGTTCGACGGCGCGCCGAGCGGCGCGGCCACGTTCGAGGACGGACTTCTCTCGCTCGCGGTGATCGACGCCGCGCACCGGTCGGCCGCGGGTGGTGGCTGGGAGCCGGTTCAGCCCTAGCTCCTTGCGTTGAGATAGCGCTCAAGGCTACGACGTTCGAGGCGATCAGCCGAGTGCCGCCTCGGCCGGCGGATACACCAGCACGCCGCGGATGTTGGCACCTGCGTGCATGTCGGCGTAGCCGTCGTTGACCTTCTCCAGCGGGTAGGTGCGGGTGACCATCGCGTCCAGGTCCACCTGTCCGGCACTGCTCAGCTCGAGGATCTTCGGGATGTCCGCGCGCGGATTGCCCGAGCCGTAGAGGGTTCCGATGATCTGCTTCTCGGTCAAGGTCAGATCCATCAGGTTGGCCCGGATGTCGCGTTCCAGCATCGGATGGATGTTGGTGACCACCAGCCTGCCGCGCTTGGCCGTCATGGCCAGGGCCTGGCCGACCAGTCGACCGTCACCGACGCCCATCGCGCAGATGAACTTGTCGACGCCCCGGTCCCAGGTCGCTTCGGCGACAACGCCTTTTGCTTCCGTCCAGTCCGCCGCCGTATGGGTCGCACCCATCTTCACGGCCTCTTCGCGCTTGTACTCCGACGGGTCGATGACGGTGATCGTGCGGGCGCCGGCCAGACGTGCGCCCTGCACTGCCGCGGCGCCGATGCCTCCGACGCCCGCGACCGCCACGGTGTCACCGGGCCTTACGTCCGCTGCGTAGACGGCAGATCCCCAGCCGGTGATGAAACCGCAGCCGAGCAGGCAAGCCGTCTCCAACTTGTAGTGCTCCGGAATCTTGACGCAACTGGCCTCGTGGACGACGGTGTGGTGCGCGAACGAACCGACGCCGCAGGCGAGCGCGAGGTCCTCGTCACCGAGATGGTGCCGCGCGGTGCCGTCGTGAATCTGCATGCCCGAGTAGATCTTTGCGCCGAGGTCGCAAAGGCTCTGATGCCCGGTCGAGCACGACGGGCACCGGCCGCATGACGGAATGAAGCTGAACACCACGTGGTCGCCGGGCACCAGCCACGACACGTGCTCGCCGACGGCCTTCACCACGCCCGCGCCTTCGTGCCCGCCGATGCAGGGCAGTCGGATCGGCATGTCGCCGGTGACGAGATGGTCGTCGGAGTGGCACATGCCCGAGGCGTGCAGTTCGACCAGCACTTCGGTCGCCTTCGGCGCATCGAGCTCGATGGTCTCGATCGACCACGGTGTGTTGCGTTCGAACAGGACCGCTGCCTGCGTCTGCATTTGATCCCTTCCGGCTCAGCGGATGATGGACTGGTATTCCACGAAGCCGGCGATGCCCTCGGGGCCGCCCTCGCGGCCGATGCCGGACTGCTTGAAACCGCCGAACGGGCTGCCGAAGTCGAGTACGGCGGTCGAGTTGACCGCCACCGACCCGACCTGCAGTTGCGTAGCCACGGCCGCGGCGCGGTCCTCGTCGGCTGACCACACCGCGCCGACCAGCCCGTAGCGCGAGTCGTTGGCGATGGCGACCGCCTCCGCGGCGTCATCCGGACCTGCATCGTCGTAGGCGATGACGACCGCGACCGGTCCGAAGACCTCTTCGCGGGCGATCTCCATGTCATTGGTGGCCTCGACGAGCGCAGGGGTGACGAACCACCCTGGGCGGTCGGGTCGCTGGCCGCCGGTCAGCACGGTGGCGCCCTCGTCGCGGGCCCGCAGGAGGAATCCCTCCACCTTGTCGCGCGCGGCCTCGTTGATCAGTGGACCGATGGCGGTGGCCCGGTCGGCGGGATCACCGACGGTCAGCCCGGCCACCGCGGTGGTCAGGGCGGTGACGAATTCGTCGTAGCGACTGCGCGGCAGCAGGATGCGGGTGAGCGCGGCGCACAGTTGGCCGTTGTTGCCCATCACGCCGCTGACCAGTCCGGGCACCGTCTTCTCGAGCGGTGCGTCGGGCAGCACGATGGCCGCGGACTTGCCACCCAGTTCGGTGCTGCAGCGGCGGATCCGGGAACCGCACGACGCGGCGATCCTGGCCCCAACGGCGGTCGATCCGGTGAAGCTGACCTTGTCCACGTCCGGATGATCGGTGAGCATTTCGCCTGTGGCGGCGCCGCCGTTGACGACGTTGACCACGCCGTCGGGGATTCCGGCTTCCTCGACCGCTTCCATCAGAACGCCGAATTCGAGCGGCGCATCGGGCGCGGGCTTGAGCACCACCGTGCAGCCCGCAGCCAGAGCGGGACCGAGCTTCAATGCGGCGATGAACAGGGGCGTGTTCCACGGGACGATCGCGCCAACCACGCCGACGGGGACCTGTCGCACAGCCACGGTGCCGCCGGTCACGGAGGGACGGGTGGCGGTGAAGGGATGGTCGGGAGTGATGGCGGCGTACGCGCGCAGCACCCCGGCCGCGGTGATGACCTGACCGAAGGTGCTCCAGGATCGCGGCGACCCGATTTCGGCGGTGGTCAGGTCGGCCAGTTCGCCCTTGCGCGCGGTCAGCGCGTCGGCCAGCCGCCCCAGCGCGGCGCCCCGATCGGCGGGAGAGGTCTGCGTCCACGAGTGCAACGCACAGCGGGCGGCCGCCACAGCGGCATCCACCTCGCCACGGCCCGCGACACCCACGATGCCCAGCACCTCGCCGGTGGTCGGCGACGTCACGTCCAGCGTCTCGGCGTGCGCGCTGGTCACCCATTTGCCTGCGACGTAGCTCGCCGCCAACTCGCCCACCAACTCGGTCACAGCCACCGATTCTGGCATTGATGTCATCTTTCGACAAGCTGCCCATTTGTGGTGAAGCAGGGTTTCGGTTTCCGTGGGGAAGTTTTTCTGACACTATTGGTCACTATGAGTGCATCGTCCGACAGCGACGCCGACCTGAGCGTGGGACAGCCATGGGAGGTGGTCGTCGAGCGCGGCAAGATCGCCGAATTCGCCGACTCCATGCTGTGCGACGATCCCGCCTATCGCGGTCCGGACGCGATCATCCCGCCGACGTTTCTGACCAGCGCCGCTCGGTGGGCGCCGCCGGGCGTGCGGGTCAACGTGGGCTTCGACCGCAAGCGCCTCCTGCACGGCGAGCAGGAGTTCGTCTTCCATGGCGACCTGCCTGCCGCCGGCGAGGTCCTCACAGCGCAGGAACGGATCGTCGAGCGGTTCGCCAAACCCGGCAAGCGTGGCGGGACGATGCGCTTTGCCACGGTGGTCACCGAATACCGCGACGCTGCAGGCGATCTGGTGGCCGAAGCGAAGGCCACGTTCATCGAAACTGCGGCGCGGCGATGACGGCCCCACGATGACCGCGACCACCGCGCTGTGCGTCGGCGTCCAGGCGCCGCCCCACGAGTTCGGTCCGCAGACCCGCCATATGTTCGTCCGCTACGCGGGCGCGTCCGGGGACCTCAATCCCATGCACTACGACGACGAACTCGCGCGATCCGCGGGCTATCCGTCGGTGTTCGCTCAGGGAATGCTCTCCGCGGCGCTGCTGGCCGGGTTCGCCACCGACTGGCTGGGCGCACGCAACGTGCGCCGCTTCGGGGTCCGCTTCCGCGAGCAGGTCTGGCCCGGTGACGTGCTGACCTGCGTGGGCACCGTAACCGCCGTGTCCGTGGAGCCGGACGCCGACCGGGTGAGCGTGGAGTTGAGCGCGAAGCGTCAGACCGGCGGAGTCGCGATCACCGGCACCGCGGAGTTTCTCATCCCGCGAAACGCGCCCCAGCGCGACGCGGGTGGCCCGGATCGGCCATAGGCTTAAACGACCATGTCCGAAGCCTCGATCGTCCGCAGGGCCAGTTACGGCCCGTCCAGCCCAGCCATCGGCGCACGCGGCGCCACGACGCGCAGCCGGATCACCGAGGTCTCACTGGAGCTGTTCGGCCGGCTGGGGTACTTCGACACGTCGGTCGACGCCATCGCCAAGGCCGCCGGCGTGTCCCGGGCCACGCTGTATCAGTACTTCAAGGGCAAGGACGAGATCTTCCTGGAGCTGCTCAACGAGTGCGGCAGCGCGTTGTTCCGGGTGGCCCGGCGCATCGGTCCCCTCGGACCGGACGAGGTGGGCTTCGACAACCTGAACTGGTGGTTGGGCGAGTGGAGCTGGGTGTTCGAGAAGTACTCCACGATGTTCGTGCAGTGGACGGCGATCGCGTCGTCGGACACCAAGGTGCGTCCTGAGATCACCCGATTCGTGCGCAGCTACAACCACCGCGTCGCCGAGCGGCTCGCCGCGTCGGGCCTTCAGGGTATGGATCCCGAGGTCGCGGCCATGACGATGACCGCGCTGGTGCACCGCATCAACCTGTTCGTACACACCGACCGCGCCTACGGGCGCAGCCCGAAGGACGCGGTCGACACGCTGTCGGTCTTCCTTCAGCTGGTGTTGTTCCCCGATACCCCGTCGTCGGTGCTGACGTCTCTGGGTCTGCACTCCAGCACCAACCCTGCGGCCGACGTCGACGCGGTCGAGGTGCCCGCGGCGCCGGACGTCGAAGGGCTGTCCGTCAGCGAGCGCACCGCCGCCCTGAGCACGCGTGCCGTCAGGACCGTCACCGCTCTGGCCGACGCCGGCGCTTCCCAGTTCCGCGCGCGTGGGTACCGCAGCACGAGTGTCGACGACATCGTCCTGACCGCCGACGTCGCGCGGGGCACCTTCTACAAGTACTTCAGTGACAAGCAAGACCTGCTCGCCGCCGTTGCCGCCGAGATCTACGGGGCCGGAAAGGCGTTCGCTGAACGGATCACCCATGTGGATCCGGTGGCCGACGAGTCGACTCTGCAGCACTGGCTGGCCACCTACGTCGAGTTCTACGACAGGTACTCCGGCTGCATCGAGGCGTGGGCCGAGGGCACCACCGATGATCCGACGATCGTCGGCATCGGCGAGAACGGCCAGGTGCTGATGGACATCGGTGCGGCCAGGATGCTGCTCCGCGGACCGAGTGCGTATCCGTTCGACCCGGTGGTCTCGGCACTGATCCTGCGCGCCCTCGTCACTCGGGTGCCGCAGGCTGCGCTCGATCTGCCCAAGCCGATCGGCGACGACCAGGTCATCGAGTTGTTGATGACGTGCATCAGGCGCGGGTTCTTTGGTCGCGCTACTCCGTCGTGACACCCTTGGCGATGAGGTCGTCGGTCGCCTGCGCCGAATATCCCAACTCGCGCAGGATCTTTCGACTGTGTGAGCCCAGCGCGGGCACGTCACCGATCAGCGGGTCGACGCCGGCCAGGGCAGCGGGCGGCGCCAGCGCGCCGGCAGGACCGCCGGGGGTCTGAATCTCGTGCCACCGGTCGCGGCCGACGAGCACCGGATGCTGCCACAGCTGTGCGACGTCGTTCATCCGCGCATGCGCCACGCCGGCGCGCTGCAGCCGCTCCTCGAGCTGCTCGGCGCCCAATCGCTCGAAGGAGGCAGTGAGGATCGACTCCAACTCGTCGCGATGCGTTACCCGATCGGGGTTGGTGGCGAACCGCGAATCATCGACGAGATCCGGTCTGTCCAAGACGATCTCGCACAACCGTTGCCATTCGGGCGGGTTCTGCACGGCGAGCAGCACCGTGCCTCCGTCACCGGTCGTGAAGGGACCGTACGGCGCGATCGTCGGATGCCGCGCACCCGTGCGTGCCGGCCGGGTCCCGCCGTAGCGGCCATAGTAGAGCGGCTGGGACATCCATTCCACCAGGGCGTCGAACAACGACACAGACACCGGCCGCACCGCGCCGGTCGTCGCGCGCGTGTAGAGCGCGGTGAGGATCCCGGAGAAGGCGAACATGCCCGCGGCGATGTCGGCGATCGACACGCCGGTACGCGCTACCTCGGCTGGTGAGCCCGTCACCGACAGCAACCCGGCCTCGGCCTGCACCAACAGGTCGTAGGCCTTGCGGTCGCGCCACGGGCCGTCCTGGCCGTAGCCGCTGATCGTAGCGGTGATGGTCTGCGGATGATCGCGGGCCACCGCGTCGGCGTCCAGGCCCATCCGTGCCGCGGCGCCCGGCGCCAGGTTCTGTACCAGCACGTCGGCACTCTCCAGCAGACGGTGCACGATGCGGCGGCCGTCGGGATGCTTGAGGTCAAGAGTTAGCGACTCCTTGCCGCGGTTGAGCCACACGAAGTAGCTCGATTCACCGTGCACCGCATGGTCATAACCACGAGCGAAGTCACCGCCCTGCGGGCGCTCGATCTTCACCACCCGCGCGCCGAGGTCGGCGAGCTGCCGTGTCGCATACGGCGCCGCGACCGCTTGCTCGAGGCTCACGACGGTGATGCCCGCCAGCGGCGCATCGGTCATTGGGTCCTCTCATATTAGTGACGCATATGTCAGATGAAAGGTATCAGTGTGCAGAATTCCACAACGAAGCGCCATTCTAATATGCACAGTCTGTCAGATAGGCGTTAGGCTGGCCGTGTGGGAGATGCCTCGCCGCCGGTGTCGGCCGGCCCTTTGGCGGGCGTCAAGGTCGTCGAACTGGCCGGCATGGGCCCCGGCCCGCACGCCGCTATGCTGCTCGCCGACCTTGGCGCCGACGTGATGCGGGTACAGCGCCCGGGACGCCC
The DNA here is from genome assembly GCF_032162105.1 of Mycobacterium sp. Taxonomy (GTDB): domain Bacteria; phylum Actinomycetota; class Actinomycetes; order Mycobacteriales; family Mycobacteriaceae; genus Mycobacterium. The sequence goes on along the minus strand of NZ_JAVRPS010000620.1, from coordinate 7,736 downwards.
GGCCGGCGGTGCGCAACTGCGCGGCCGCCGGATCGTCGTCGCCGATCTCAAGGACGTCGGCGACCTCAACCAGGTCCGCGAACTGATTGACGGAGCGGACGTTCTCCTCGAGGGATTCCGCCCTGGCGTCACCGAACGACTCGGCCTTGGGCCCGACGAATGTTGCGGCCGCAATCCAGGATTGGTCTATTCACGCGTCACGGGTTGGGGACAGACCGGCCCCCGCGCCCGCCAGGCCGGCCACGACATCAACTACATCGGCCTCACCGGGTTACTGCACGCAATGGGTCCCGCGGACCGCCCGCCTGCGCCTCCGCTCAACCTGCTCGGCGACTATGGCGGCGGCTCGTTGTTCGCGGTGCTCGGCGTGCTCGCCGCCCTGATCGAACGGCAGGCATCCGGGCGCGGCCAGGTGATCGACGCCGCCATCGTCAACGGCGCCCCGCTACTGGGCCATGTGCTGTGGGCGATGCGGGCCGATGGCCGGTGGTCAGACGAGCGGGGCGCCAACGTCTTCGACGGCTCGGCGCCGTTCTACTGCACCTACGAGTGCGCGGATGGTGGATACGTCGCCGTCGGAGCGCTGGAGCCGGAGTTCTTCGCCGAACTGCTGCGGCTTCTGGAGATCGACCCGGCCACGCTGAGCGCGCAACGGGACCGCTCCGGTTGGTCGGCGATGCGCGATACGCTGTCGGACCGGTTCCGGCGGCACCCCCGTGACCACTGGTCGCGGGTGTTCTCCGGTAGCGACGCGTGTGTCACCCCGGTGCTGAGCGCGGCCGAAGCGATGGACGATCCGCAGTTGCAGGCGCGCAACGTGTTCGTCCACGTCGACGGGGTACGCCAGCCTGCGCCCGCACCGCTGTTCTCGCGGACGCCCGCCCCACTGCCGGTGCCTGCGCGGGCCGACTCGGTCACGCCGAAGTGGCGACCGCCATCCCCGTGATCCATTCCGGCACCGGCTCGTAGACCAGCGGTGTGACGGGCCGACCACCGCCCGCGGCGCCCGCGGCCACCCAGGTCCTGACCTCGTTTGCGCCCGCACCCGCACGTTCGTGCGCGGTGTCGACGAGTCGAGTCAGCGCCGCGACATCCCAGTTCGACATCGCGTCCAGCACTTCGGTGTCCCAGTCGGGGCGGATCTTGGTACGCGCGTCCGCCATCCCCTCGGCGATGATCCTCGCCCGGTCTTCGTCGCTGAGGTCGTAGGCGTCGACCTCCAGGCTCGGCGGCGAATGCGACAGCCCCCCGGTGCCTATCACCAGGACCCGCTCATCGATGCCGTCGAGGAACCGGCCGACCTCGGCGCCGAAGTCCGCAACCCGGCGTCCGGTGGGAAGGGGAGCGGTGGCGCAGTTCACCGGGACCGGGATGACCGGTTTGATCGCCAGCTCGCCGAGGAGGTCCCGAACCGGTTGGGCGAACGCGTGATCCAATCCGATTTCCCGGCACGCGGCGACGTCGAACCCGGCCGACAGGAGGTGTTCGCACAGCCGTCGCGCCAGGTCGGAGGGCACGTCGAGACGGCCGGCCGGGTGGCCGCCTTCGGCCAGAATCGATGCGGACAGCGCGACGCCAAAAGCGGGCACCACGTGGCGGAACGCACGGCGATGATCTCCGCCGAACACCATCACCACGTCGGGATCGAAGCGCCGCACGCGCTCGGCCGCGGCCGCCAGCGCCGAGCGGAACTGGAGCCCGAAGGCGTGCTCGACATCGCGTTCCTTGCCAGGGCTGTGGCTTGCGCAGACAACCAGCCGCTCTGACGTCACGTCCGTACCTCCGGTAGAAGTGACACTTATGTTAGATGAGGCTGAGGTCCCTCGGGAAGCCGCCTCGGCCGCTGTGCACGAAAGGTGATCGACATGTCGCTCGGACGGAAGGCCTGCACCGGAGCTGCGGGGGCGGCTGCGGTCGTTGGGGCGGTGGCGACGGTCAACGGATACCGTCCGCTGTCCGACCGCGGCTATTCCTCGGTGCTCGCCATGATGTCCGGCGTCGTCGCCACCGAGTTGCCGTTGCAAACCCTGTTGGCGCAGACCGGGGCGGTGGGTCTACTCGCCGCTGCCGCACCGCCACGGTCCCGACGCATGGCCGGACTGCTCTGGGCCGCTTCGTGTCTTGGGTTGCTCGGACTGAACCAGGTGGGCAGGCGGGCCGACTCGCCGCTGACCGCAGCCTTGGACGAGGGCTTGGGGACCAATCGTCGTACCGACTCAACAGGTCTTTGGGAGCGGCCGACGTCGAGCGACGGACTGGCCAAGCAACCCGGTCTGATCCGAATGGCGCGGGTATACCGCGACTATGCGCACGAAGCGGACATCGCCTACGGCCCGCACGGGACCGCCAACCACCTCGATGTCTGGCGCCGTCCCGACCTCGATCGCGCCGGTGGCGCGCCAGTTCTCGTGCAGATTCCCGGCGGCGCATGGGCGACGGGCAACAAGCGCGGGCAGGCACATCCGTTGATGAGTCACCTGACCGAACTCGGATGGATCTGCGTGTCGGTCAACTACCGGCTCAGCCCGAAGAACACGTGGCCCGACCACATCGTCGACGTGAAGCGGGCGATCGCCTGGGTGAAGGCCAACATTGCCGAGTATGGGGGAGACCCGAACTTCGTCGCGGTGACGGGTGGTTCGGCGGGTGGGCACCTCTCAGCGCTGGCCGCGTTGACGGCCCACGACACGGGGTGGCAGCCGGGCTTCGAGGATGCCGACACATCCGTGCAGGCGGCGATCCCGTTCTACGGCGTGTACGACTTCACTCGCACAGACCGGGGACTGCACGCGATGATGGTGCCGTTCGTGGAACGCCTGGTTGTCAAGCAGCCACGTCGCGAGGTGCCCGACGTCTACGCCGCCGCGTCACCGATCACCCACGTCGGTCCTGGCGCCCCGCCGTTCTTCGTATTGCACGGCCGCAATGACTCGTTCATCCCGGTGGTGCAGGCCCGCAGCTTCGTCGACCGGCTTCGCGCGGTCAGTGCCCAACCGGTGGTCTACGCCGAGCTGCCCTTCGCTCAGCATGCCTTCGACACCTTCGGCTCGGCGCGCGCCGGGCACGCCGCGGTGGCAGTCGAGCACTTCCTCGCCGAGGTGTACTCCAGACACGTCACACCGTGATGACGATGCCCTGCGTGAGCGCCACGATGATGCCGAGGATCACGATGAACGCGACGCATCCTGCGACCAGCCTTATGGTTTCCTTCCTCAGCGCAGCGTCGGTCTGTGGCGGAAGGAAGAACTCGGCAGGCAGGTCTTTCATGCTGGGCGCCTTTCGGATCAGGGAATGTAGGGGCTGTCGGCACCGGCGACCGTGCGCATCACCACGAGCGGGATGACCAGAAACACGAAGAAGCTGACCTGGAAGACGATGAACCAGGCGCCCAACCGCATGAGCTCGAACCGCCATCGCGGAATGGTGACCTCGTAGTTGAGGTAGTCATCGAATTGTTGCTGCTTGGTCAACTGCACCCGCTTGGTGGCCACGGCAATCTCGCCAGGACCCGCGATGTCGTCGGAGGGGCGCGACGACGCCTTCGGAACGGTGAAGCGATCCAATCGGCAAAATCGCTCGAAATGATTCAGGCCACGAATGGGGGGTTTGCCTGCCCAGTACGCGATCAGGTTGGGCCACACGCACATGATGCCGATGGTCCAGAGCAATGTGATGCGACCGCCGTTGCCCCACTCGAGAACGGGCCCGATGCCGGTATCGTAGGTCCACCATCCCATCGCCGTAGCGGTGCCCTCGACAGCGAAGTCCCAGATGTAATTGACCGGAATCGCAAGCACCACCATGGATTTCAGCATGCTCCAACCGAACTTCGAGGACACCCATTGGCTCAGCCACAGCACCAGGAGTGCGTGCACACCCCAGTACACCGCGTAGGCGAATGGCATGAATAGCGGATCGTTCGGCGTTTTGAGCGGCAGCCACTCGAGTAGGTGGTGTTCGGCAAAGGCGGGGCTGTAGAAGAGCATCTGGCCCCAGTCGCCGATGGTCTCCATCCAGTACACCGCAAGGCTGTTGAACAGGAACAGGAATCCCCAGGTCAGGCGGCGCCGGCGGATTGCATCGGCGACCGCCAGAACGATGAAGATGCCGCCTGCGATCGGGATGACCCAGTTGAAGAACCACACCCCGGAGGGATCGAGGGTTGCCGGTGGCACCAGATCCGACGCGGCGAAAGGCATCGCTACTCCCCAAACCTATGTAACCCAGCTCACTCTGTACTTGTGTAACCTAGTTCACCATATGCCCGGTTGTCACCTACCCCGGAATGAGGCTGCCGCTGTGGAAGCACCGCTCACATGACCGCCCGCGAACTGTGGCGCAGCGCCCGAGTCAACCTCACCGCGGCGGGCGAACTGGTGGCTGCGGTCCTGCCGAAGGTGCCAGGGACAAGCGCGTCGTCCGCCGCGGAGGTCACGACCGGATGGCTGACGAACCAACTCACCAATACGACGCCCAGCGCTGTGGCGCAGCGGATTTCACCTCTGGACGGCACGACGGGCACAACCGACCGCCGGCGCCTGGCCGTCCAGTGGAACGCGGCAGGCCGCGCGGCGGGGCTTCCGGCCGACCTCTTCGTCAAGAGCACTCCTCTGTCTGCCAAGAACCGCACCATGGTGGCGGCGTTGGGCATGGCCGTCAACGAGGTCCGCTTCTACAACCAGGTGGCGGCCGAACTCGAAGGAGTCGCTCCGCACGCCTGGTATGCCCGTGCCGGGGTGGGTGCACGGTTCCTGATCGTGCTCGACGACATCGTCGCCGCCGGCGGGCGCCCCTACGCAATGGCCGACGACTGCGACATCGCGCACGCGCAAGGGCTCATCGACGCCTTCGCCACACTGCACGCGCGATTCTGGGAGAGCCCGCGGCTGACTCGGGAGCTGTCCTGGGTCCGAACCTGGAGCACTCGAACGGGATACGGCGTGCTGAAGCGCTTCTACGCCCGCGGTCGCCGCGGCGCGTTGCGGCGGGACCGCCCCGAGGTGACTCCGGCGGTCCGCGCGGTGGCGGTGGCGCTCGATCGTCACACGCAGGCGTACTACCGCGAGTTCGAGTCGGGGCCACTGACTCTGCTGCACGGTGACTCGCATCTGGGTAACACGTTCGCCTGGCCGGACGGTCGATCGGGCCTGCTGGATTGGCAGGTGATTTGGCGAGGACCGGGACTCCGCGAGGTGTCCTACTGGATGACGACCGGCCTGGAGCCCGAGCTCCGTCGTGTCCACGAAAGGGAGCTGATCGCCCGTTACCTGGAGGGTCTGCGGGCGGGCGGGATCGACGAGGTGCCAAGTCAGGACGCCGCGTTCGAGCGGTACCGGCTCTTCGCGGCTGAGGCGTGGGACGCGACGGCGATGACCGTCAACTGGCCGGGCCTGCAGGCGCAGCAGAACACCGACGCAGCGTTTCGCCGGGCATGCTCGGCCGTCGACGATCTCGAGACCGCGGCGCTCATGAACCGTTTGTACCGGTAGGCGGCGCAGGCATTCCCACGCGGGGCGTTGACACTGTGACAGTGAACTGTCATCTTTGGTAGGTCGTCGCCAAAGGAGGCGTTGCAGTGACGGATCTCAAGAGTCCCGACGAGGTCGGTCGCGTCGAGCCGATGGCCGAACCGGTGCCGATCAAGACGATTCGGCCGGTGTTGTTCTGGTCGAGCGTCGGCGCGGTGTGCGTCGCCGTCGCCGCCTACGTCTACACCTCGTGGATCGTGTCGGGAAACGCGAGTCCGGTGGATCCGGGTCCCGATCCGATCCCTGCTGGCACCCAGTTGGCGATCACCGCGTTCCAGATCGCCTGCCCGATACTGGCTCTGGGCGCGATCGTCTACGTCGTCCGCAAGAGCCTGCGCGAGCGTCAACTCTGCGTCGAGGCCGCCGTCGTGATCGGGTCGGCGATCGCATGGTGGCACGACCCCCTGATCAACTGGTTCCAACCGGTGCTGTTCTACAACGCCGGCTTGGTCAACTTCGGCAACTGGATGGAGAACGTTCCCGGCTCGCTCAGCCCAGGCAGTCGGTTGATGGTCGAGCCGGTGTTGATGATCGGGATGATCTACATCTGGATGCCGCTGGCCATGGGCAAGGTCGCCAAGTGGGGGATGGGTCGGGCGCGGCGCCACTGGCCGACGCTGGGCCCTGTCCGCACGTTCTGCTGCGGCTGGCTCGCGGTGTACGTCATCGAGTTTCCGCTCGAGATCTTCGCGGTGCACCACGGTCTGGTCGCCTATCCGGCGTCGATTCCCGGTGCCACGCTGTGGGCCGGGCAAACGGTCCAGTTACCGATCTACGGGCCCATTCTCTGGTCGCTGGTGCTCAGCTCGAGCGGAGCGCTGATGTTCTTCCGCAACCGCAAGGGTCAGATCCGGGTGGAGTCGGGCGTGGAGACGCTGCGGTGGGCTGGACCGCGGGTCAAGGGACTGCTACGGGTGCTCGCGGTCACCGGCTTCCTGCACGTGGTGGCGATCGGCGTGTACGACCTGCCGGTGAACCTCGCCGGCTTCTACGCCGGACCGACCGAGACCTACCCGAGCTATCTGCGCACGCAGTACTGCGGACCGGACACCCCGCGGGCCTGTCCCGACGGCACCCGCTTCGACGACCCGTAGCTGGCGGCGGCGTTACTTCAGCACGCCAGGCAGCGCGGAGAACTCCTGGCGGATGATGTCGTCGAGTGCACGGCCCGGCGTCGCCAACCACTGATTGAGCGCCCTTTCGATGAGGAGCATGCCGACTGATGCGAGCAGCCGGCATTCGTCGTCGGGTGTCGGCAGATGTCGCCGTTCGGCGATCACCTTGGCCACGGTCTCGGCATTGGCTTCGTGGTTTCTGCGCTCGCGGCCCAGCAACACGAGTGACGACGCGACGGCCTCGTGATATTGCGCGATCCTCTTGCGGATCCGCTTGAGACCAGGCGCAAGCAACGCGAAAGAGTTCGCCATCGCCTCGAAATCGGATGCCTCTTCGGGCTGGGCGAGGTACACCCCGCTGACGGCATTGATGAAGTCGTACTCACCGAAGAACAGCACCGATTCCTTGGTGGGGAAGTAGCGAAAGAAGGTCCGCGGCGAAACACCTGCGCTCTCGGCGATCTGATCCGTGGTGGTCTCGTCGTAGCCGTTGGCGCTGAACAGATTCAGGGCCGCTTCCAGCAGCGCGTTCCGGGTGCGGTCCGCATGTTCGTTTCGCGGTGAACGGTCACCCCGTGCCATCCGCCACCTCCTCGACCGTCTCGGGTATCCAGACATTACAACGACGGCCGGTGCGGCCACATCGTTGACACCCGTCGCCGTGCCGACGATACTTTTCCATATATGACAGTTTACTGTCACTTTTGCACATTTCGGGCACCAGCCCCAGGGAGGACTCAGGCCCATATGACCGAGCTCACCGTGAACGGATCCATGAACATCAACGATCTGCCGTTCGCGCAGGACCGTTCGCGTGCATGGCGGGAGCTGCGGGAGGCAGGTGAGGCAGTGAGCTCCGGTGAGGAGATCGTGCTGACCAGCGCCGCGGCAGTGGAGTTCGCCGCCAAGAAGCCCGAGATCTTTTCGTCGGCGAGGGCCTTCGACCGCCTAGGTAGCCCCGTCCCGCTGATTCCGATCGCGATCGATCCACCGGACCACACCCGGTTTCGCCGCATGTTGGACCCCTTCTTCAGTCCGAGGAAGATGGCCGAACGGGAGCCCGAACTACGCAGGCAGGCCCGTGAATTGATCG
>NZ_JAVRPS010000619.1:0-8310 GCF_032162105.1 Mycobacterium sp. | reverse complement strand
ATAACGCCCTCGTTCTCGGGAATCTGCAGGACGTAGAGGCATGCCACTTTCACACCGATTCCCTCTGGGACTCGGTCCACCGTGCGGCGCGTTCGACGATGAGCTCCGCCTTGCGGGTCAACAGTTTCTCCATCGACGGGTCCCGTTCTTGCGCCACGCTGCAGAGTGCGTCGATGGTGAGCTCAGCGTCGAGGTCCTCCTGCGGGGTGACAGGTCGCAGTGCGCGGGTCAGTTCGATCATGTAGCCATTGGGGTCGTGGGTGTAGATCGATTCGATCGTCTCGTGCATGACCTTCATCTCGACCGGCCACTCGGAATCGTCGAGCCGGCGTCGGTACTCCAGCAGGTCGTCGTCATCGTCCACGTGGATGGCGAGGTGTCGGGAATCCTTGAAGAACGTTGGGGTGTCGTGCGGCAGGCGGGCCCACGCATCACCTGGCGCGGACTGATCGCCCATCGGCGTCCAGCCGAAGTAGTAGAAGAAGGCAATCCTGTCGTCATTGCCGATGTCGAAGAAGAAGTGGATGAAGTCCGGGTGCTTCTCTGGTCCCCACCCGGCCGCGCAGATCGAGTGGACCACCGGGAACTTCAGGACATCCCGGTAGAACCGGACCGTGCCGGCCGGGTCGAATGTTGGGAATGCGGCATGGTCGACACCTCGCACGCGGTGTATTGCTTTCTCACTCATCGTTTCCTCGTTGATTGAAGTCAGTGGGTCAGGCAACGCCGACACCGGCATCGGCCCGCAGCAGGCTCCCGGCACCGGGGACATCCACCCGAATCCCGATCGCCCGCAGAATCGAGTAGGCACCAGCGGTCGCAGCGGAGAGCACCGGCAGTCCGAATTCGTCTTCTGCCGCCTGCACCAAGTCCAGTGAAGGCATCTGCACGCAGCAGGAGATGACGAGGACATCAACGTCGGTCAGGTCGAGGCCGCGGGCGGCCTGCATGACCTGGTCACCGGGAATGCATCCGACCTCGGCGTTGTCCGTCACCTCGAGCGCGCGCCAGTCCGTGACGGTGAAGCCCTCGGCCTCAATGTATTCGGCGACTGTCTGGGCCAACGGCTTCGCGTACGGCATCACCAGCGCCACGCGTTTGGCACCTAAATCGGTCAGTGCACGCACTAGGGAGCCAGCGCTGGAGAGCACCTTGGTGTCGGAGCCCCCGGTCGCGAGTTGTTCGGCCACCGCGAACTCGATCGACCGGTGCTCGCCTCGCCCGGCTGCCATGATAGCGGCCAGGCAGGCGTACAGAACCACATCGACCCCGGCGTCGCCGATCTCCAACACGCATCGCTCACGTTGAGAGTTCATGGCGCGAAGCTGTTCTAGCGTTACCGCGTGCATCCGCATTCGGCTCGAGTGAAATGAGAAGTCGATTCCCTCGACGCCGGACAGGATGCGGGGCATCTCCGTTTCGACGGTGATGTTCGAACTCGGCACGATGAGTCCGATACGCGTCGGATGAATGGTCACGATCGACCTTTCTTTGAGTATCACGAAGACAGCCGCCGCCATCGACGGCCCTGGCCTTCAGTCGTTGTGGTTGGAGCCGGAGAGTTTGCGCTCGACGTCGTGTCGCAAGTCCTTCTTGGACACCTTGCCGACATTGGTCAATGGCAGCCGGTCGATCGTCTCGACGCGTTCAGGGAGTTTGTATTTGGCCAATCCCGCCGATAGTAGGAAGCTTCCGAGTGATGTCACATCGAGCGGTGCTGCACCTGCGTTCATGACCAGATAGGCGCACGCCTTCTCGCCGAGAACGGGATCGGGCATCGCGACCAGCGCGGCGGTCGCGACATCGGGATGGCCGATGATGATCTCTTCGACTTCTTCGGCGTGGATCTTCTCGACGCCACGATTGATCACATCCTTGATGCGACCTTCGATGGAGTAGTAGGTCTCGTCGCCGATCCGGTGCTCACGCGCGAGGTCGCCGGTGCGGTAGAAGCCATCCGCTGTGAAGGCGACCGCATTGTGTTCGGGTGCGCGGTAGTAGCCGCGGATTGTGTAGGGCCCTCGGGCGAGGAGCTCACCGACTTCACCCGCAGGCATGATCTCACCGGTCTTCGGGTTGGTGATCCGCACCTCGTCGAAGGGGGAGATGGGTCGTCCGACCGTGTTGAATCGCGCCCATTCGTCGGCGTTACGCGGTGTCACCAGGAACATGCCCTCGGCCATTCCGAACTTCTGCCGGATCGAGATGCCGAGCTCGTCGCGCAGTCGCACCGCGACGTCGGTCGGGAGCTTCTGCCCGCCGACGACAAAATCATGGATGCAGGACATGTCGACGTCCCGGCTTCGTGGTTCCTCCAGAATCCTGATGGCGACCGCCGGCGGGACCAGGGGGATGGCGTTCGGTCGCTCCGCCTCGATCATGTCCAGAATGTCGGATACTTGCGCCGATTGGGCGAGCACGAGTGTCGCTCCGGAGAGCATTGCGGGTTGCAATGCCAGCGATACGCCCGCGTTGTGCATCAGCGGTAGCGGGTAGAGCACCACACTCCCCTGGTGCCAGCCCATCTCCTGCGCCCACGCCCGGGCGTTGTAGGTGTACTCCTCATGCATGCGGGGTGCCACCTTCGGCAATCCCGTAGTGCCGCCGGACAACTGGAACACCGCGACCTGCCACGGGTCCATCGATTCGTAGGCCAGCGCGGTGGTGGCCGCTGCGCCCGATTCCATGATGTCGGCCGCACAATGCGCACCCGGGAATGCCTCACCCCGGAAGACCACAAGATGCTCGATAACACCCGCCCGTTGCAATTCCGCTGCCTGGTGGGGCATCTGGCCCCTGCCGAAGTCGCCCTGAACGAACAGCGCTCGCGCCCCGACGTGCTCGGCGAGCAACCCGATCTCACGGGTGCCGTGCTGCGGCAGTGTGCAGACCGGCCGCAAGCCCGCCAGCAGCGCGCCGAGATAACCGATCACCGTCTCCGCGACGTTGCCCATCTGAAACATCACCGGGTCACCCGGCCGCAGATCAGTGGTCGATTGCAGACCACGGGCGAAGGCCTCAGATCGGGTCAGCAGTTCGCCGTATGTCCATCGCACCTCGGTCGTGACCAACGCGGTCAGCGCGCGGTGAGCGCATGCGGCTGCGGTGAGTTCCGCGGCCAGCGTGCGCCCCGACCAGAGCCCGAGGCCGCGGAACGTCTCACGGTCACCGTCGGAGAAATCCACTAGACCAGCATCCGGCTCAGCCTGGGAGTAGCCGATGAAAGACCCGCGCGACATACCTGTCAATATATCGACGCTGCCGTCCAGAGTCAACCTCGAAATGTCGAGAAGCGTGAGCGTGACCTGGCATGATGAACCCATGGCCAAACCGACGACCAAGAGCCCAGTACGCCACGAGATGGTGATGGGCCAGCTGATGGAGGCCGCCGAGCGCCTGTTCGCCGAGAAGGGCTTCGCCGGCACCTCGCTCCAGGAGCTCGCCGACGCGGTGGGCCTTACCCGGACCGGCATCTATCACTACATCTCCGGCAAGGACGCGCTGCTTGAGGAACTCGTTCGGGGGTTCACCGTCGAGACCGCGCAGGAGCTGCGGTCGCTGGCGGCGGCGTCCGGCCGCCCGGCGGTCGATCGGCTGCGTGAGGGTGTCTACGACATGGCGGTGCGCGTGGCGCGACACCCTCAGCGCTTTCGGCTGCTGCTCAACAGTGAAGGCGGGCTCACCGATGCTGTCGGCAAGCAGTACCGCAAGGCGCGCAGAGACACGCTGGCGTCGCTGCGGACTCTGGTGTCGGCGGCGATCGACGAAGGGGACTGTCGCCCAGTAGATCCCGAACTTGCTGCCTTCGCATTGGCGGGCGTGTCGAACTGGGTTGCCTTCTGGTATCCGCGGCGCGATGGTGCGGCGTCGCAGACGCCGGATGGAATGGCCCGCCAATTGGCCGACATTGCCCTGGGTGGGCTGCTGTCCACACGCACCGACGAATCCGGCGGAGTATCACACGCCCTGGACCTTCTCCGCGAGGATGTGGCACGCCTGGAGCATCTGCTGAGCAACTCCAACACCGCGGGATAGTTCGCGATCACCCCGCCCGTGGTCGGGACGCGACGCCCCCGACTGCACGGACGTCGCAATGACGGTGAGGCCCGGTCGACTGACCGGGCGTCGCCTTTGTGCAGTTGCGGTTAGACGCCGGCAACCTTCAGGTCGCTGCCGGTCGCTGCCTGCCAGGTGGGAAGTGGAGCCCAGTAGTGCAGGTCAAACTCACGGCGGGCGATCTTCCAGACTCCGTTGCGGCGCTCGACGTAGTCGGTGTAGAGCCCGCCGACCTGGGTCGGGCCGTCCTCGGAGTCGATGACGAAGCAGTCCAGCGCCGTCTCCGAGGTGCCCTTGTCGCCGGCGATGGAGATCAGCGGGTTCGCCATCCAATGGTGCATGCGCGGCGTCTTGGCCCACAGTGTCTCGGCGGCGGCCATGATGGCGTCGATCCCGACAAAGGGGTCGCCGAACGTCGGGCCCAGATTCAGCACCGAGTCCTCGAACCACAACGAACGCAGCCACTCCCGGTTGTGGCGGTCGAAGGACTGGGCGTATTTCGATACCAGATCCGCGATCGTGTTGCGGCTCTCCAGTGCGTCCAGACGAGCCTCGATATCAGACATTCTGCTCTCCTTGTTGATGGTGATGTCGTTGTGGGAATTCATTGCTTGCTGGCGAGTTGGGCTTCCAACTCGCCGATACGGGTCGCCGCAATGGCCGGAATGCCCGGAGGCTGGGTCAGGGTTCCGCCGTCGACCGGCAGTGCGACCCCGGTGATGTGACGGGCGTCGTCGGAGGCGAGGAACAACACCGCCGCCGAGATGTCCTCGGGCTCGAGCCACGGGATGGGCAGCAGCATCGTCGCCTGGGAGGGGAATTGCATCTTCTCCACGGTGCCGCCGGGGCCGCCGTTGAACATGTCCAGTACCGACTGGCTGTGCAGCATCGGGGTGCCGGTGTTGCCGGGTAACACCGCGTTGACCCGGATCGTGTGCGGCCCGAGTTCGGTCGCCAGCGAGCGCATCAGACCCAGCACGCCGGTCTTGGCCGCGCTGTAGGCAGACAGTGAGGGGTAGGGGGTGACGGCGGCGGTGGATGCGGTGAAGATGATGGATCCCGAACCTTGGGAGATCATCTGGGGCACTACCGCTCTCGCGACGCGCCACACCGCTGACAGGTTGTTCTCGATCACGGTGTCCCAGACCGTGTCGGTCTGCTGGTCCCACGGGAGATTGATGGCGACGCCGTGGTTGACGGCGAGAACGTCGATGCGGCCGAACTCGGCCACTGCGGTGTCGACGACGCGTTTCATCTCGGCCGAACTGCGCGCGTCAGCCTTGATCGCCAGGCAGCGGCGATCGAGGTTCTCGACCAGTTTGGCCGTCGTGTCCAGATCGTCTTGGGTCGCGGTGTCATAGGGTGCCACCGCCGGAATTGGTTCGCAGATGTCGGTCACGACGATGTCGGCGCCTTCCCTGGCAAGTAGCTGCGCGTGCGAACGGCCCTGTCCGCGGCCGCCTCCGGTGATCAGCGCGACCTTTCCATCCAGACGTCCCATGTTCGTTTCCTTTCTGGTGGGTTGAAACTCCTGGCTGGAGTTAGGGTGGACGGTGAGTCAGAGCCGATAGAGTCCGCCGTCGGCCATGATGGTCTGTCCGGTCACCCATGCGCTGGAGTCGCCGCTGAGGAAGAGCACGGTGCCGACGATGTCTTTGGCGGTGCCGGGACGCTTGATCGCCTGACTTTGAGCGAGTTGATCGATGTGCTGTTCGTCGATGTTGGCGAGTCCGCCCGGTGTCTTCGATGCGGTGGGTCCGACTGCGTTGACGGTGATTCCGAACTCGGCGACGTCGGCGGAGAGCCCACGGGTGAAGCCGATGACACCCATCTTGCTGGCCATGTAGTGGGCGAGGCCGGGGATGGGCAGTCCGATGGAATTGGAAGTGATGTTGACGATGCGGCCCCAGCCGCCCTTCTTCATCAGCGGGAGTACGCCTTTCACCATGAAGAACTGGGAGTCCAGGTTGATCGTCATCACTTTGTTCCACAGCTGGTAGTCGACGTCGTCGAAGGCGACGTTGGGGTAGATGCCGGCGTTGTTCACCAGGATGTCGGCGCGCCCGAACTCCTCGTTCAGCAGGTCACTCACCTTGGTCGTGACGGTTGGGTCGGAGACGTCGGCGACGAGGCTGACGCCGCGAGCCCCGGCACTTTCGATGGCTTTGACGGTGTCTTTCGCCTCGTTGAGATCGAGGGCGACGACGTCGACCCCGGACTCGGCGAGCCCGATGCTGATTTCGCGGCCGAAACCCTGGGCGGCACCAGTCACCACGGCGACGCGATTCTCGGATGTGGTCATGGGGGAAGTCCTTTCAATCAGGGAGATTCGGGGATTGCGCCGGTTGCGGAGAGGCCGTCATACGGTCGCCGGGACGGCGCTGCGCGCCCGGATCGGTTGGGTCGCGGCATCGCGGCCCGCCAGGTAGGCCATGGTGATGATCGGTCCGAGGGTCGCGCCGCCGGCCCAGTAGCTCCCGGCGGAGAAGGCGCCGGCGCAGTTGCCTGCGGCGTAGAGCCCGGGAATCGGTTCGCCCGACCGGGTAAGTACCTGGCCGGCCGCGTTGGTGCGCGGGCCGCCCTTGGTGTCGAGGGTGGCCGGTGCGAGCAACGTGGCGTAGTAGGGGCCGTCGTCGAGGATCGGCCACATGGTCTCGTTCTTGTCGTTGCCGGGCCGGCCGCCCATGTTGAAGTACAGCTCGATCGGAGCTTCACCTCTGTGGTAGTCCTCGTCAACACCGTTTTCGGCGAACATGTTGTAGCGCTTGATCGTATCGGTCAGGTTGGTCTCAAATGCGGTGTCGAGATTCCAGCCGCCGATGCTCTCGGCATAGACGGCAAGGCGTGCACGTAGCGCATCGGCAAGTTCGCCGAGTGTTGTCCCGGACACGATGTGGTCCTGGTTGCCGCCGTCGGGGATGATCGGGTTGCCGTACTTGTCGCCCGAGTGGAATTTCTTGGTTTCGCGGTCCCAGATCATCACGAGTACGAGGTTGGGGTACTCCGCCTTCTGTGACTCCCAGGCCCAGAAGGTGGGGACGACGTCCTGGTAGGGGGCCTTCTCGTTGACCACGCGGTGGCCGTATTTGTTGACCCACAGCATGCTGTCGCCGGGGATGCTGAAGGAACACACCTGATCCGGGTGGTTGGCGATGGCGCGGTCGAGCACCATGGGCGCCAACCAGGCACCGTTCATGTTGACCAGATCCGCACCAAGGGCCTGGGCGATGGGTAGGAAATCGCCGGTGTTGGTGCTGGCCGCGCAGCCGCTGATGATCGGGCCGGGAAGCGATGCGGCGCGCAGGTCACGGTTATGGGTGAATCCGCCGGAAGCGAAGATCACTGCGCGAGAGGCTCTGATCGCGATCTCCCCGTCCGCGGTGGCCGCGACGACACCGACGACCTCGTCCGCGTCGTTGACCACAGCCTTGGTGACCGCGTGGCCGACGCGCAGGTCGACGTTCTCGGCGTCGGCGGCCTGGGCGAATACGGTGATCATGTCGGTGCCGTCGCCGATGTCGTCGGGGCCGCCGCCGAACAGGTGGGGGTAGATGATGCGGCCGTGGGGCGCCTTGTTTTCGTCCATCTGGGCGTAGTAGTCGGGTTGGACGTCCCAGGGGATCGGTTCCAGCGCGCCCCAGGCGGTGAGCGTCTCGATGGCGGTGCCGGCGTTGTCGTAGAACGCCTCGGTCATCGTGTATTCCCAGTCGGTGAGCCCGAGATTCGCTTTGTTCGGGTCGTAGTGCTGAGGGCGGGTCAGCCGCGCCATGTGCTTGAGTGCGTCGGGCTTGGGATCAGCCCAGCCTTTCTGCTTCATGAAGTGGTTGTTGGGAACCCAGTAGGCGGCGGCCGCCTTCTTGGTCGTGCCGCCGATGGTCTGAGCCTTCTCGAGTTGGATGACCCGGGCGCCGTTGTTCGCCGCGGTGATCGCCGCGGTGAAGCCGCCCGCACCGGTTCCGACGACGATGACGTCGGTGTCGTCGGCGAAGGTGGTGTCGGCTTCCCTGATCAGTTCTGGTGCGAATACGTGATAGGTCATGGCTGGTCTCCTCAGGTGTGTTCCACCCGCGACCGAACGGGACGGGTTCAGGCGCAAATGGACTGCTGGCCGGGCAAGCGGGGCAGGGACTAGAAGGGGTACTGGGCAATCTCGTCGCGAACGGTGATCCACTTCCACTCAGTGAACTGATCAGCGTTGGTGAGAGTGCTGTGGCTGAACCCGTTGCCCGACATGCCAACTCCGCCGATCGGGCC
>NZ_JAVRPS010000618.1:0-3361 GCF_032162105.1 Mycobacterium sp. | reverse complement strand
AGGTCGCCTGCCTCCTGCCAGGCGGCGATGAGAGCCAGGCGCTGCTCGGTCTCGCCCTGCTTGCGGGCGTCGGCGGTGTGCATGTCGAGGCAGAACGCGCAGTGGTTGATCTGCGACGCGCGGATCTTGATCAGCTCGCCGATGGTGGGATCGACGTCCTTGGCTGACGCGGTGCTCAGCGTCATCATCGCGTCGTAGAGGCCCGGTGAGACCTTGTAGATGTTGAGGCGGCGGGTTGCGGTCTTGGATTCCAGTGTCTGCGTCATGACCACAACGCTAGCCAATAAAAGCACCGTGCCCATGGTTCAATTTGATGGTGGTTTCATGGGCCAATCCGGAGAGTCGCGATCTGCACCTGAACCTCGGGGAGGCCATTCGGCCGGGGACGCGGGGTGCCAGGGAGCTGTTGGTCAACGCCTTGCGCGACGCCGTGCGGTCAGGCCAGCTGGCCACGGGAACGATGCTGCCGCCGTCGCGGTCGCTGGCGGGCGACCTCGGATTGGCCCGCAACACGGTCTCGGAGGCGTACGCCGACCTGGTCGCCGAGGGCTGGCTGGCGTCGCGTCAGGGGGCGGGCACGTGGGTGGTCAACACCCGCGACGTCCACTCGCCGCACCGCCCGCGTGGCACCCCCGGGCAGCCGACGCACAACCTGATGCCCGGCTCACCCGATGTCGCGGCCTTCCCCCGAGCGGCGTGGCTGGCCTCGGCGCGCCGGGCGCTGAACGCGGCGCCGAACGAGGCACTGCGCAACGGCGACCCGCGCGGTCGGCCCGAACTCCGGGAGGCGCTGGCCGAATACCTTGGCCGCGCAAGGGGTGTACGCATCTCGCCGGACAACGTCGTCATCTGCGCGGGCACCCGCAACGCCGTCGAGCTGCTGGCCCGGGTGTTCTCCGGGCGCGGGCCGATCGCGGTGGAGGCATACGGCCTGTTCATCTTTCGCGACGCGATCGCGGCGATGGGCGTGCCGACCACGCCGATCGGGTTCGACGAGTACGGCGCAAGGGTCGACGAACTCGATGGCTCCGGCGCGGCGGCCGCGCTGCTGACACCCGCCCACTTCTTCCCCCATGGCGTGCCGCTGCACCCTGCGCGGCGGACCGCGGTGATCGACTGGGCTCGCCGCACCGGCGGATACCTGCTCGAGGACGACTACGACGGTGAGTTCCGGTACGACCGCCAACCGGTCGGTGCGGTGCAAGGCCTTGACCCGCAGCGGGTGGCCTACCTCGGGTCGGCCAGCAAGAGCCTGTCGCCCGCACTGCGGCTCGGCTGGATGGCGCTGCCCGACGATCTGGTGGAACCCGTCATCGCCGCCGCCGGGGGCCAGCAGTTCTACGTCAACGCCATCGAGCAGCTCACCATGGCCGACTTCATCACCAGCGGTCAGTACGACAAGCACATTCGCCGGATGCGCAACAGCTACCGCAGGCGCCGCGACGCCCTGGTGCGACGGTTGCAGGAGTTCGACGTCGCCATCACCGGCCTGTCCGCGGGCCTGCACCTGCTACTGCTACTGCCCGATGACATCGAACACGAGGTGCTGCGGCGCGCGGGCGATGCGGGTATCGCCCTGTCGGGATTGTTCGGGTTGCGCCATCCGCTGGCGGGGTCGGACGTCCCCGCCACGGACGGACTGGTGGTCAACTTCGGGGCGCCCGCCGACCACGCGTTCGCCCCAGCGGTGGACGCCTTGTGCGGCGTCCTCGATGCCAGCGGTCTGGCCGGTCGGGCGCTGTCCTCCCCGCGTTCGAGGTAGGGGAACGGCCGCAATCTCGGCTGCTCGAACGCGACGGTAGATTGCCGCACATGAGCGATGACAGGGTTCGGGTGCAGATCGGCGCCAGTGGTGTGGCGACGGTGACCATGATTCGCACCGACAAGCACAATGCGCTCGACCAAGCGCTGTTCGAAGGGTTGATGCAAGCAGCCGAACGGTTGGCCGCCAACGCAGCGGTCCGTGCGGTCGTGCTACATGGCGAAGGCAAGAGCTTCTGCTCCGGCCTGGACATCGCGAGCTTCATGACCGGACAAGGCGGAACGGACGTCCTGCTCGTCCGCGACGACGACCGCCTCGCGAACTTCGCTCAGCGAGTGGCCTACGACTGGTCGTTGGTGCCGGCACCGGTGATCGCTGCGATTCATGGCAACTGCTTCGGCGGCGGTCTGCAGATCGCGCTCGGTGCCGACATCCGGATCGCCGCGCCCGACGCGAAACTCTGCATCATGGAAGTCAAGTGGGGCCTCGTACCCGATATGGGCATCACGCAGACACTGCCACGGCTCGTACCGATCGATGTCGCGAAGGAACTGACGTTCAGCGGCCGCATCGTTTCCGGCAGTGAGGGTTCCGCGCTCGGGTTGGTCACGCGCACAGCAGAGGATCCGCTTGCCGCGGCGCTTGCGCTCGCGGAGGAGATCGCCCAGAAATCCCCCGACGCCGTCCGCGCCGCGAAGCGCCTCTACGACGAAACCTGGACCAGTAACGACAGTGCGGCTGCCCTGGTCCTCGAGACCGACCTGCAGGTCGGACTGATCGGCAAGGCCAACCAGATCGCCGCCGTCACAGCCGGAATGTCGGGAGCCCCGCCAGTATTCGTCGACCCGGCTTAGCGCGGTCAGCCTGCGGCAGTCTTGACCGCCACGGCCGCGGCCGGGACTGCCGGGCCTCTTGCCGTGACGAGCGCGGGCCGGTCGACCAGCGAAACGTCAACCCGCGCACCAGGAGCCAGGACGGATGCGTCGTGGCCAGGAACGTCGGCTTGGATTTCCAGTCCGTCGAGCTCGACGTGCAGGCGGGCGGTGGCACCACGGAACGACGACCGCGTGACCAGGCCGGCGCCGTTCGGCGCAGCTTGCAGCCGGACCGCTTCCGGGCGGACGAGCACGTCGACGTCGGCAACGGGCGGAACGTCGCCGTCGATCGGCAGGTACTGCCCGAGGACTGCAACCCGGTCACCGTCGACCACTCCGGGCATGTGGTTCATCGAGCCGATGAACTCCGCGACGAATGGGGTGGCAGGCCGCTCGTAGATGCGGTCGGGGGTACCCACCTGTTCGACGCGTCCCGCCCGCAGCACGGCGACCCGGTCGGCCATCGACAGCGCCTCCTCCTGGTCGTGCGTGACGAACAGCGTCGTGACGCCCAGTTCGATCTGTAGCCGACGGATCTCTTCACGCAGGCTCACTCGCACCTTGGCGTCCAGGGCCGACAGCGGCTCGTCGAGCAGGAGCACGCTGGGCTCCATGGCCAGCGCGCGCGCCAGGGCGACGCGTTGTTGCTGTCCACCGGAGAGCTGGTGCGGGTAGCGATCGCCCACACCGGGCAGGCCGACGAGCTCGAGAAGCTCGTCAGCGC
>NZ_JAVRPS010000617.1:0-4174 GCF_032162105.1 Mycobacterium sp. | reverse complement strand
TGCGAATCCTCGCGCGCCTCGCCATACCGGGTTGCCTGGTCGCACTCGGGTTGGCCGGATTGATCGGCGCGCCGGTGGCCGCGGCCGACTGCAACGCATCGAGCGGGACGACGGTCTGCGCTCAGGGCGACATCCGCGGCACGCACGCCCCGCCCCCGGCCCGGCCCGCCTACGGGTTCGGGTTCGGGTTCGGCTGCGGTTACATCTGCTTCGGCGGAGGCGGCGGGTCGTCGGTCCCGATCGGGCCCTAGTCGGTACCGGTTAGGACACCACCAAGCGCGATCATCATGACGGCGATGAAGCCGTCGAGGATCCGCCAGGTCAGTGGGGTGGCGAAGAGTCCGGCCAGGGGCCGGGCGCCGAGTCCGAGGCTGACGAACCACACCGCGCTGGCCGTCACGGTTCCGACGCCGAACAGCTAGCGACCGTTGGGGTGTTCTTTGGCCAGGGCGCCCAGCAGCACGACGGTGTCCAGATAGACGTGCTCGTTGAGGAACGTCAAGCCGGCGCAGGTCAGCAACACGGCGCTGAGTCGCGCGGGCGCATGAGTTGCCGGTGCGGATGGGGTTGGCGACCGGTGAGGCAGAGCTGCGGGACGGGGACTACTTTGGGACGGTGCTCAACCGTGCTGCGCGGGTGATGGCCCCCGGGCATGGCGGTCAGATTCTGGTCGCCGACTCGACGGCGGTTCTGCTCAGCGGAATTGATCTGGTGGATCTGGGGCCGCGGCGGCGACATTCAGCGTCGATTCAGGTGACGCGTTGAGAATCATGTGCGTGAACATGGCAGCGCGTCTGTCGGCGATCGGCGCGGGATGGTCAGTGGTCGTGCTGACGGCGGCCTGCGGGGGGAACCCTGCACCAGCACCGAACCCCAGCGCGTCTGCGGCCCCGTCGAGTACCGCGCCGATGAAGATCACCGATCCCTATTCGCCGACGATCGACCCCGCGGCCTTTTCGGCCACGATCGACAACCCTTATCTCCCAATGGTTCCGGGCACCCGCACGATTTACGAGGCTCATACGCCCGATGGCCTGCAAAAGACGACGACCGAGGTCACCCGCGACACCAAGATGATCATGGGCGTCAAGACCGTGGTCGTACACGACACCGTCAGCCTTGACGCCAAGATGGTCGAAGACACGTTGGACTGGTATGCCCAGGATCGCGACGGCAATGTCTGGTATTTCGGCGAAGCGACCAAGAAGCTGGAGGACGGCGCCGCGGACACGAGCGGATCGTTCGAAGGCGGCGTGAACGGCGCGCTACCCGGCATCATCATGCCGGGCCATCCGCAGGTCGGTGATCAGTACCGCCAGGAGTACGCAAAGGGCGTCGCCGAGGACACTGGTGAGGTGCTCAACCTCACCGGCCGCGAAACCACCCCGCTTACTGGGCCTCTCAGCGACTTGCTGGTCACCAAAGACGTTGACCTGCTCGACCCCACCGCTCCGGCCGAGAACAAGTATTACGCCCGCAGCATCGGGGTGATCGTCACCACGGAAGCTGGCGGGCGCGAGGAAGCCGTCAAAGTTGAGAAGTTCTGACCCACCACTTGCCAATTGCGCGGTCGCGCGCCTTGACTTAGACATGGCGTGCGACACGCAGGTTGTCGAGTGCGTGCGCGACGAGCACGAGGGCACGGCCTCTGCGGATGCGCCGCCGCGGGAACGCTGGTCCTGGTCCGCCTGGTCGAGCGCGGTCACTGTAGGCGTACTCGGATTCGTCGCGGTCTGCGTCGTGGTATCGGCGATAACGGTCGTGTCCCGGCAGCCGTTCGGCGACACCGGAGTTGTGCTACCGACGGTCCCGGTCACGACCCCCACCGCGCCACCGCCACCCCCGTCGAGCGCAGCCCCGATTCCTCCGCCCGCCACGGGGGCACCCTCTGCTGCACCACCAGCGATCGCCCCGACGACAGTGCAGACGAGCGCGCCGCCACCACCGCCGCCTCCGAAAGCGAGCACCACCCATACATCGAGCACCCATTCGCAGCCCAGTAGCGTTCACCCGACGCATCAACCGTTCCCGCAGGAGACGACCGATTTTCTCGGCCCGCCGGGGACCAATAACTAGGGCGTCCACCACGGCCGCAGCGGAAGACCGCCGTCGCTCCCGTGGGAAGCGAGCTTGACCGCCAAAACATGGTGCTGCAGGCCGATCCCGGCCTGCACGCCCCGCAACATCGATGCGGAGCGGTCCGTCAGATCCACCCACCCATTCGGTTCGGACCACTACGAGCGACAAACCCCAGCGCGTTTCGTTGTCCGGCCCGTCTGATGTGGCCAAGGAGAACAGCTGGGTCGGCGCGTCGCCGTGGAAGGTCAGCCCGCGCCGTTGACGGACGGTGCTGTGGGACAGTCCACCAAATATCGTCGTTGATGCCACGCCGCTGGGGGGCCAGCACGTTCAAGAGGTCAGGGTGCAGCCGACCAGAAGCGGTAGACCGCCGAGTACCCGACGGCCTGTTGCGACCCTTCGGTGCATGATCCGGCCGGTGCCACGCCGCCGGTGGTCTGCAGCCGTTGGACGTAGGTCACTTTGCTGAAGGTGCCTTGGCCCTGGTTCTGGTTGGCCTTGAGCAACAGTTCCGGTATGGCGCCGTCGCGGTTCACCGTGGCCACCGGTGCCGCGCCGACCGCGCTGCCGTCGACGGTGGAGACCCAAACCGGGCCCTTGAAGTGCAAGCCGACCGGCTTGCCGTTCGCGGTCAAGGTGGCGGCGGGCTGCAACAGCGTCCACTTGGCCTTGACGCACTGATAGATCTGCACGCCGGAACCGTCGAGCGAGGAGCTCAGTGTGTTGCCCGCCGGTACCGCGAGCGCCGGCGGCGATGCGGGGCCGCTGGGGTCGACTTGGGTGACGGGTGTGCTCGGCATCTGCGACGGTCCAGGCGACGAGCACCCGGCCACCCCGAGGGCGACCGAGCCGATCGCGAGTACAAGTGTCCTACGCATCATCGTGCAATCTCCAACTCGATTGGGTGGGCCAGCATGGCGGCCACGGCCGGGTGCGACCGGGCGGCCGTCGGCGCTGAAGGCAAGGTGCGCTCGCCTGACAGTGTGTGTTGTTCCATTTGGCAGCTTGGACAGGAGTTTTCGCGAGGTTTGTCAGAGTTGCGGTGTTGTGTGGCGGGGGCGGGTGGCGACCCGATCATGCCGATCCGTTGCCTACGGCGGTCTTGATCTTGTCGCCGACCTCTTTGTCGATGTTCTTCCAGTATTCGAATGCGCGGTCCAGCACCTCTTTTGAGACCCCGTTGCGCAGGTGCCCGGTGACATTCGAGACCAGCCGTTGGCGGGCCGCCTCGTCGATCACCTGGCGGACCAGCGTGTGTGCTTGAGCCCAGTCGTCGTCGGGGCGCAGGGTGTATGCCGAACGGACCATGTCGCCGTCGGTATACCAGTACACTTCGGCAGCCCGGTCGGGGTTGGCCTTGGGGCCGCCGTAGGAGTTTGTTCGTACACCGGGTCGGAGATGTTGGTGACGCGCATCGCCCCGTCCTTGGAGTAGCTGTGCACCTCAGACTTGGGTGAGTTGACCGGGATCTGCTTGTAGTTGACCCCGAGGCGGGCCCGGTGCGCGTCGGCATAGGAGAAGCCGCGCGCCAGCAGCATCTTGTCCGGGCTGCTCTTCGCGTCCTCGAACGCCATGATCTGCTTCAGCGTGCCGCGCTCGCCGGCCACGGTGGAAAACCGTATCAGCGTGTCGGTCGTGGCGCCGGGCTGGAACACCGCTGCGCGGGTGTAGGAGCCGACGTCGTTGGTGACCTCGAAGCGGCCGAACGCTCCAGAGCCCTTGGCATGTGGCTGACGCTGCGGGATGCGCTCTCGGTTGAAGTTGGCCATCTGCTCGATCAAGTAGTGGTCCTGCAGCAGAATCGGGCCGTCGGGTCCGATCGTCAGCGAGTGCTCATCACTGGATACCGGGATGGCGGCGTCGGTGGTCGTCGGGCGGTGCTGTCGGCTGCTCACCGTCATTGCCTTTCGTGGTGAGTTGAAGTTCGTGGACCGAGTCGGCTTATTTGTCGTCGGGGTTGAGGGCCAGGAAGGTCACTCCCGCGGCGGCGCCGGCGATGACCTGCGCCACCAGGTACACCCACAGCGTCGGCCAGGCGAATGTTCCCATCGCGGCCCCGGCGAGGGTGACCGCCGGGTTGAACGCACCCCCGGAG
>NZ_JAVRPS010000616.1:0-37736 GCF_032162105.1 Mycobacterium sp. | reverse complement strand
AGCCAGGCGTCGAGCACGCGCTGCTGCAGGGGTGTGACGTCCTGATACTCGTCGACGACGAAACACCGGTAGCGGTCCCTGAACTCCTGCGCGACGGCGGCGTCGTTCTCGATCGCCGCGGCGGTGTGCAGCAGCAGGTCGTCGAAGTCCAGCAGGGTGGTCCCGTCGCGGCGGGCCTTGGCCGCCTCGTATCCGGCGTACACCGCGGCGATCCTGGCGGCGTCGAACGGGATGTCGCGACCGACCTCGGCGACCGCGGCCGGGTAGGTCTCCGGGCTGATCAACGACGACTTCGCCCACTCGATCTCGCCGGCGAGATCACGCACGTCGTCGGTGCTGGTCGGCATGCCTGCGCGGTTGGCGGCCTGGGCCACCACGCCGAACTTGCTGTCGAGCAGTTCCCAGCCCGTGTCGCCGACCAGACGCGGCCAGAAGTACTGCAGCTGCCTGCGCGCCGCGGCGTGAAACGTCACGGCCTGCACCCCGCCCCCCCCAGCCCCGGATTCGGTGTCAAGGGACCGCAACCTGGCCCGCATCTCCCCCGCGGCGCGCGAGGTGAACGTCACCGCCAGCACCTGGCCGGGCGCGACGTGCCCGGCGGATACCAGGTAGGCGATGCGACGGGTGATGGTGCGCGTCTTGCCGGTGCCCGCGCCTGCCAGCACGCAGACCGGTCCACGCGGCGCCTGCACCGCCTCGCGCTGTTCGTCGTCGAGGTCGTTCAGGAGGGCGGCGTCCGGAGCCTCGAGCGGCATGGCGTCCATCTTGGCAGGGCCCTGCGACAATTGCCGCAGCGGCGGTGCAGCCTTTGAACGCCCGCACCACCCGCACCGGCGCATCGGTCGGGCCGACCCGGACCAACAGATGCACGTGATCGGGCATCACCTCCTTGGCCACGATCTCCCAGCCGTGTTCGGCGGCGATCTGCTCCAGCAACCGCCCGCAGCGGCCCGCTACGCACCCGCCCAGAATGCGGCACCGGTACTTCGGGCACCACGCCAGCTGCAGCCCCAACGAGCACACGCCTCCCGAGGTGCGGCGGAACCGACACTCGGACATGCCGCGCACTTTACAAAACAGGACCGACAGCACCCCGATCACACGCTAGTCACCAGCCCCGGTTCCCCCGACGGCTAAAGCCACCGGTCCCCTCCGGGCATGGACGCGGGTTCGGCTATGTTGAACGACTTATGAGCGCTGCATTAACGATGTACACCACCTCCTGGTGTGGCTTCTGCGCCCGGCTCAAGAGCGCGCTGAAGTCCGAGGGAATCGCCTGGACCGAGGTCGACATCGAAGCCGAGCCGACGGCGGCCGAGTTCGTCATGTCGGTCAACGGCGGGAATCAGACCGTGCCAACGCTGAAGTTCGCCGACGGGTCGACGCTGACCAATCCGAGCGCCCGCGAGGTCAAGGCCAAGCTCGCGGCATAGATCGCGCCGCCGTCAGTCTGGGTATTCCGGCCCAACGGCGGTGCGGGCGCCGAGTGCGCGCCCGCCACCCCAGCCCAGTTCACGCCGGTAGCCCCCGAGCAGTCCTGCGGTGGCCAGTCCCGCGGCATCACGAAACCCGGAGTCGTCGGCCGCAGGCGTCGACAGCGGGGCCACGAACAGCGCGTCGGTCGGGCAGTACGCCTCGCACTGAAAACAGGTCTGGCAGCTGTCGTGCCGTGCGATCACCGGGACTCCGTCGGGACCGCGATCGAACACCCTGGTGGGGCACACCTCGATGCAGCGGTCACACGCGATGCACCGGTCCGCCGCGACGACCTCGATCACGCGGCGTGCCCGCCCACCAGCGCAGGCCGCGGCGACTCCGGTCGGCTCCAAAGTTCGTCCAGTCCCCCGGTCAACAGCCGACGGCGCTGCCCAGGATCCTGCACCGGGTAGTCCGACCGCTTGTGCATCCCGCGGGTCTCCGTACGGGTCAGAGCGGCGTGATACATCCACCGGCCGTGTGCGACCATCGCGGCCGCTTCGCGCGCCCTGAAGAGATCCTCCCCGTCCGCGCCCAGACCCACCCTGACCTCAGACCACGTGTCGTGCAACGACTTCAGGGCCGGCGTGAGCCGGTCACCGTGCCGTAGATAGTTCAGCTCGTAGGGCAACACTTGACGTTGGACCTCGGTGACCACGTCGCGATACCCGAGATCGACCGTGCCGGTCGGACGAACACCAGCTCCTCCGACCGGACGCAGTCCGGCACCCAGACGCCCGCGTTGAATCGCGAAGCGCGCGGCGCCCTGTCCTGCCCAACTGCCGGAGGACGCGGCCCACGCCGCGTTGTGGCTGCCGCCGCCGGTGAAGCCACCGCAGATCATTTCGCGCGTCGCCGTGTCGCCGGCCGCATACAGCCCCGGCACGTCGGTGGAGCAGGCGTAGTCGGCGACCCGCACGCCGCCGGTGCCACGGACGGTTCCCTCGGCGAGCAGCGTGATTTCGAAGAAGTCGGTGAACGGGTCGATACCCAACCGGTCGAACACCAGGAAGAAGTTTGGCTGGCCTCGACGCATGGCGACTTGCTCGGCTTCGGTGGCGCGGTCGAGCCGTGCGAAGACCGGCTCGGATAACAGCGTCTTGGCGATCACCGACCGGCCTCCGTAGTTGGCCGCACCTTCGAGCACCGTCCTGTCTTCGCGGTAGAAGGTCGCCCACGAGTAGTAGGCGGTCTTCGTCAGCGAAGTACCTTTGGGCGCAATGGCATACGCACTCGAGAACTCCATGCCCGACAGCACCGCGCCCGCCTCCACCGCCATGAGTGCGCCGTCGCCGGTGTTGACGTCACAGCCCAGCGTCTTGGACTGGAAGGCACACCCTCCGGCAGCCAGCACCACGGCCCCGGCCTCGATGCGCACGGTGCGCCCCGACGCCCGGTCCAGCGCCACCGCACCCGACACCACCCCGTCGTCGTCGACCAGAAGTTCCAGCGCCGGGGTGTGGTCGAGGATGCGGACCCCGAGGCGCTGCACCCGGGTGCGCTGCCGACGCATGTACTCGGGGCCCTGCAGGTCGTTGCGGATCGGTCGGCCGTAGGTGTCGACCGGGAAGGGGTAGCGCTGCACGTCGCCGAGTTCGTGCATCCTGGCGTGGGTTTCGTCGAGCACGCGCGTCATCCAGTCGCGCTCGGCGAGGTGACCACCGAGGGCATCGCGGCTGGCCATCGCCGCCTCTCGCAGTTCTGGTACGTCCTCGACGTACCAAATGCCGGTGCCGACCGAGGCGGTGGCGCCACTGGAGCCGGTGTGGCCCTTGTCCGCCAGGACGACGTCGACGCCCGCCTTCGCCGCCTCGATGGCGGCCCACGTGCCTGCCGGCCCGCCCCCGATCACCAGCACGTCCGTCGACAGCGTCTCGTCGGCAACAGTTTTCGTCACAGCACTCCTTCTCTACCTTCTTTACGCCTTGAGGCGGTTCGTCCCGAAGATGACCGCCGACCACACCGACAGCGCCGCCGCAAGACCCCACACCACGGCCAATGCCGACACGGCGCTGACGTCACCGCTTCCCAACAAGCCGATCCGCTCGACCTGCACCAGCCAGAAGACGGGGTTGAGCTGGCTCACGATCGCCCAGGCGTGTGGCAGCTGGTGGACGGAGTAGAAGATGCCGCCGAGGAATCCGAGCGGCAGCAGGATGATCGACTCCATCGAGTACACGTGGTCCAAGGACTTGGCCAGACTGCCTGCGATCACGCCGGTCTGCGCCGCCACGACGAGCACGCCGAGGGTGCCGAACACGAACACCAACGGCCGGGCCACGCCACCGTGCGTCAGCGGCAAACCGATCGCCAGGACCCCGGCACCGACGATCACTCCGCGGGCGAGCCCACCGGTCACCAGGGCAGCGTTGATCTCCCACCATCGCAGCGGACTGGCGAAGACGTCGTTGATGTACTTGTCGCGGCGGGCCTCGAACAGACTCGTCGTCCCGTTGAAGAACCCGACGTTGACGATCGCCTGGGCGAACAGGCCACCGACGATGAACTGGCCGTAGGGCACGCCGTCGGTCGTGTCGACGTGACGGCCCAAAACCGAGCCGAAGACGATGACGAACAGGATGGTCGACAGCACGGGACCGACGATCGAGTACTGCCAGATGTTCAGGAACCGCAATATCTCCCGCTCGGCGAGCCACAGGAACGGTGCACGTTCGGCGCGAAACGGCTCGTCGTAGGGCCTGATCGTCTGAGTCTCGACGCCGGTCACGAGGTGGCCTCCGCCGCGATGACCCTGGCGTAGACCTCGGAGATGTCGCGTGCCTCGTACCGGTCACGCAGGGACGCCGCCGATCCCCGGTCCATGATCCGGCCTGCCCGGATGACCGCGATCTCGTCGCAGAGCGCTTCGGCTTCCTCCAGATAGTGGGTGGTGAGCAGGATCGTCGTGCCTGCGGCATTCAGCCTGGAGACGAATCCCCAAATCTCCGCACGCAATTCGACGTCGACCCCGGCCGTAGGTTCGTCGAGGATCAACAGGCGCGGCCGGTGCATCAGGGCGCGGGCGATGACGAGGCGGCGTTGCATGCCACCGGACAGTTCGTAGGCCCGGCCGTCGGCCTTGTCCTCGAGCCGGAACAGCGCCAGTAGTTCGTCAGCGCGGCCCACGGCCGTCTTCCGCCCGATGCCGTGGTACCCGGCGTGGTAGATCAGGAGTTGCCGCACCGAGAGGAAGCGGTCGACGTTGATCTCCTGCTCGGCCAGACCGATCAGGCGCCGGGCCTCCCTGGTCCGGTAGTCGTGGCCGAAGACGGTCAGCTCACCCGACGTCGGCTTGACGATGTTGCACACCGAACCGATGAGGGTGGTCTTGCCTGCCCCATTGGGCCCGAGCAGACCGAAGAAGGCGCCGTCGTCGAGTTGCAGATCGAGGTCCGATACCGCAATGAAGCCGTCGGCGTAGACCTTGCGCAGCCCCTTGATCTTCAGGGCAGGCGGAACGTTGGCGCTGCGGGCCGGTGAGGCCGATACGCCGGAATCAAAGAGTGTCACACCGCAAAGTCTGCATGGTCGACCTGGAACTGGTTCGCCGGGACCGGAAGGCCGTAGTGCTCGCGCAGGGTGGCGCCGCGGTACTCCTCCCGGAACAGCCCCTTGCCCCGCAGGATCGGCAGCACCTGGTCGATGAACGTCTCAAGGGCCGACGGCAGCGCCGGCGCCATGATGTTGAAGCCGTCGGCGGCGCCGCCCTCGAACCACGCGATGATCGTGTCGGCAATCTGCTCCGGTGTACCGACGAACGTGAAGTGCCCGCGGCCGCCACCCAGACGGGACAGGACCTGTCGAACCGTGAGATTCTCGCGCTGGGCCAACTCGATGACGAGGTCCGAACGGCTCTGCGTGCCTTGCAGTTTCGGCCTGGCCAGAATGAAGTCGGGCAGCGGCTTGTCGAGCTCGAACGCCGACGGGTCGGTCTCGAAGATGTTCGCCAGCTGCCACAGGCCGTATTCCGGTACCCGAAGATCGTCGAAACGCTGCGCCAACTCCTGGGCCTCGGCTTCGGTCGAGCCGATGAACGGCACGATGCCCGGCAGCACCAGCACACCGTCGGGGTCGCGACCCGCCGCCTTCGTCCGCGACTTGATGTCGCCGTAGAAGTCGGCGGCGCGTTCGTAGGTCTGGTGGGCGGTGAAGATGGCCTCCGCGTGGCGGGCGGCGAAGTCCTTGCCGTCCTCCGAGGATCCGGCCTGCACCAGCAGCGGGTATCCCTGCGGTGGACGCTCGACGTTCAAAGGTCCCGCGACCTTGAAGTGGCTGCCGATGTAGTCAATGGCGTGCAGGCGTGCCGGGTCGGCGTAGCGGCCCGAAACCTTGTCGGCGAGAACGGCTTCGCTCTCCCAGCTGTCCCACAGGGCCTTGGCGACATCGAGGAATTCGTTGGCGCGGACGTAACGCACCGCGTGGTCGGGCCGGTCGTCGAGGCCGAAGTTGGCGGCTTCGTCGGCGCCCGCCGAGGTGACGATGTTCCATCCGGCCCGCCCGCCGCTGACGTGATCGACCGAGGCGAGCCGGCGCGCCAGGTTGTAGGGCTCGTTGTAGGTCGACGACACGGTGGCGATCAGCCCGATCCGACTGGTGTGCTGCGCCAGCGCGGTCAGCAGGGTCAGCGGTTCGAGCTGGCCCGGCGGACGGAACTCACCGTCGCCGGTGAGCGCAGGCCCGTCGGCGAGGAAAAGCGAGTCGAACTTGGCGTCCTCCGCCAACTGCGCCAGCTTGATCCAGTGCCGAAGGTCGAAGTCGGCATGCGGGTTGCTCTCCGGCAGCCGCCATGCCGCCTCGTGGTGGCCCGCCTCCATGAGGAAGGCGTTGAGGTGCAGTTCACGCGGGGCGACACCCATCAGCGTGCTCTCTTCTTCGCGCAAGCGCTCATCAGGGCGCCTTCGAGCTGTCGAAGCCGTCGGGCAGAAGGTTGTCATAGATGGTCGTGACGTCGACCTGCTTGGTGATCTCGCCGGCCTCGAAGAAGGCGTCGCTGAGGGCCTGCTCGGCCTTGAGGTCCTCGGGGAGGAACTGGGTGATCTTGAACGGGTAGGAATCTACCGTCGCCCTGGCGTCCTCGAGCGAAACACCTGTCTCCGTCGCGATGGCCTTGGCGTACTGGTCGGGGTTCTGCTGCGCCCAGTTGAATTCGCGGCCGATGCGAGTCAGCACATCGGCCAAGGCGGCGCGCCGGACCGGATCGTTGAGCGACTTTTCACTAGCCACGTAGTAGTTGTTGACCTGGTCGATCGGCGGCAGACCCTTGGCGATGATCTTGGCACCGTTCTTCACCGCGATCGCGGACTGCGGATTCCAGATGGACCACGCGTCCACCTTGCCGGTGTTGAACGCCGTCCCGCCAGCCGCCGGGCTGAGGTAGACGAGCTCGACGTCCTTCGGGGTCAGGCCCACGCTCTTGAGCGCGAGCAGACCCAACCCGTGGGCAGAGCTTCCCTGCGGGACGGCGAGCCGCTTGCCCTTGAGGTCGGCCAGCGTCTGGATCGGTGAATCCTTGGGCACGATGATGTTCTCGGCCGCCTTGGTCGCGTCAGCGCCGCGCTGGACGGCGACGATCTTGAAGCCGAACTGCTTTGCCGCCCCGGTGATCGGTGGGACGTCGCCCACGGAACCGAGGTCGATGTCACCGGTGGCGGCCGCCTGTACCAGCGGCGGACCGTAGTCGAACCGGGCGAACTTGACCTTGTACGGCGCGTCATCGAACACGCCCGTGATCTTCGCCAGCTCCTCGCTGCCGTCGCCGCCGTTGTCGCCGATGGTGAAGGTGTACTGACTCCACTCCGGATGGCTGTCGCTGCCTGCTGACCCGCTCAAGGGACCCGGTGAGGCATCGGGGGTCTCCGACGAGGAGCCGCAGGCGGCAAGAACGCTCGCCACCGTGAGCAGCACGGCTGCGCCTGCGAGTCGGAAGGACTTGTAGGACATGGGTTCTCCTGTGTTCTAGGTGATGAGACGTATACGTTTCAATGCTGGCTGGCCAGACCAAGGTCAGCCAGCAGGGCCGCCCGGAGTTCCTCACGGGCCACGCTCGCCTCCCGATTGGCAGCCGACAGCTGCACTCGATGGGCGTTGCCGATGCGCCCGTTGCTCATGACGAGGATGCGGTCGGCAAGGGCGATCGCTTCGTCGACGTCGTGGGTGACGAGCAGCATGGAGGCGTGGTGCTTGCGGCGGAGTTCGCGAACCAGATCGTGCATCCGGACCCGGGTGATCGCGTCCAGCGATGCGAACGGCTCATCGAGCAGGATCAGCTCCGGTTCCGACACCAACGCACGGGCCAGCGCGACGCGCTGGGCCTCGCCACCCGAAAGCTGTTTGGGCCAAGCCTTCTCCCGGCCGGCCAGATTGACCTCGCTCAGTGCCTTGCGCGCCCGTTGGTCGGCGTCCGGACCGCGCAGGCCCAACGTGACGTTGCGGAGAACGCGCTGCCAAGGCAGCAGCCGGTCGGCCTGGAACACGATCGCCCGCTTCGCGGGAACCTCGATGCGGCCGCCGTCCGGGGTGTCCAACCCGGCCAGCAGCCGCAGCAGGGTGCTCTTTCCGCAGCCCGAGGGGCCCAGGAGGACGACGAGCTCCTCGCCCTCGATCACGAGGTCGAGATGGTCCAGGACGACGCGGCCATCGAACGCGCGGACGACCTGCTCGACGAGCACGCCCGTCTGCTGACGCGGCGTCGCGTCAGCGGTGATGCTCATGCCGCCTCGAAACTGGGTCGCCATCGCAACAGCACCCGCTCGAGGATCCGGACCAACTGGTCGGCCACCAGCCCGAGGATCGAGTAGATCACCAGGCCGACGAAGACCTTGTTGGTCTGCAGGTAGGTCTGGGCCTGTGTGATCAGAAAGCCGAGTCCCTGGTCGGCGTTGACGGTCTCGGCGGCGACCAGACCCAGGATGCTGTAGGCGAGCGAGAAGCGGAGACCGACCAGGAACCCCGGAAATGCCCCTGGCAGCAGCACCCAGGTGACCACCCGCCACCGACCGGCACCAGTGGTACGAGCCATCTCGATCAGGCGCTGGTCGACTCCGCGGATCGCCGAGAAGAGGTTCAGGTACATCGGCACGCCGGCGCCGAAGGCGATCAACAGGACCTTCGTCAGCTCATCGATGCCAAACCACACGACCATCAGCGGCAACACCGCGAGCAACGGGATCGTGTTCAGGACTTGCGCGAGACCGTTGAACAGATACTCGCCGCTGCGGAGGAAGCCGCCGAGCACTCCGGCGACGATGCCGACGGTCAATCCGAGCGCGAGACCAATCCCCGCTCGCTGCAACGATATTGCCAGGTCGGGGCCGAGGATCCCGTCGTTCCACAAGGTGATGGTGGTGCTGACGATGTCGGTGGGGGCCGGTGCGTACGTTGGCTTGAGTACGCCCGCCTGGGCGAGGATCTCCCACACGATGAGGATCACCACCGGCGTGGTGTAGATCCCCAGCGGCCAGCGAAGCCTGCGGCGCAGCGTGCCGACGAAGGTCTGGCGCCGGACACTGCGGGGCAGGAAGACGTCGCGGCGCCGCGACGGCGCGGGCGCAGCGGGGAGCAGTCCGGAAGGGGCGGCCGGCTTCGTGTCGACGATGACGTTGGTCATGGTCGTGCTCGCATCGACGATGCAAGTCTCGTAAACATGGGCATGTCTCCGGTCTGGCGCGCGGCAATTAGCCACATTCCGTTGCCCGCCGCGCGATTGGCGTGGCGGTGCGGTCATGGTCACCATGCCGCAATCACCGCCGCTTGAGCAGCTATCAAATCGGCGGGATTCTTTCGCGCGTGGCGGTCGGATCGGCCAGAGACGATTCGTCGAAGCCGGATGCCGAAACTCAACCGGGCCTGAGGTCGGGCCGGTAGGGCTTGGCGTCACCTTCGGTGTGCTCGACGCGGTACAACACGCTCGGATGCTTCTCGTCCCCGGGAAGCACCGGCCGTGAACGCCATCCGCCTGCCAGCATCCACACTCTTTCGTTGTCGTGTATCTTGCCCAACGCGTAGTCGGCGGGTAGCTCATCGTCGAACTTCAGTGGCTTCAGCACGGTGCGGTATCGGTTTTCGTCGACGATCAGGCCTGCGTCGGCGGCTTCACCGACCATCCACGCCAACGCGATATCGGACAATTGGTGGTCGTCGGGGAAGAAGCCACCCACATCGCTGTGCACGCCGGCGAACCACATTTCCCGGTACCGCCCCTCCGACTTGGCGACGGACTCCGCATCGAACCGGTATTCCTTGAACGGACGTCGGCGTTCGTCGAGAGCCATAGCGAGGCGGGCTGTTTCGACGTTGGTGATCTTGCGAGTGAATGGCCAGCGGGCCATCTCGATGCGTGCCTTGAGGTTCAGCCAGCCGACCGATTTCACCGTGTCCCACACGCCGAGATAGCGGACCTGGTGCTTGCTCTTGTCGAATGCGTTGGGGAACGCCGGATTGCCGAACTGTTTCCTGAAGTCATCCCGCACATGCCAATAGCGATCCTTCTCCGCCTTGGCGTCGGCGTCGGCGTCCTGCTGTGCATCCGATGTGGTGCCGCGGGCGGCGCGCGACTTGCCGCTCTGCGCGTAGAGCTTGATCGCGTACGGCACCAGGTTCTCGGTGCCAGGCCGCAGCAAGCCGACGGTGCGCAGCATCCCGGTCAGCGCGCAGGCGGTGTACGCGCCGCGGGAGAACCCGAACACGTAGATCCGGTCTCCCGCATCGTAGTTGCGGGATAGCCAGGTGTAGACCTCTTCGATGTTGTCCTTGATGCCGTAACCGGTCACCATGCCAGCAGTTCTGGTCAGCGCCTTACCCAGTGGGGTGACAGCGCCGCGGGCACCCATGGTGCCGACTCCGGGGTCGTAATACACGAGCTGCCGGTCGTCCTTCTGTGCGATCTGATAGATGCGGGTGACGTTGGTGGCGCCGTGTTCGGGCTCATTGCTTGGTGCCGTCCAGGCAGAGCACGAGGTTTCTGGCCATCACTGCCCCGCCAGCTCGATGAGGTGCAGCTCGTTCTCGCCGACGATCACGATCCGCTCTTCGAACTGGGGGTTCGCGGCGAGAAACGCCGCCAGACCCTGGGTTTCGGCGTCCCACTGTTCGCCGTGGTGCTTGCTTTCGAAGTCTTTCTTGGCGCCTGCATCGATGTCGGCGATCGGGTACGTCAGGTGGACGTGATAGTCCACGTCACCGCGGACCTTGGCGAGCATCTCGAGCGTCTCTCGATCGGGGTTGCCGAACTTGCCATTGGCGGAGAACACGTAGTGGTCGGCGCTGATGCGCTCGAAGAAGACCGTGTCGATGTTGCGGATGCTGCCGTGGTGCGGGCACTTCAACACGTCGACGTGAATCGTGCCGCCCGGTTCGATGACGCCGACCAGCTCCATACCCTCGAGGATCTTGTCGCCACGCGCGTCGCCGGTGAAGAGGATCGTCCTATCGTTCGATTCGGCGAGTACGACGATGCTCGACAAGTTCGGCACCGTGTCGTCGTCGAAGCTGGCCAGGAACTCCTTCGACTTCGCCACCTCCTCGGGGTTTTCCTTGACCCACTTCGCGTGCTCGGCTTGCAAGGCCTCGATTTCGGCGAGCATCGGCCCGATGACCGTGAACGTCAGACCGCTGCCCATGTCGAGTGGGTCGTTGTGGTCGGTGGCGACGACCATCTCACCACCGGTGTCCACGTTGCGATCGATGCCAAGCTTGATCGCATTGTCACGCAGCTTGCGGCCGTTGTTGACGCTGGCCAGCACCATCATCGCGCCGGTGTTGAACTCCGGGTCGTCGGGCAGCTCGCCGCCATCCAGCGAAGCGGGCCCGAACCGGTCCGCTACCGCGGCGACGATCTCCTTGGCATCGTTCTTCGCGATGTCGTCGAATGCGTTGTGCCACAGGTCGAGGATCTGGACCATTTCGGCCTTGTTGTCCTCCCTCGCCTGTACGAGTTCCTTGGTCAGGTCTTTCAGGCCGAGCACGTGGTCGTCGTCGATGTGGCTGAGCATGCAGAGGTCGATCGGCAGCGACTGTTCCGGGGGAAGGCCGCGTTCCAGGCGCAGCGCCTGCAGTCGCGGCTTCAGAAACGACGTGTAGACGCCGCTGGGTCCGCCGTCGATCAGTGCGAGCGCAGGTTCATCGGTAGTGCCGTAGTGCAGCAACAGGCAGTCGCCGTACTTTGCCCGAAGGACCTCGAGAGTGAAGACGTTGTCGCCCATGGCCTTGCCCCCAATTCGTGTGGTTATTGACTTTGCAAGGCGCGGAGCACGTCGAGCATGCCGTGGCCCTGGAAGCTGCGGTCGCGACCCAGATCGGTCGCCGTGTCGCACAGGATCTTCTTGATCCGGTCGGGCCTGCCGATGAGCTCCGGGTAGCGACCCATCAGCAGCGCGGCGGCGCCACTGACGTGTGGGGCGGCCATGCTCGTGCCGTCGAGTGCGCCCCACGCCCCGTCGAGCACCGTCGAATCGACCCGTTCGCCTGGGGCGACGAGGTCCGGCTTGAGTCGGCCGTCGCCAGTAGGGCCACGGCTGGAGAAGTAGCTGACTCCGTAGGTCGTCGGCGCGGATTTGTGGGTGGAGCCGACGGTGATGACGCGTTCGGCGTTGCCCGGGTCGGTGATCGAGAGCGCGGCATAGTTGTCGAACGGCTGGCCGCCGACGACGCTGTGCTGGTAACCGAGGTTGCCCGCGGCGGCGACCACAACCACGCCGCTGTCGATCAACCGCTCGCTCTCGGTGCACACCGGGGTTCCGCCGCATGCGTAGTTGCGCACGTCGTGCGGGATCGACACGCTCAGGTTGACGCCGTTGATCAGCAGGAACCCGGCCTGTTCGTTGATGTACCGGATGAACTGCAGCGCGGCGATCACCGCGAATTCGGTGTCCGTGATGGTGGTGTCGGCATCGGCGCTGAGGATCCGGAAGTCGTAGAGGCCGATGCCGGGGCACATCCCGTCGGCCGACTCGGGGTCTTCCTCGTGTTTGGTCGCGCCGATGATGCCAGCGACGTGCGTACCGTGCGCACTCGGTGGTCTTGGCGGATCAACCCCGGGCTTGGGCTTGATCTCGACGAACTCCCTCACCAGATCCCATCGCAATGAGCGACCCTTCACAACGCTCGAGGCGATCTCGGCGAGCATCCCATCCGGGTCGTCGTCGGGCATGTTCTCGCCGCGGGATTCCTGGAGCACTGCGAGGTTCTTCTTCCTCACCGCTGGCTTGTTGTTACCGAGGGTGACGATTCGGCGATAGTTGGTGAAATCGAAGGTGCCCCTGAACCGCCCGCGTTCCAACGACGGGTGGTTGCGGTCGATGCCGGAGTCGATGATCGCCCAGTTGAGCTCACTGCAGTCGATACCAAACAATCGCTGGGCGGCGTCGCCCTTCACGGTGGGCACCGATCTAGCGATGGCAGGCGTGGCATGCCGGTTCAGCGAGATCTGGAACACCATCGGTTCGGCCTCGGAATCGGAAGTCATCGATTGCAGGACGTTGAACACGGCGCGGGAGATGTCCGAAGGCGAGCTCTGCCTCAGATTCTGGACGGCCTCGGCGGTTTGCTTCTGCACCTCGTCGGCCGTCGACGTCGGCGTCGGCGTGTCGCTCCCCGGCTCCTCGTCCGCCAGGGCGGGCGGGATGTTCTCCCCCGCGAGGAAAACCAGCGCACACAACGCGACGAATCGTTCGACAGCCGTACGTCCGTTCGCGGTGTTCGCGGGCTCGCTGGTCGACCATCGCGTGAGCAGACTGGTGACGTCGTCGATGGTCTGGTTGAGCTTCCGCGGACTGTCGGCGTCGCCGTTGGCGACTGCGTCTTCATCCGCGGTGCGGTACTGCTCGATTTCCTCAGCCGTGCGCGGCTGATACCACCACTTGGTCATCGGTATGACAATCTGTAGCAACTCGTCGAAGTACAGTTTTGCGGCGACGAAGGTTTGCAGGGGCGCGATGTCCGGGTCGACATCGTCCGGCCGCGTCTTCTCCGGCCGCCCTGCCACCTGTTCGACACCTTCATAGATGGCGGCGGCAAGTTTGTTTGCAGTGGTGTCCTTGTGCGATGTGATCAACAGGTCGGCCTGGGCGTTGGGATGTTCCGCATACTGCACCCATACGTCGCCGAGAATCGGCGAGTCCTGCAGCTGACGCCTGCTGTCGCCGCTGCCCAGAAGGATGTATTCGATTAGTGCGCGCGGGATCTCGATGGCCATGGTTTCCGATTCCCCCCGGCGTGCGTTGGAAGAGCGGCTTTGCGGTGGCGAATTCATTGCTGACTCACCTGCCCATGAGCCAACCACGTTGCGACGTGTATAGGCGTGAGTAGCTCACTACCTGTAGTTGGTACCCGTCGGTCATTGTTCGGCGTCGATTCGACGAGGTGAAGGAACTCGAGCACGACGGAACCGACGTAGTCGTCACGGTCACTGACGTCGGGCGGTCCTAGTCCAGCGCCGCCCAGGACTCGATGATCTCCCTGGCGATCGAGATGGAGCCGGGCAGCAGCAGCCGGGACGGCGAGTCGCTGCTCCAATCGCCGTCCTCGAGGGCGTCGCGCACCTGGGCCCGGGTGAACCAATCCGCTTCGACGATCTCGCCGTCGTTGAACGCGAACACCTGCTCGGGATCGCCAATTGCGTGGAAGCCCACCATGAGTGAGCGCGGAAACGGCCACGGCTGGCTGCCCAGATAGCGGACGTCGGACACGGTCAGTCCGACCTCCTCGTTGATCTCGCGCACCACACAGGCCTCGAACGACTCGCCCGCCTCCACGAATCCGGCGAGCAGCGAGAAGAGCCGCTCCGGCCACACCGTCTGGCGGGCCAGCACGCAGCGGTCGTGCCCGTCGTGCACCAGGCAGATGATCGCCGGGTCGATCCGGGGGAACTCCTCGTGGCCGTTGACGGGGTTGACGCGCGACCAACCGGCCTTGACCATTCGCGTCGGGGAGCCGTCGACTGCGCTGAATCGGGCGCTGTCATGCCAATTCAGCAATGCGGTGGCCGTCGCCACCAGCTGTGCGCTGACGTCGTCGAAGATCGCACCGGCCCGACGGAGGTCGAGCACCTCCGATTCGGCGTGGGGATCCTCGGGGCCCTCCAGCGCGCCGCGTATCCCCCAGACGTGCCTGCCGTCCTCCAGCCGGCCCAGGAACACCGCGTTGTCGGCGGGGGTCTTGGACACCTTCGCGGCGGCGCCGAGCACCACCCGGCCGCCGGAGATCAGCACCTGGTTGCGCCGGTCGACCCGCAGCACCAATGCGTCCGGCCAGCCCGCCACGGCGGCATCGACGTCGGTGCGCAGGACGTCCGCCCGGTCGGCGCCGACCCGCGACAGCAGGGGGACATTGCGCAGCTGAAAGTCGGTCATGCCGTCCCGCCGATCACCGGTCGGCGTTCGTGCTGCGGATGTACAGCAGCCGGTCGCCCAGCTCGACGGCGTCCACCTCGGGCTCGTCGACGCGCAGCAGCCTGCCGTTGCGGACGACGCCGAGCACGATGTCGGCCAGGTGCCGGGGTGACCCGCCGACCTCGGTCGTCTCGACCGGGCGTTCGGTGATCGCGAAGCCGGCGTCGGGCGTGAGGAGGTCCTCCATGACCTCGACGACGGACGGGGTCTGGGTGGCGATGCCGAGCAGCCGTCCCGCGGTCTCCGAGGTGACGACGGTGGTGTCGGCACCGGACTGTCGCAGCAGATGCTGGTTCTCGGCCTCCCTGACCGCAGCGATGATCTTGGCGTTGGGCGCGAGTTCGCGCGCGGTGAGGGTGACGAGCACGGCGGTGTCGTCGCGATTGGCCGCGACGATGATCGACTTGGCGTGCTGCGCGCTGGCCAGCCGCAGCACCTCCGAGTCGGTGGCGTTGCCGCGGACGGTCACCAGCCCCGCGCTCT
Organism: Mycobacterium sp.; assembly: GCF_032162105.1. Lineage (GTDB taxonomy): Bacteria > Actinomycetota > Actinomycetes > Mycobacteriales > Mycobacteriaceae > Mycobacterium. The sequence goes on along the minus strand of NZ_JAVRPS010000616.1, from coordinate 22,392 downwards.
TGGCCCGCTCGAGCGCGGCTGGGTTCTCGTCGACGACGACGATCTGGCCGGCCGCGACGTCGTCACCGATCATCGCGGCGACCGCCGTCCTGCCCTTGGTGCCGTAGCCGACGACGACGGTGTGATTGCGCACGGACTTCCTCCATCGCTGAATGTCGAACGCCTGGCGCGACTGGGTGGTCAGCGTCTCGACCGTGGTACCGATCAACACGATCAGGAACGCGATGCGAAGCGGCGTGACCACCAGGACGTTGATCAGCCTCGCCGACGGGGTGAACGGGGTGATGTCGCCGTAGCCGGTGGTCGACAGCGAGACGGTGGCGTAGTACAGGCAGTCCAGGAGCGACAGCTCATTGTCCTGGACGTCGCGGTAGCCGCCGCGGTCCAGGTAGACGATGAACACGGCCGCGAACAGTGCCAGCAGCGCGTATACGACACGCATGAAGATCCTGCGCGTCGGGCTGACGAACGGCTTGGGGATGTTCAGGATGCCGACCAGGTCGGCATCCGGCCGGGAGCTCAGGTTCTGATTGATCGCCTCCAGCTGCCGACGCAACCTACCCCTGGCCACGAGGGCCCATCATCCGCCGGCGGCGTAGCACAGCACAATGTAACCATGACCTCCTCCACGCCAGCAGTCGACAGTGCGCTCATCCAGGCACCGAGCCAGCTTCCCGCCCAGCGGATGGGCGCCATGTTGGTCGGCATGTCCGTACTGCACTTCGTGGCGCCGAACCCGTTCGACACGATCGTTCCCGCCGAGTTGCCGGGCAGTGCGCGGTTCTACACCTTGGCCTCGGGTGTCGCGGAGGGAGCGACGGGCGCGATGCTGCTGGTCCCACGGACCCGGCGGATCGGTGCGCTGGCGGCCGTCGCGCTGTTCGTCGGCGTCTTCCCGGCGAACGTCAACATGGTCCGGCTGTGGTGGGGCCGGGGCTGGCCGGCCCGCATCGGTGCGCTCGCCCGGCTGCCGCTGCAGGTGCCGATGATCACCCAGGCGCTCAAGGCCTACCGCAACGCGCCGCGTTAGGCAGCCTCCAACAGCGCGGCCAGATCGTCGGCGCCGGGCAGCTCATCGGGCGCCACCGTCACGCCGCTGCGCACGTAGTGGAAGGCCGCCCGCACCGACGACACCGGGACTCCCCGCATCGCGGCCCACGCCAGCCGGTAGACGGCCAGCTGAATCGCGTTCTGCCGCAACGCCTCCGGGGTGGTGGGCGCCTCGCCGGTCTTCCAGTCGACCACGGTGACGCCACCGTCGTCGTCGGCGAACACGGCGTCGATGCGGCCGCGGACCACGGTGCTGGCGAGCACCATGTCGAACGGCGTCTCCACGTCGACCGGTGTGCGCGTGGCCCACGGTGAGAGCGCGAACGCGGCCTGCAACTCGGCCAGGTTCTCCTCGTCGGCGCGGCCAAGGTCGCCGTCGACGGCCCCGGGCAGGTCGTCGAGGTCGAAAAGCCGCTCGGCGCGGTAGAACCGCTGCACCCAGTCGTGGAACGCGGTGCCCAGCGAGGCGTGCGGGTCGGGACGGACCGGCAGCCTGCGCTGCAGACGCTGGGCCGCGCCCGCGGGATCGCGACCAATGTCCACCAACGCGCTGACCGACAGTTGAGCAGGCAGTGTGACGGGCGGACGTTCCAGCGCACGCTCGCGTTCGGCCAGCAGGGCGTCGACGTCGGCCGCCCAACCGTCCACGTCACCAGTGTCGGCTGTGTCTGCGTCGGGGCCGCCACCACCCAACACCGACGCGACCAGCGCGGCACCCCGATCCAATGCCACCCGGGCCGCACCCGCGGGGTCGGCTGGCCACGATCGCTCGGTAACCGATTCCTGCAGCGGATTCCGATCACCGTCGGCCGGGGCGGGTGCCCACGCGTCGACGACACCGCAGGCGTCGCCCTCGGCCGCCGACTGCTCGATCACGTCGCGGATCTCGACGAGGAACTCCGATGGGCCCCTCGGCTTGAGCTCGGTGGCACCCCAGTGGTGGCCCGTCAGCAGCAGCGTGTCCTCGGCACGGGTGAGCGCGACGTACAGCAGGCGGCGTTCCTCGTCCACGCGGCGCTGGTCGAGGCGACGCTTGTGTTCGGTGATCTTGTCCGACAGCGCCTTCCTGTCGTTGACGTCGCTGGTGTCGAGCACCGGCACGCCGTGTTCGGACACGGTCGCGCGGTCACCGCGCAGCAGCGGCGGCAGGTCGGCCGGATCCGACAGCCAGGTGCGCGGCGACGCGGTCGACGGAAACACCCGACCGCTCAGGTGCGGCACGGCGACGACCTGCCATTCCAGCCCCTTGGCGGCGTGCACCGTGAGGATCTGCACCCGGTCGTGTGCGACGCTGAGCTCGGCGGGCGCCAGCCCGTTCTCCACTTCCATGGCGGCGTCCAGGTAGCCGAGCAGACCGGGTACCGACGCCCCGGGCCGTCCGGCGAAGTCGGCCACCACGTCGGTGAACGCGTCGAGATGCTCCGTCCCGCTCCAACCGGCCGAAACCATCCGCGCCGCACGCACTTCGGCGTCGACGCCAAGCATGCGCCGCACCTCGGCGACGACGTCGGGCAGCGGATGGTGCAGCTGCGCGCGCAGTACCGTCAGCTCGCGGGCGAGCGCCACGATGCGTCGGTGCCCTTCTGGCGAGTAGCGGTCCACCGGTCCGGGGTGGCCGATCGCGTCGGCCAGGCACGCGGAGTCTGCGTCCGGTGCGGCGGACGCCACGATCTCGGCGACGGACGCGTGGTCGGCGGCCCGACCGGAGTGGTCGAGTTCCACGGCGCGCCGCCACAACGCGGTGACGTCGGCTGCGCCCAGCCGCCAGCGCGGCCCGGTCAGGACCCGCATCGCGGCGGCCCCCGCGGCGGGGTCGGCGGCCAGCCGCAGCATCGCCACCACGTCGGCGACCTCCGAAATGGCCAGCAGGCCGGCCAACCCGACGACCTCGACGGGCACACCGCGCGCGGTCAGTGCGTCGGCGATGGGCGCGGCGTCGGCGTTGCGGCGGACCAGCACCGCCGTCGTCGGCACCGCCGCCCCTGCCCCACGGGCATCGTGGTAGATCCTGGCCAATTCGTCTGCCACCCAGTCCCGTTCGCGCGCTACGTCGTTCAGCAGTGCGCATCGGATGGTGCCGGGCTGGGCGTCGGGGCGGGGCAGCAGCTCACGCACGGCCACCGAACGGCGGCGCGCCTCCGTCGACACCGCGTTGGCGAGCCGCAGTGCACGGGGCGGGTTGCGCCAGCTGGTGCGCAGTTCCAGAATCGGCGCCTGGGTGCCGTCCGAATGGCAGAAGTCCGTGGTGAACCGCGGCAGATTCGTCGCCGACGCGCCCCGCCAGCCATAGATCGACTGGATCGGGTCGCCGACGGCGGTCAACGCGAGCTCGTCGTCCACACCCCCGCCGAACAGCGACGACAGCGCGACCCGCTGGGCGTGGCCGGTGTCCTGGTACTCGTCGAGCAGCACCACCCGGTAACGCGCCCGCAGTTCCGCACCGACCTGGGGGAAGGCGGCTGCCAGACGGGCCGCCGCCGACATCTGCATCCCGAAGTCCATGACGTTCTCGGCCCGCATCCTGGCGTGCAGCGCGTCGACCAACGGGACGAGCTCGGCGCGCTCGGTCTGCGTGGCCAGCATCTTGAGCAGCGACTGGGTCGGCCCCCGATCGCGCTGCCGTGGCCCGGCCGGAAGCGTGTGCACCAGCCGCTCGAGTTCGAGGTGGGTGTCGCGGAGCTGATCGGTGTCGACCAGGTGTTCGGCCAGCTGCCCCGCCAGGCGCAGCACCATCGCGGTCACCGCGGCGGGCGACTTCTCGGTGTCCAGCGGGCCGGGGTGCCCGCACACCACGCGAAACGCCAACTGCCACAGCTCGGTCTCGCTGATCAGCCGGGTCGAGGGCTCCACCGGCAGCAGCAGGCCGTGCTCGCGCAGCAGGGTCCCGGCGAAGGCGTGATAGGTGGCCACCGTCGCCTGTTCGTCGACGGTGCCGCCCGGCCCTCCGGGAATGAGACCCGCACCGGCGAGCCGGGCCAGCCTGGTCCGGACTCGGCGCAGCAGCTGGCCTGCCGCCTTGCGGGTGAAGGTCAACCCGAGCACCTCACCCGGACGCGCGTAGCCGTTGGCCACCAGCCACACCACCCGCGCGGCCATCGTCTCGGTCTTGCCCGCGCCCGCCCCCGCGATCACCACCAGTGGCCCCGGCGGCGCCGCGATGACCGCGGCCTGTTCCTCGGTCGGGGCGAACATGCCGAGCGCCTCGGCCAGTTCGGCGGGGCCGTAGCGGGCGGTCACGACCGGCCACCGATCGCGGCCTGCGCCGGACAGATCGCCCGCACCGGGCAGTGCGCGCACCCGTCGTTGATGCGTGCGACGAACTCAGGACCCTGCGTGGCGGCGGCGGCATGCCGCACCGACTCCCGCCATTGTTCGCGCCCCTCGGCGGTCATCGGGTCCTGGTCGCGTTCGCATGCCCCGGCCGAGCCGACCTTGCCCAGATAGACCAGGCGCCCCCCGCCCGCCTGATCACCCTGCAGCAGAAGACCTTCGGCGATGGCCAGCTGATACGCCGCCAACTGGGCGTGCCGCTGGGCGTCGTCCTTGGTGACCGGTGTCTTGCCGGTCTTGACGTCGACCACCACCAGCCGACCCTCGGCGTCACGCTCCAGCCGGTCGACCCGGCCGCGCATCCTCACCCCCGGCCGCAACCCGTCGGCCGGCTCCACGACGCCGTCCACGTCGACCTCGGCACCGACCTCGGTGAACTCGCTGCGCGTCGCGGCCCGCCATTGCGCGAACGTCGACAGCATCACGCGGTGGCGCTGCAACTCGTTGGCCGAGTGCCACTGCGAGTCGAACGGCAGCTCCGCCCAGTGCCGTTCGAGCTCGGCGATCATCTGCTCCTCGCTCTTGTCGGGGTCGGCGACGAGCGCGTGCACCAGCGACCCCAGCGCCGAGCGGACGTCGCGTCCGTCGGCACCGCCGTGGCGTTCCAGCAGCCAACGCAGGGGGCAGTCGGTCAGCGTCTGCAGCCGCGACGGCGACAACGTCACGACGTGGCCCTCCCCCGACCACAACGGGTCGTCGGTGGACAGCGGCGTCGTGCCGTACCACTGCGTCGGGTCCGCGCCGGAAACCCCGGCCGCCGCCAGGCGCGCCAATTGTGCTGCGGCACAGGCACGCGACGCCTCATCGACCGTCTCGGCCGGCGCGCACACCACCGCACGCAACCGCCCGACCAGCGCGGCGGGCGCCAACACCCGTGGCGCGTGGATCGGGACGGGCTCGGTATCCGCGTCGCCCTCGGTGGCCAGCGCCGCGAGCTCAGCACAGAACGGCGACGGCAACGCCGACTCGTCGCCCTCGTCACCGTCAACCGCCGTCACGACGACGTGCGAGCGGGCCCGGCCCAACGCCGAGACGAGCAGCCTGCGCTCCTCGGCCAGCAGCGGCGCCCTGGTCGACACCGCACGGGACATCGGATCGTCGACGCCGTCGAGCACATCGACCAGGTACTGCGTGCCGAGGATGCCGCCGCGCGGAACGGTGTTGGGCCACAACCCCTCCTGCAGGCCTGCGATCACCACGACCTCCCATTCGCGGCCCAGCGCGGCGTGCGCGCTCAGCAGGGCGACGGACTCACCTGCCCGGCGGTCATCCCTGCCGATCACGGGCAGCGCCATCGCTCGCACGTGGTCCACCAGGCCGGTCAACGATGCACCCGCAGTCCGCGTCACGTACTGCCCGGCGACGTCGAACAGCGCAGTCACCGCGTCGAGGTCGCGGCCCGCCTGGACCCCGCCCGACCCTCCGCGTTCGGTCGAGGTCAGCCAGCGCCGTTGCAGGCCACTCTGGTGCCATGCCTGCCACAGGGTGACCCGGGGATCCCGCCGATCCGTCTCGCCGCCCCTGGCCGCGTTGAGCACCGCGGCGACCCGACGCAGCGGCCGGGCGAGCTGATCCGGCAGGTCGGGCAGGCCTCCTGGGCTGCCCTCGAGCGATCCGACGAGCAGGTCGGCGAACTCACGCGGCGGCTGGCTTCCGTCGGCCCGGCGCAGCGCGCGACGCAACTGCCGCAACGACACCGGGTCGACGCGGCCGATCGGCCCGGTCACCAGCGATGTCGCCCGGTCACCGTCGAGGCCATGGATGGTGGCGTCCAGCACCGTCAACAACGCGGCCACCGCGGGGTGTTCGGCCAGGGTGGTCGCCGAGGGCTGATCCACCGGCACCCCGGACGCGGCAAGGGCGCGGGCCAGCGACGCTCCGGCGCGTGGCACCGACCGCACGATCACGGCCATCGCCGACCAGGGCACGCCGTCGATGAGGTGTGCGCGGCGCAACGCGTCCGCGATCAGCGCAGACTCGGCGTGCGGTGACGCCGCGATCCGCACGCTCAGCGACCCGTCCCGTTCCTCGTCTCCGGTGATTTCGCGGGCCGCGTCCGCACCGGGCAGCCGCCGCGCAATGCCGGTGACCGCGCGAGCGACGGCGGGCGCGCAGCGGTGCGACGCCGTCAGTTCGACGGCAGGCGACGCGTCGTCACGCAACAGCTCGGGATCGGCGCCGCGGTAACCGAATACGGCCTGGTTGGGATCCCCGGCGATGACGCTGAGCTCTGCGCCCGCGGCCAGCACCCGGACGAGCCGGGCGGCCTGTGGATCGAGGTGTTGAGCGTCGTCGACCAGCAGCAGCTGAATGCGTGCGCGCTCGGCGGCCAGCAGCTCCGGGTCCATGGCGAACGCCTCCAGTGCGGCACCGACGAGCTCGGCCGCACCGAGTGCGGGCACGGTCGCCTGCGGCGCCGCCATGCCAACGGCCGACCGAAGCAACATCACCTGCTCGTAGACCTGGGCGAACCGGCCCGCGGCCACCCACTCGGGACGGCAGGCCCGTCGGCCGATGCGTTGCAGCTCAAGCGGATCCACCCCGCGTTCGGTGCAGCGCGCCAGCAGATCGCGCAGTTCGGTGGCGAACCCGACGGTGGGCAGCGCGGGCCGCAGCTGGGCCGGCCAGCGGACCGACGAATCGTCATCGTCTTCGAAGTCGCCGGCCAGCAGTTCGCGGATGATGCCGTCCTGCTCGGCGCTGGTGATCAGCCGCGGCGGCGGATCCCCGTTGCGGCGAGCCGCCTGACCGAGCACCGCGAAGGCGTACGAGTGCACCGTTCGGACCAGCGGTTCGCGCACCGCCGCACGCCCTGTGGTGCCATCGCCAAGCAGCGCCGAGGTGACCGCCGCCCTGGCCTGCATGCCGAGCCGTGCCGAACCGGTCAGCAGCAGAACGGATTCGGGGTCGCAGCCCGCGGTGATCCTGCCTGCGGCGATCCGGGTGAGCAGGTGCGACTTGCCCGTGCCGGGGCCGCCGAGCAGGCGCACGGTGCCGTGCAGGCCGGGCTCGGTCAGCGCGGCGGGCGACAGGTCGACGTGCGAAGCGGGCATGACGGCATGACACCACGGGGGTCCGACATCATTCGGAGCTGGGGGTACCCCCGCTTGCGGGGGAGAGCGAAGCGACCCGGGAAATGACACAGTTACCTGCCTGCTGGCAGCATCGATGCCGTGGCCTCCAATACCGACGCGCTGAACACCTACCGCTACGGCCCGGCCGGGCCGCCCCAGATCCTGGCCATCCACGGACTGACCGGACACGGCCGACGGTGGGAGCCACTGGCCAACCGGCATCTGCCCGAGTTCGCGATCGCCGCGCCGGACCTGCTCGGCCACGGCCGGTCGTCATGGGCCGCACCGTGGACCATCGAGGCCAACGTGGCCGCGCTCGCGGCGGTGCTGGACGCCGATTCGACGGGCCCGGTGACCGTGGTCGGACATTCGTTCGGCGGCGCGATCGCGTTGAGCCTCGCGGAGGCGCGGCCCGATCTGGTCGCGGCGGTGGTGCTGCTCGATCCCGCCGTCGGCCTCGACGGCGCTTGGATGCACGAGATCGCCGACTCGATGATGGATTCGCCGGACTACACCGACCGCGACGAGGCACGCAACGAGAAGATCTCGGGCTCTTGGGCCGATGTCGCCGAGGCCGACGTCGACGCCGAACTCGACGAGCACCTGGTCGCGCTGCCGAACGGACGCGTGGGCTGGCGGATCAACATCCCGGCGATGATGTCCTACTGGAGCGAGCTGGCCCGGCCGTTCGCACTGCCGCGTCAGGGCACGCCCACCGCCTTGGTCCGCGCCGCGCGAACCGATCCGCCGTACGTCTCCGATGAACTCGTCTCGGCGCTCGACGCACGGCTCGGTTCCGACTTCACTCTGCTCGAGTTCGACTGCGATCACATGGTGGCCCAGGCCAAACCGGTGGAGACCGCCGCGGTGATCCGCAGGCACGCGGGCTGACGTGGCGGCGATCACCGACGAGCAGGTCGAGAACGTGCGTGCCCTGGTCGCGTCCATACCTGCCGGCCGGGTGGCCACCTACGGCGACATCGCCGACGCGGCAGGGCTTTCCAGCGCGCGGATCGTCGGGTGGATCATGCGCACCGACTCGTCGGATCTGCCGTGGCACCGTGTGCTCGGCGCGTCGGGTCGGCCCGCTGCCCACATCGCCACCCGACAGCTGGAACTGCTTCGCGCCGAAGGGGTGCTGGCCATCGACGGCCGGGTGCGCCTGGCCGAGGTGCGCCACGAGTTCTGACGTTTGAGATTGCGCGGCGGGAGAAGCGTCTAGAGGACCAGACGAACCAGCGCCGCGGTGCGGGCAAGGCCGGGGAACGCCGCTGCCGTAGATCGCGGGTGCAATGCGTGCACGGCCAGCCGGAACATCAACGCGCGCAACAGCATCTGCGGCCACTCCGGCAGGGACGTCCACCGCTCGACCAGCCCGTCGTCGGCCTCACCCCAGGCCATCGCATCGACCACCACCACCCCGGCGGCCCAGGTCGCGGGCCGCCAGTACGGCGTGATGTCGGTGATGCCTGGCGCGGTGGTGCCCGCGAACAGCACGGTGCCGTATAGGTCGCCGTGCACCAACTGGCTGGGGGCGCGCGTCGGCCTGCGCAGCGAGGCAAGCTGATTGATCAGCTCGATCGACCGCTGCCCGTCGGCCGATCCGGGCGCGACCTGCGCGCCGGGCGGCAGCGTATGCAGTGGACGGTCCTCCCACGCCGCACGGTCGGCGGCGACGAAGACGTCCACATCGGACCACGGCACGGACGGCGGCTGGGTCAGGAAGCGCGGACGTTCCAGGCGCGCGGTGGCCTCGTGCAGCCGCACCGCGGCCGAGACGACCTCGTCATGCCGCGGCTCGGGGGTGCCGGTCACGAATGTGTCGGCGCGCCAACCGGCGACCACGTAGCGGCCGTCGGTGGAGCGCACCGGGCGGGCCAGCCGCACACCGTCGACGAAGAGCGTCTCGCGCACCTTGGCCGACCATGCCGCGCGAGCGTGATCGGCCACCATGGACAGCACGACCTCGCCGCAGCGCCAGCCTCCCTCCCAGTTCGAACCGAGCGGAGCCGGTCGAAGTCCGGTGAGGCCGAACGCAGCCAGCACATGATCAGGCGGCTGGTCGACAGTCACAGAGCTCAGACTAAGCCGTGCTCCGGCTAACCAGCCGTCAGTACATCACCATGTCGGGTTCGAGTTGCTTGGCCCACGCCACGATCCCGCCCTGCAGGTGCAGCGCGTCGGAGAATCCCGCCTTCTTCACGGCCGCCAGCGCCTCGGCCGACCGCACGCCCGTCTTGCAGTACAACACCGGGGTCCGGTCGTGCGGCAGCTTCGCGAGCCCGTCGCCGGCGTCGATCGTCGACTTGGGCACCAGTTCGGCGCCTTCGATGTGGTTGATGTCCCACTCCACCGACTCGCGTACGTCGATGAGCGCGATGTTGCGGCCGGAGTCGAGCATCTCGCGCAACTCGCGGGGCGTCACGGTGGAGTCGGCGGCGGCCTCGGCGGCGGCGTCGGACACCACCCCGCAGAACGCGTCGTAGTCGATCAGCTCGGTGATCTTCGGCGTCGCCGGGTCCTTGCGAATCTTGATGGTGCGGTAGGTCATGTCGAGCGCGTCGTAGACCATCAGCCGACCCAGCAGCGGATCGCCGATGCCGGTCAGCAGCTTGATCGCTTCGGTGCCCATCACCGACGCGATCGAAGCGCACAGGATGCCCAGCACGCCGCCCTCGGCACATGACGGCACCATGCCGGGGGGTGGCGGCTCGGGGTACAGGTCGCGGTAGTTCAGGCCGCGCCCGTCGGGGGCGTCCTCCCAGAACACCGACACCTGCCCCTCGAACCGGTAGATCGAGCCCCACACGTAGGGCTTGCCCGCGAGCACCGCGGCGTCGTTGACCAGGTAGCGCGTCGCGAAGTTGTCGGTTCCGTCGAGGATCAGGTCGTACTGGGCGAACAGGTTCACCGCGTTGTCCGATTCCAGCCGGACCTCGTGCAGTCGCACCTCGACCAGCGGGTTGATCTCCTTGATCGAGTCCCGCGCGCTCTGCGCCTTGGACCGGCCGATGTCGGACTGGCCGTGAATGATCTGGCGCTGCAGGTTGGACTCGTCAACGACGTCGAACTCGACGATGCCGATGGTGCCAACGCCCGCGGCGGCCAGGTACAGCAGGGTGGGCGAACCCAGCCCGCCTGCGCCGATCACCAGCACACGGGCGTTCTTGAGCCGCTTCTGCCCATCCACCCCGAGGTCGGGGATGATCAGGTGGCGGCTGTAGCGCGCAACTTCTTCGCGCGTCAGTTCAGTGGCTGGTTCCACCAGCGGCGGTAACGGTGTCGACATCGGCACGCTCCTCGATTCGAAGTCTAGGCCTATGACAATCACACCAGGCATTGCCATTCAACGGCAATCCCGGCGCGAACCTTCCCGGGGGCCGCGCTCGCGCCGGGGCGTGGCGAAACTCAGGCGATGGGGTACGGCCACGGGTTGAACCGGCACGACTTGCCGTCGGCCTTGACGGATTCCGGGTCGAACTTGGCGTCGTCATCATTGCTGATGGAGAAGGTCTGCTGCATCATCACCGGCGCCAGCGCGCCGTTCTCGCCGCACGGTTCGTGACGCTGATACCCGATGGCGTGGCCGACCTCGTGGTTGACCAGGTACTGCCGGTAGGAGCCGACGTCACCCTGGAAGGGTACGGCGCCGCGCTCCCAGCGGGCCTCGTTGACGAAGACGCGGGGCTGGCCGTCGAGGTAGGCCGGGTTGTAGCAGGACGATTCGATCGGGATGTCGTAGCCGCAGCCCTCGCGCACGGTCATCGGCGAGGTCAGCGACACCCGGAAGTCCGGCTGCCCGTTGTCGATCCTGGTGAACGCGAACTGCGGGTTGTGGGTCCAGCTCTTGGGATTCGCCAGGGTCTCGCTGACCATCCGCGCGAACGCCTCGTCGCCACCGAACGCCGTGGTGTCGATTCCGTCCTCCACCTCGACGGTGTAGGTGAACGCCTTCGCCGTGCCGTCGCCGACCTTCGGGGACGTGCCGGGCACGATGTGCCACGTCTTGGTGCCCGCGTCGGTGTAGGGCCCGCCGTCGGGCAGGATGCCGGTCGGCAGGTTGGCGTCGAACTGGGTCATGCCCTTGGGCGGCGCACCGACGATGGCGGTGCTGACCGGGTCGATCGTCGGCGGTCCCTGAATCGGTCCTGCGTCGTCGACCGGTTTCGTCGTGCCGATGCCGGTAATCGTCTGGTACACGACGACCGCGGTGAGCACGATGAGCACCGGCAGTGCGTAGGCGCGCCAGCCGTAGGTCGACAGGAAGCGGCCCAGCCAGGTCTGCTTGCGCCACTGCTGACGGTCGTCGCGATTGGATCGCGTCCGTCCGGAGTCGCCTGCCACCGGATCGCGCTGCGCGCGAAGCGGCTCCCGCCACTCGTTGCGCAGCACGGGTACGCGACCGCCGCCCCTATTTGTCCCGTCGCTTCGCTCGCCCCAGTGACGCCCCGGGTCGTAGGTCACCGAACCAGGATGGCACAGCGCGGCACCCCGGGCCTTTCCGGCGCGCCACCGGACGGTGCCCGGCGTCGAGATCACGCCCTCCCTCAACCAACGGTAGTAATGTCGGTCGGATGGTCGGCCGGTCCCGAATTCCCCTGCCCGGCACGCAGCACCGATCCAGATTGAGGACTGAATGAGCGAGCTCGCCAACGCCGGAAGGAGACGCGCGCAAGTGACGGCCGGTGACGGCCCGACGAGCCGCTCAACCGGCGGCAACCGGCGTGGCAACCGACTGCCCCGTGACGAACGCCGCGGGCAGCTGCTCATCGCCGCCAGCGAGGTCTTCGTCGAACGGGGCTACCACGCGGCGGGCATGGACGAGATCGCCGACCGGGCGGGCGTCAGCAAACCCGTGCTGTACCAACACTTCTCGTCCAAGCTGGAGCTGTATCTGGCGGTGCTGCAACGGCATGTCGACAACCTGGTGTCCGGCGTGCGGCAGGCACTGCGCACCACCACCGACAATCGCCAGCGGCTACGCGCCGCGGTCCAGGCGTTCTTCGACTTCATCGAGCACGACGGCCAGGGCTACCGGTTGATCTTCGAGAACGACTACGTCACCGAACCGCAGGTGTCGGCGCAGGTGAAGGTCGCCACCGAATCCTGCACCGACGCCGTGTTCGACCTGATCAGCCGCGACTCGGGGCTGGAGGCGCATCGCGCCAGGATGATCGCGGTCGGCCTCGTCGCGGTCAGCGTGGATTGCGCGCGGTACTGGCTGAACAGCGACCGGCCGATCTCGAAGGAGGCCGCGGTCGAGGGCACGGTGCAGTTCGCCTGGGGCGGTCTGTCACACGTGCCGCTCACCCGCGGCTAGCGGTTACGCCTTCTTGGCGGAATCCGCCAGGATGCCGAAGCCGACCCGACGCCCGTCGGAAGCACCGATCTCGACGTAGGCGATCTTGGTGGCCTGCACCAGGAAGAGCCGGCCCTTCTCGTCGGTGAGGCTCAGCACGCCCGAGCCCGTGCCCAGCGCGTCGGTGACCAACTTCTGCACCTCATCGTGTGTCTGCGCGCTGCTGAAGATCAGCTCGCGCGGGCTGTCGGTGATACCGATCTTTACCTCCACGCTGGACCCTTTCCGTTGGTCTGTGTCCTACCTCGAGAAGGCTAGTGGACGCCGGAGGCCCGCGCCGCCACGGTCGCTTCGCGTTCCGCGAACACCGCGGCGACGTCACGCGAACCGAGTCCTGACCGTGACCTGGCACCCCGCGCGGCAACCTCACCCGTCACTTCCGTCCCGATAGCATCGGCCGAGTTCACCTTTCGAACACCCGCCAAGCGACCTGGGAAAGTGTGATGAGCAGGCAGTATTCAACGCGTTCACCGTATTCGGCGCCGTCTGGGACGCGACGCACCGAAGACTCCGCAGAGCAGCACCCCGGCCATTCGCGCTACGGGGACCACGGCGCTGCCGGGGGCTACGCCTCGCGTGCCGACCGCACGGGCTCCGCCGAGACCGAGGTCCTCGACGACGTCGAGGATTTCGATGACTATGACGAGGACTACGACGAGTACGACGAGTACGTCGACCCGATCGATCGCCGGTGGATCTGGGTCGCCGGGGTGGCCGGGGCGATCCTGCTCGTCGCGGTGATCTGCACCGTGGTCATCCTCGGTGGAGGTGACAGCGGCTCGGTGTCGAAGACCGTCAGCCCGCCCGCCGCCACCACCAGTCAGGCCCCGACGGCCACCGCAGCGCCGCCCGTTGCCACGTCACGAGCACCCGTGCCGGCCCCTGGACCGTTGACCCCCGAGACGGTCACCACCGTCGCACCCGAGCCGACAGCGAGTGCCGAACCCGCACCGACCGCACCGGCCGTCGCTGCGCCGGACCCGCGCACGATCACCTATCAAGTGACCGGCACCCGTCAGCTCCTCGACATGATCACGGTGATCTACACCGACCAGCAGGGTGCCCTGCAGACCGACGTCAACGTGGCGCTGCCGTGGACGAAGACGGTGGTGCTGGACCCCGGCGTCAACCTCACCTCGGTGACCGCGACGAGCCTCATGGGTCAGCTGAACTGCTCGATCACCGATGCCGGTGGCGCGGCGATCGCGGCGCAGACCACCAACTCGATGATCTCCACCTGCACTAAGTAACCCTCCCCGGGTGACCTCTCCAGGTCGCTTCGCTCGGTAGCGAAATCGCTTACGCAAGGCCGAGTTCCCGCATGCGTGAGTTGTGCGTGCGCTGCAACCGGTCGAAGAACTCGGTGAGCCTGACCAGGCCCTCACCGCTCGCAACGACGAGGTCGACGAGTTCGTCGTGCTCGGCGAGCACGAACTGGGCCTGTGTGATGGCCTCGCCGAGCAGTCTCCGCGACCACAGGGCCAGGCGGTGGCGCTGCTTGTCGCTGGCGGTGACGGCGGCCTTCACCTCGGCGACGACGAACTGGGAGTGACCGGTCTCCGACAGCACGGCCCGCACCACGCTGGCCGCCTCGGCGGGCAGCGCGTCGGCGATCTCGAGGTAGAAGTCGGCGGCCAGCGCGTCACCGATGTACGTCTTGACCAGCGCCTCCAGCCAGGTGCTCGGCGTGGTCAGGCGGTGATAGTTCTCCAGCGCGGAGGCGTACCTGGTCATCGCGGGCACCACGTCGACGCCCCGCCGGTCCAGCGCGTCCCGCAACATTTCGTAGTGGTACATCTCCGCGGCGGCCATGCTGGCCATGTTGATCCGGCCGGCCAGATTGGGCGCCATCCGCGCCTCGTCGGTAAGCCGGTAGAACGCCGCCACCTCGCCGTAGGCCAGCAGCGCAAACAACTCGGTCACGCCAGGATGGTCGACCGACACGCCCGGAGTCACGGGGTTCACCGTCTGGTCGGGCGGGGTCGAAGTCATGGCCCAACTGTAGACGCCGACCAGCGCGCCGACCGCCCTGGAAAACCGGCCAGCTATCATGTAGTAGGAAGTGGCTCCAGACGGTAGGCCGCGACCAAAGAAATGTGCGTGCACGAAGTTGGCCCGCCTCCTCGAAGGCCAGGGCCCGGTGCTTTCTCGTCAGACTCGTGCGCGCTAGGACGCCGCGAGGATTGACTACGAAAGGTTACGTCGGCAACGCATGACTTCTATCTCAGAACAGACCACTGAAACCACTACATCATTTGCTGAACTCGGCGTGCGCGAGGAGATTGTCCGCGCACTGTCCGAGAGCGGCATCGAGCACACGTTTGCCATTCAGGAACTGACCCTGCCGCTCGCGCTCGCGGGCGACGACCTGATCGGCCAGGCCCGCACCGGCATGGGAAAGACCCTGGCATTCGGTGTGCCCCTGCTGCAGCGCATCGTCACCGACGGCGAGCGGCCCCTCAACGGCATGCCGAGGGCGCTGATCGTGGTGCCCACCCGTGAGCTGTGCCTGCAGGTCTACGACGACCTGTGCAACGCTGCCAAATACCTGCAGGCCGACGACCGCAAGTTGTCAGTCGTCTCCATCTACGGCGGCCGCCCCTACGAGCCGCAGATCGAGGCCCTGCAGAAGGGCGTCGAAGTCGTCGTCGGCACGCCCGGTCGGCTCCTCGACCTGGCACAGCAGGGCCACCTGCAACTCGGCGGTCTGTCGGTGCTGGTGCTCGACGAGGCCGACGAGATGCTCGACCTGGGCTTCCTGCCCGACATCGAGCGGATCCTGCGACAGATCCCCGATGAACGGCAGGCGATGCTGTTCTCGGCGACGATGCCCGACCCGATCATCACGCTGGCCCGTACCTTCATGAACCGGCCGACGCACATCCGCGCCGAGGCGCCGCATTCGTCGGCCACGCACGACACCACCAAGCAGTACGCCTACCGCGCGCACGCTCTGGACAAGGTCGAACTGGTCACCCGGGTGCTGCAGGCCAATGGCCGCGGCGCGACGATGATCTTCACCCGCACCAAGCGGACCGCGCAGAAGGTTTCCGACGAGCTCGCCGAACGTGGTTTCAAGGTCGGCGCCGTGCACGGCGACCTGGGCCAGATCGCCAGGGAGAAGGCGCTCAAGGCCTTCCGCACCGGCGAGATCGACGTGCTGGTCGCCACGGACGTCGCCGCCCGCGGCATCGACATCGACGACATCACGCACGTGATCAACTACCAGATTCCCGAGGACGAGCAGGCCTACGTGCACCGCATCGGCCGCACCGGTCGCGCAGGCAAGACCGGAATCGCCGTCACGCTCGTCGACTGGGACGAGCTGCCGCGCTGGACGATGATCGACAAGGCGCTGGGCCTGAACATCCCCGACCCCGCCGAGACCTACTCCA
Organism: Mycobacterium sp.; assembly: GCF_032162105.1. GTDB lineage: Bacteria > Actinomycetota > Actinomycetes > Mycobacteriales > Mycobacteriaceae > Mycobacterium. Next base: position 6,184 of record NZ_JAVRPS010000616.1, on the reverse strand, counting down.
ACTCGCCCAACATCTACGCCGAGCTGGACATCCCGACCGACGCCACCGGATCGATCGGCGCGGCGGCGCGCAGCACCAACGGGAGCAAGGATCGGCCGAAGCGTGAGGCACGCGACGGCGAGCGGCCTGCGCGCAACCGCGACCGCACCCGGCAGCGCACTCGCGGCGCCAGTTCCGGGACGGGCCACGTGGAGAACACCGAGCAGAGTCCGGCGGTCGCCAACGGCGAGGCCGCGCCCGCCGAGGGCAGCAGCCCGGCGCGCCGCAGGCGCAGGCGTCGGCGTCCCAACACCACCGCCCCCACCGCCGGCTAGGCGAGGTCACAAACGCTCGATGGTCAAACCGGAACGCCGCACCAGGGGCGACCTGCTGGTGGCAGCGGCGATCGTCGCGGTCATCGCCGTCGCCGCCGGGCTGATCTGGTGGACCAGCGACGCGCGGGCAACCGTCAGCCGCCCGGCCGCGACGCCGGTCCCCGCGCTGAAATCCGCCAAGGACGTGCCTGCCACGCTGCGGGAACTGTGGACAGCGCCCAGCCCGGCGACCACCCAGCCGGTACTGGCCGCGGGCGCCGTGGTGACCGGAGCCGGCCGACAGGTCGACGGGCGCGACCCCGCGACCGGCGCAGTGCTCTGGAGTTATGCGCGCGACGTCGACCTGTGCGGTGTCACGTCGGTGTATCAGAACGCCGTCGCCGTCTATCCCGACGCCCGCGGCTGCGGCCAGGTCAGCACCATCGACGGCAAGACCGGTAGGCGCGGCCCGAGCCGCACTGCCTACGCCGATCCCGAGGTGAGGTTGTCCACGGACGGCACCACCGTGCTGTCGGCCGGTGACAGCCGCCTCGAGCAGTGGCGCTCCGACATGGTTCGGATGAACAGCTACGGCGCGCTGGACGCCCGGATCAAGCCCGACGTCCCCGCGCAGCCGCTGTGCCGCCTGGTGTCGGCCGCCGCGAGCCCGTCGGCGGTGTCGGTGATCGAGTCCTGTCCTCAACAGCCCGACGAGCGGCTCACTCTCCTGCGACCGGACAAGGAGGAGGACCAGCCGCTGGTGAAGCACGTCGCGCTGCCGGGTGTGCCCGCCGACTCCGACGCCCAGGTGATCGCGGTCTCCGAAACCACGACCGCCGTGTACCTTCCGACGCCCAAACCCACCGTCAACGTCATCGACGAGACCGGCAACACCGTGTCCAGCACGCTGCTGCCCAAGCCGGCGTCGCCCGATGCCACCATGTCGCGGGCGGGTGACCTGATCACCTGGTGGACGGGCGACAGCGTGATGGTCTTCGACGCCAACGGGCTGCACTACCGGTACACCGTCAGCCCCGTCGGAGGACAGGCGCCGGTGGGCCCCGCGACGATGCTCGCAGGCAAGCTGCTGGTGCCCGTCACGACGGGATACGACGTGTTCAATGCCCAGACCGGGGCCGGGCAGAGCCACATTCAGCTGATCCGACCGGCCAGTACCGCCCCGGTGGTGCCGGCGGTCGCCGGTAGCACGCTGCTCGAGCAGCGCGGCGGCACGCTGGTGGCGTTGGGCGCCTAACGGCTAGACGTCGGGACTGAAGCTCGAAAGGGCCTTGCCCGACTTCCAGTGCTTGAGCAGGTCACCGGCCAGCTGACGATAGGCATTGGCGCCCTTGTTCTTTCGTCCCGCCAAGACCGACGATCCCGACGCGCTCGCCTCGGCGAACCGCACGGTACGCGGTATCGGCGGCCCCAGCACCACCAAGCCGTAGCGGTCCGCGACGTCGAGCAGCACGTCGCGGCTGTGCGTGGTGCGCGAGTCGTACAGCGTCGGCAAGGCGCCGAGCAACTGCAGGTCGGCGTTGGTGATCTGCTGGACGTCGGTGACCGTCCTGAGGAACTGGCCGACGCCGCGGTGGGCCAGCGTCTCGCACTGCAAGGGCACGATCACGTCGTCGGCGGCGGTGAGCCCGTTGAGCGTCAGCACCCCCAGCGACGGCGGGCAGTCGATGATCACCACGTCGAAGTCCGGTGCGACCTTGGCAAGGGCCCGCTTGAGCGCGTACTCGCGTCCAGCCCGCATCAGGAGCATCGCCTCGGCCCCCGCCAGGTCGATGTTGGCGGGCAACAGCGTCATGCCCTCCACCGTCGGCACCAACGCCGTGCTCGGCTCCACGTCGCCGAGGAGCACCTCGTGGATCGACACCGTCAGCTTGTCCGGGTCCTGGCCGAGCGAGAACGTCAAACACCCTTGCGGATCAAGATCGACGAGCAACACCCGTCGCCCCTTCTCCACCATCGCCGCACCCAACGACGCCACCGTCGTCGTCTTGGCGACCCCACCCTTTTGATTGGCGACCGCTAGTACCCGCGTCACGTGTTCATCCAAGCACGCGCGCGGAGCATCGGCCTCGGCGTGCGGCAGAATCGCCCGGTGTGAGCATCGAACGGCACCGACTGCTGCTACTCCGCCACGGTGAGACCGAGTGGTCCAAGAGCGGCAAGCACACCGGCCGCACCGACCTCGAACTCACCGAGACCGGGCGTGAACAGGCCAGGCTCGCCGCCGGGGCGCTCGCCGACTTGCAACTGCGCGATCCGGTGGTGATCAGCAGCCCGAGGCGCCGGGCGCTGGTCACGGCCGAACTCGCCGGCCTGACCGTGGACGAGGTGACGCCGCTGCTGGCCGAGTGGGACTACGGCGACTACGAGGGACTGACCACGCCGGAGATCCGCGAGAAGGTGCCCGGCTGGACGGTCTGGAAGTACGGATGTCCCGGCGGTGAGAGTGTCGCCGCGATCAGCGAACGTGCCGACCGCGCCGTCGGCCTTGCGCTGTCGCACATGGAGTCGCGCGATGTGGTGTTCATCGGACACGGCCACTTCTCGCGTTCGGTGATGACCCGTTGGATGGAACTGCCGATCTCTGAAGGGATCCGGGTGTCCATGGCGGCCGCATCGATCGCGGTGTGCGGTTTCGAACACGGCGTTCGGCAGATCGCCGCGCTCGGCCTGACCGGCCACGTCAACCCGTGCCTGCCCCCGTGACGGCCGAACCGTCCTTCGTGATGACGGGCCGCGCCGGGGTGATCGTGGCCGACGGCGTGCACACCGCCTACCCAAGACTCGACGACGCCAGGGCCGCACTCGCCTCCGGTGACGTGCCGATCGTGTTGGGCGCCTTGCCCTTCGACATGACGCGCCCGACCGCGCTGATGCGGCCGGGGACGGCTCGGTTCGTCGACACCCTGCCCGATTGGCCGCGGCGTGACCTGCCGACGGTGCAGATCGCGGAGACACTGCCTGCCCCCGAGGTGCACCGTGCCCGCATCGCCGAGGCGATCAAGCGGCTGAACGATCCGAGTTCCGGCCTGCACAAGGTGGTGCTGGCGCGGGCATTGCGGTTGGTCGCCGACGGCCCGCTGGACGTGGCGACGGTCCTCAACCGCCTCGCCGAAGACACCACTGCCAACGCCTATTTCGCTGATCTGACCCCGGCGGGAGCGGGGTACGTTGGTGCGGCGCTCATCGGTGCGAGCCCCGAACTGCTGGTGGCACGGCGCGGCGACGTGGTGACGTGCCGGCCGTTCGCAGGTTCCGCACCCCGCTCGGCCGATCCCGCCACAGACCGGGCCAGCGGTGCCGCGCTGGCCGAGTCGGCCAAGAACCTCCACGAACACCAACTGGTCGTCGACGAGATGCGCAAGGCGCTCGAACCGCTGTGCGTCGACTTGTCGATCGCTTCGTCACCGGAGCTGTCCAGTACGTCAGCGGTGTGGCACCTGAACACCCCCATCACCGGTCGGTTGCGTGAGTCATCCACCACGGCACTGGATCTCGCGATCGCATTGCATCCGACACCGGCAGTGGGCGGGGTACCCGCCGCCGCCGCGGCCGAACTGATCAACGAGCTGGAGGGCGACCGCGGGTTCTACGCCGGGGCGGTCGGATGGTGCGATGCGGCAGGCGACGGCCGCTGGGTGGTGTCCATCCGCTGCGCCCAATTGTCGCCCGACCGGCGCACCGCCGAGGCACGGTCGGGTGGCGGCATCGTCGCCGAATCCGATCCCGACGACGAGGTCGCCGAGACCACTACGAAGTTCAGAACCATCACGTCTGCGTTGGGAGTCGAGAAATGACCGTAGAAATCCGCCGGGTACGCCCCGGCGACGAGACCGCGCTGACGGCGATGGTGCACGAACTGGCGGCCTTCGAACACGCCGCCGTCGAGTGCACGGTCACCGAATCCCAGATGCGCACAGCGCTTTTCGCAGACTCGCCGACGGTGCACGCGCACATCGCAGAGCTCGACGGCCAGCCCGCCGCCTGCGCACTGTGGTTCAAGAACTTCTCCACGTGGGACGGCGTGGCGGGCATCTACCTCGAGGACCTGTTCGTCCGGCCACAGTTCCGCAGGCACGGTCTGGCTCGCGCGCTGCTGGCCACACTGGCCGGCGAATGCGTGGCAGGCGGCTACACCCGGTTGTCCTGGGCCGTACTGGACTGGAACGTCAACGCCATCGCGCTGTACGACTCGGTCGGCGGCCGCCCGCAGAGCGAGTGGATCACCTACCGGGTGTCCGGCCCCGAGTTGTCCGCCCTGGCCGGTTCCTGAGCCGTCGCCGCCGACGCCCACTGCAGTGCCGACGGGCTGAACAACAGCACCAGTGCACCCACCGCGACCAGGGCAACGGGCACGCCATAGGCCCACCGTTGCGAGCCGACGGCGATGTACCACGCCACCGGCAGCAGGAGAAGCTGCGCGAACACCGCGACGCCGCGGCCCCATCGCCTGCCGGTCCACAGGGCCCATCCGGCGGCAATCACTCCGGCACCCATGACCGAGTACCAGGCAGCGGTGCCGTACCCGCTGATCGCCTTCTCGTGGGCGCCACCGATCGCCCGCACCACCAGGACCACGGCCACGACGACCAGCGCGGCACCCTCGAGTGCCACCACCACACCCGCCTGACGCACCGTCGCCGGTGCGGGAACGATCACGTCGGCCAGCGTAAACGGTTCCAGTTAGGCTCATGTCCCGTGCGCGCCGTGCTGATCGTCAATCCGAACGCGACATCGACCACACCCGCCGGACGCGACCTGCTCGCGCATGCGCTGGAGAGCCGGGTCAGCCTGACCGTCGTGCATACCGACCACCGCGGCCACGCCATCGAGATCGCCAGGGACGCGGCGCGCGACGGGATCGACGTGGTGATCGTGCACGGCGGTGACGGCACGGTGAACGAAGTGGTCAACGGCATCCTCGGCGATTGCGGCCAGAGTCGGCCCGCGCCGAATGGGCCCGCGGTCGGTGTGGTGCCCGGCGGTTCGGCCAATGTCTTCGCCCGCGCGCTCGGCATCAGCCCCGACCCCACCGAGGCGACCAACCAACTCGTCGACCAGCTCGACGAACACCGCCGCGGAGGGGCCTGGCGGCGCATCGGGTTGATGGACTGCGGCGAACGCTGGGGGGTGTTCACGGCGGGCATGGGCGTGGACGGCAACGTGGTCGCCGCCGTCGAGGCCCAGCGCGAGAAGGGCCGCACGGTCACCGCTTCGCGCTACATCCGGGTGACGGTGCGCGAGATGCTGGCCGGAGCCCGCAAGGAGCCGTCCTTGACGCTGCACTTGCCCGGCCGCGAGCCGGTCTCGGGGGTGCACTTCGCGTTCGTGTCGAACTCCAGCCCGTGGACGTACGCCAACACCCGACCCGTGTGGACCAACCCCGACACGACGTTCGAGACGGGCGTGGGCGTCTTCGCGGTCACCAGCATGAACGTGTGGGCGAATCTGGGGCTGGTGCGACGGATGTTGTCCCGAAAGCCCCGGATCGAGGCCAAGCACCTGGTCCGCGACGACGACCTGGCATGGGTCCGGGTATCCAGCGACACGGCAGTGGCCTGTCAGATCGACGGAGATTACCTAGGGCTGCGCGAAACGATGACGTTCACTGCGGTGCCGGACGCGGTGGGCGTCGTGGCACCGCCCGCAAAAACCCTTTGACCTGCGGATATTCATTCACAGGATTCAATTCAGGGCGCAAGTGAGTTTAGTGTAGTACAAACGAGTAAGGGACTAGGTAACGCAGTCCCGCAGTGACGTTGCACACGTGTTAACGCGCCGCTATTGACATCTGTTCAGCCTGTGAAAGCATCGGATGCAACAGTGCAGAAACATTTCAAGTGCACGCGTTAACAGCCGAAGAAAAACTCGTG
>NZ_JAVRPS010000615.1:0-2509 GCF_032162105.1 Mycobacterium sp. | reverse complement strand
GCGATAAGCGCATGGAGATCGCGCTGACCTATATCTACGGCATCGGCCGTACCCGCTCCCAGGAAATCCTGGCGGCGACGAGCATCGACCGCGACCTGCGCACCAAGGATCTCAGCGACGATCAGGTCACCCAGCTGCGCGAGTACATCGAGGGCAACCTCAAGGTGGAGGGCGATCTGCGCCGCGAGGTGCAGGGCGACATCCGCCGCAAGATCGAGATCGGCTGCTACCAGGGCCTGCGGCACCGCCGTGGCCTGCCTGTGCGTGGCCAGCGGACCAAGACCAACGCGCGCACCCGCAAGGGCCCGAAGCGCACCATCGCCGGCAAGAAGAAGGCCAGGTAAACCCCAAATGGCACAGGCAAAAAAGGCAGGGCAGGGTGCGTCCGCCCGCAAGGGGCAGAAGACCCGTCGCAGGGAAAAGAAGAACGTCCCGCACGGCGCCGCGCACATCAAGAGCACGTTCAACAACACGATCGTGTCGATCACCGATCCGCAGGGCAACGTCATCGCCTGGGCATCCTCGGGCCACGTCGGCTTCAAGGGTTCGCGCAAGTCGACGCCGTTCGCCGCCCAGCTGGCCGCCGAGAACGCCGCCCGCAAGGCGCAGGAGCACGGTGTGAAGAAGGTCGACGTGTTCGTGAAGGGCCCGGGCTCGGGCCGCGAGACCGCGATCCGGTCGTTGCAGGCTGCCGGCCTCGAGGTCGGCGCAATTTCTGATGTCACCCCGCAGCCGCACAACGGCTGCCGTCCGCCCAAGCGGCGCCGGGTCTAGTCCGGACGAGGAGAAAAGAACACCAATGGCTCGTTATACCGGACCCGCCACCCGCAAGTCCCGCCGTCTCGGCGTCGACCTGATCGGTGGAGATCAGTCGTTCGAAAAGCGCCCTTACCCGCCCGGCCAGCACGGCCGCGCGCGGATCAAGGAGAGCGAGTACCGCCAGCAGCTGCAGGAGAAGCAGAAGGCCCGCTTCACCTACGGCGTCATGGAGAAGCAGTTCCGCCGCTACTACGAAGAGGCCAACCGCCACGTGGGCAAGACGGGTGAGAACCTGCTGCAGATCCTGGAGAGCCGGCTGGATAACGTCGTGTACCGCGCCGGGCTGGCCCGCACGCGTCGCATGGCGCGCCAGCTGGTGAGCCACGGCCACTTCACCGTCAACGGTGTCAAGGTCGACATCCCGAGTTACCGGGTGTCGCAGTACGACATCATCGACATTCGGGAGAAGTCGCTGAACACGCTGCCGTTCGAGCTGTCCCGGCAGACCGCCGGTGATCGTCCGATCCCGGCGTGGCTACAGGTCGTCGGTGAGCGCCAGCGCGTCCTCATCCACCAGCTGCCCGAGCGGGCCCAGATCGCGGTGCCGCTCGCCGAGCAGCTCATCGTCGAGTTCTACTCGAAGTAACAAAGACTCCTGCACCGTCGACATGGCGATGCAGGTGCCTGGAGCCGCCCGGCGGCGACCAGGCAACTAGAAACGGCATCAAATAGCGGGTGCCGAGAAGGAGATGGAAACACATGCTGATCTCTCAGCGACCCACACTGTCCGAGGAGAGCCTCGCCGAGGACCGGTCCAAGTTCGTCATCGAGCCCTTGGAGCCCGGATTCGGTTACACCCTGGCCAACTCGCTTCGGCGGACCCTGCTGTCGTCCATCCCTGGCGCGGCGGTCACCAGCATCCGCATCGACGGCGTGCTGCACGAGTTCACCACCGTTCCCGGGGTGAAGGAAGACGTCACCGACATCATCCTGAACCTCAAGGGTCTGGTCGTGTCGTCCGAGGAGGACGAGCCGGTCACCATGTACCTGCGCAAGCAGGGCCCGGGTGCGGTCACCGCGGGCGACATCGTGCCGCCGGCCGGCGTCACCGTGCACAACCCCGACATGCACATCGCGACCCTGAACGACAAGGGCAAGCTCGAGGTCGAGCTGGTCGTCGAGCGCGGCCGCGGCTACGTGCCTGCCGTGCAGAACAAGGCCTCCGGCGCCGAAATCGGCCGCATCCCGGTCGATTCCATCTACTCGCCGGTGCTGAAGGTCACCTACAAGGTGGAGGCCACCCGCGTCGAGCAGCGCACCGACTTCGACAAGCTGATCCTCGACGTCGAGACCAAGAACTCGATCACCCCGCGTGACGCGCTGGCGTCTGCGGGCAAGACCCTGGTCGAATTGTTCGGTCTGGCACGGGAACTCAACGTCGAGGCCGAGGGCATCGAGATCGGCCCGTCGCCTGCCGAGGCCGACCACATCGCGTCGTTCGCGCTGCCGATCGACGACCTGGAACTCACCGTCCGGTCGTACAACTGCCTCAAGCGCGAGGGTGTGCACACGGTGGGCGAGCTCGTCTCGCGCACGGAGTCCGATCTGCTGGACATCCGCAACTTCGGCCAGAAGTCCATCGACGAGGTCAAGATCAAGCTGCACCAGCTCGGTCTCTCGCTGAAGGACAGCCCGGCCACCTTCGATCCGTCCGAGGTTGCCGGCTATGACGTTGCCACCGGTACCTGGA
>NZ_JAVRPS010000614.1:0-2718 GCF_032162105.1 Mycobacterium sp. | reverse complement strand
GCGTTGTTCACCAGTACATGCAGGTCCCCGAAGGCGTCGACGGCGGACTCGACCAGGCGGCGCGCGCCGTCGAAGTCGGACACGTCCTCCCCGTTGGCGATGGCCTCGCCGCCCCCAGCCCGGATCTGGTCGACGACCTCGCCCGCCGGCCCGGTGGACGAACCGGTTCCGTCGACCTCGGCGCCAAGGTCGTTGACCACGACCTTGGCGCCCTGCCGCGCGAACTCCAGCGCGTGACCACGGCCGATGCCGCGAGCCGCACCGGTCACGACGACCACTCGGCCGACCACGATTCCAGTCATCTGCGTTCTCCGATCATTTCTAGAATCTCTTTCTAGAACCAACGCTAGGCAGCTCGGAGGTTGATGTCAACATCGTAAGTGTGGTTCAGGCACCCATGCCGGGGTGGACGCGCTGGATGAGGTCGAGGGCGGCGTCGATGATGGCCCTCGCCTGCCGCAGTTTGGGACTGGTCGCGACCTCCAGGATGGCGGCGTCGATGATGTTGCTGAGGACGGTGACGGTGAGCCGGTCGACCGGGTCGTTGCCTACGTCGAGGAGCACCGCGTTCTGCCGGATCCACTCGCGCGCCTGGGTGCGGCGGACGAGCTCGAACCCAGGTGGGCTGTCGCCGTCGAGGAACAGCTGTTCCAGGTCGCGCCACCGCCAGGCGTCCTCGAGGAAGGTGCGGGCGCCGATGGTGAACAGGGTGAGTGGGTTGTTCTCGCCTGCTGCCTTGGCTTTGGCGACGGCAGCGGCGGCGTTGTGTTTGTGTTCGGCTTGGTTGCGCTCCCACAAGGCCAGGAAGAGTTCGGTTTTGCCGCCGAAGTGGTGGTAGAGGCTGCCGACGCTGGATCCGGCGCGTTCGACGTCGGCGGCGATGCTGGCGTCGGCGAAGCCGTGTTCGCCAAACACTTCGCTGGCGGCGTCGAGTAGGGACTTGCGGGTGTCCGCGGTACTGCTCCATCGCCAGGCGTTGCCGCTGCCGTTCCCACTCGTCTCAGTTGCCTTGCGTGGCATCGGCAGGTTCTCCCTCGAATCCAGTGTTGCTTGACACGATACTCGTCCGCGAGGCAGAATTAACGCATTCCTAGAGTCAGATTCTAGAAATAGCTCTAACGTAAAGCCGGCGTTGCCGTGATGGGAACAGGGAAGACACCTATGATCAATTTGTCCAGTGCTGTCGGGTATCGACAGCTTCAGGCGCGTACGGAGATCGGCGCGTGAGCCCGCGGCGGCGGGCGGCCATCGTTGGGGTAGCCGAGTCTGATGTGGGCAAGACGCCGCACCTGACCGTCCTGTCCCAGCAGGCAAAGGCGAGCAAGGCGGCCCTGGCGGAGGCCGGGCTGGGCCGTGCCGACGTGGACGCGCTCATGGTGGCCGGGGGCTGGGCCTGGGGCCCGTCGGTCATGTTGGCCGAGTATCTCGGCATCCGGCCGTGCTATCTGGACGGCACCAACATCGGCGGGTCCTCGTTCGAGGCGCATCTCGGGCACGCCACCGCCGCGATCGGGGCCGGGCTGATCGATGTCGCGTTGATCGCCTACGGCAGCACGCAGCGCTCTGATCCACTGGGCAACAGTCAGGTCGACGCCTCTGATCCGGTCGCCAACCAGTTCGAGAAGCCATACGGGATGCCGCTGCCCGTCGGCGCGTACGGCATGGCCGCGAACCGGTACTTTCACCAGTACGGCGTCACTAGCGCGCAGATGGCGGAGGTCGCGGTCAACACCCGCCAGTGGGCGAGCCTCAACCCGAACGCCTACTACCGCGACCCGATCACCGTCGACGACGTCCTCGCCTCTCCGATGATCTGTGAGCCGCTGAGGAAACTGGACTGCTGCCTGGTCACCGACGGTGGGGGCGCGGTCGTGGTGGCCGCCGAGGACAGATGGCCCGACGTGCGCACCCGTCCGGTCGTGGTGCTCGGGCACGGTGAGGCAACCACGCACTCCTCAATCGCGAACATGCCCGATCTGACCATGACAGGCGCGGCCCAGTCCGGACCGGCGGCGATGCAGATGGCCGGCGTCGGTCCGGACGACTTCGACCTCCTGGAGATCTACGACTCGTTCACCATCACCGTGCTGCTCACCCTGGAGTCGCTGGGACTGTGCAAGCCGGGTGAGGCCGCGGAGTTCGTCCGGGATGGGCGCACTGCGCCCGGGGGAGAGCTGCCGATGAACACCGATGGCGGCGGGTTGTCCTACACCCATCCCGGGATGTACGGGATCTTTCTGCTCATCGAAGCGACCCGGCAGCTGCGCCACGACTACGCCGACGACCCGCGCCGACAGGTGGCGGACGCCGAACTCGCTCTCGTAAACGGTACTGGCGGCATGTTGTCCACGACCTCGACCGTGGTGCTCGGAAGGAGTTGATCCGCTGATGTCGACCATCACTCCCAATGCGGAGACCAAGCCGTTCTGGGACGGCATCATCGCTGGCGAGTTGCGGCTCCAGCGCTGCACCGGCTGCGGCCGTGCGGTGTTCTACCCACGGGTGGTCTGCCCGCATTGCTTCAGCGACCGGTTGAGCTGGTTCGTCGCGGCTGGCTCGGGAACCGTGTACGCATACACCGTCGCGCACCGGCCGTTCGGGGAGTTCGCCGAACAGGCGCCGTTCACCATCGCGTTGATCGACCTGGACGAGGGCCCGCGGATGCTGTCCCGGATCGTCGGCAGTGGACGGTGCCGTATCGGCGACCGGGTGGAGCTC
>NZ_JAVRPS010000613.1:0-3765 GCF_032162105.1 Mycobacterium sp. | reverse complement strand
GGCGAGCCATGGCATGCGGCGACGCTCCGCGGCCAGTGCGTCTTGAGCGCGGGTCACCTCCTTCTCCTTGACGAGCAGCTCCTGGCGGGCCTTCTCCCACTCCTGCTCCGACACGATCGGGGCTGTGTTCATCGCGATCCCTGCTTCCGTTCTGGTCGACATGTCCATCCGTATAGACACCGACCGCCCCCGGAATTCATCGCTTGACGTCGAATTAGGGCAGCCGGGTTCCCGCCAGCGCCACCGTGAGGTCTTCCACCACGCGTGGGTCGGCAAGGTCGTCGCCGAACAGTTCGCGGAGTTGGCCCAGCCGGTAGCGCACGGTCTGCGGGTGCACGAAGAGCGCCGCGGCGACGTCGTCGCGGCGACCGTGGTGCAGCAGCCACGCCCGCAGCGTGTCCACCAGCTTGTCCTTGACGGCGGGCCGCACCGAGTCGAGTGGGGCGAGCACTCTGGTGCGCAGGTCGGCCAGCGCATCGGCGTCGGCATTGAGGACCAGTTCGGTCAGGTGTCGCTCCGTGTCGATCGGATCGTCACCGTCGCCGAACAACTCGATCGCTCGCAGCGTGCGATCAACGGAGAGACCCGCTTGCGTCCACGGCCGTTCCGGTCCGATCACCGGGCCGGTGATGCCGATCGAACGGAGCAATGCCGGGCGGGCGCGGCCACCGACGTCGGCGACCAGCAGCACAGTGACCGAACGTCCCACCGGAGGCAGCGCGTCGTCGGGGATCTCGAGACTGCTCGCACCCAGCGTCGAGATCAGGCGCCGTTCGTCGCCCCGTGGCACCGCCACGGCAGTCAGTGTCCGCGGCGGCCGCCATTCGGCACGCTCGGCAGTGGCCAGCAGGTCTTCGGCGGGCGCCGACGCAAGTAGTTGGCGCGCAAGGGTTTCCCGGTGTCGTTGCCGTGCCAGGCCGGTCTTGGCGAGTTCATCGGCGTGGCCGGCGACGCTGGTGGCCGAGAGCCGGTCGATGTAGGCGAACACCCGCTCGGCGAACACGGCTAGTTGATCACCCGGCAACTGGTGCGTCACCGCTACCGCGCTCCACTCGCGCCACGCCGTGCGCGCTCCGACCCGGAAGGCCGCCAACAACACGTCGGTTGAGCGGCCCTGACGCGCTTCGCCCTGCCCAAGGGCGTAGGCACCGTCGAGTGCCGGGCGGACGTTCGGTGACGTGTCCGGATCGTCGCCCTCTGCGGTGAGCTGAAGGAAGGCGGCCAGCGACTGCTGCACTGCCTTTTCGATGGTCCGGCCCATCCGGCCGCCGAAGGCGTCGGCGTAGCTGGGCACGTCGTCGATGACGGCTGCCACGGTGCGCTCGGCCACCGACGGCAGGACCGACCACATGGCCGCCAGGACCGCCTCGGGCAGCGGTGCCCACACCGTTCGGCCGTCGTCCTCGCTCATCAGGTCCTCCCTGCTCACACCCGTGCGCGTGCTTATTTTGTTCTCGACGAACAATTTATGCTCTCATTTTCACACGGCCAGGTCGAGAAGTAACCCATTCTGATAATCAGAATGTAGTCATGACTTCTCTCCTCGCTGGAACCGCGCGGCGACCGCTGCGGTCCATCGCGCAGATGGTCGCGACGCCGCTGGTGCCGCGCGACTTCATCGACCTCATCGACCCCTTGAGCAGCTCGCGCGACCTCCGCGGCCGCCTTGGCGCCGTCGTCGCCGAAACGGCCGATGCGGCGACCGTCCGCATCCGGGTCGGGCGCGGCTGGCGCGGGCACCGGGCCGGCCAGTACGTGCGCGTCGGCGTCGACGTCGACGGCGTCCGGCACTGGCGCAGCTACTCCATCACCTCGCGGGCCAACACGGCCGGGTCCGGTCGCCACATCACCATCACCGTCAAGGCGGTGCAGGACGGTGTGGTCTCCAACTACCTGGTGCGTCAGGCGACGGCGGGCACCCTGGTTCACCTCGACCAGGCCAGCGGCGACTTCACCCTGCCGACCGCGCGGCCGGACAAGGCGTTGTTCGTGACCGCAGGCAGCGGCATCACGCCCGTCATGGGCATGCTGCGCAGCCACTCCCGCGAACTCGCCGACGTTGTGCTGGTGCACAGCGCCCCCACCGCCGACGACGTGGTGTTCGGCAGCGAACTGCGCGAGCTCGCCGCGACGGGCTCCGTGCGTCTCCTCGAGCGTCACACATCTACCTCGCCGCGGATGACCGCGGCCGATCTCGACGCGCTGGTGCCGGACTGGGCCGATCGGCAGACGTGGGCCTGCGGCCCCGCCACGCTGCTCGACGACATCGAGGCGCACTGGGCGCAGCATGGCGCGGCCGAACGTCTGCACACCGAACGGTTCACCGCGCCTGCCCTTCGTGGCGGCGAGGGTGGCCCGGTCAGCTTCACCAGAACCGGCGCGACCGTCGACACCGGTTCGGACACAACACTTCTGGAAGCCGGCGAGAACGCCGGAGTCCTGATGCCGTCGGGCTGCCGGATGGGGGTGTGCTTCGGCTGCGTCCTGCCCCTGCGCAGCGGAGCGGTCCGCGACGTGCGCAACGGCGCCGTCACCATCGGCGCGCCCGACGCCGGCGTGCTAGTGCAGACCTGCGTCTCCACCGTCGCCGGCTCCTGCGAACTCGACATCTGAACCGCCTCAACCATATTCATCGGAGGACATTCACCATGACCACCCTGCAGAACAAGGCCACCAGCCCCATCGCCCACCTGAGCGACGACGACGTCGAGAACCTCGGACGCGAGTTGGACGCCATCCGTCAGCAGATACTCGACAGCCGCGGCGAAGACGACGCCCGCTACATCCGCACCGTGATCAAGACCCAACGCGGCCTGGAGGCCGGTAGCCGCGCCGTGCTGTTGTTCTCACTGTTCCCGCCCGCCTGGTGGCTCGGCACCGCCGGACTGTCGGCGGCCAAGATCCTGGAGAACATGGAGATCGGCCACAACGTCATGCACGGCCAATGGGATTGGATGCGCGACCCGAAGATTCACTCCACCACCTGGGAGTGGGACAACGCGTCAACGGCCGAACAGTGGAAGCACGCCCACAACGAGGAGCACCACACCTACACCAACGTGATCGGCAGGGACGGTGACCTCGGCTACGGCATCATGCGCGTGGACGAGGACCAGCGATGGTCCCCCTTCCATCTCGGCCAGCCGCTGTGGAACGCGATCAATGCCGTGCTGTTCCAGTACGGGATCGCCGCCTACGACCTCAAACTCGGCAAGAACCTGAAAACCGCGGAGCGGCGCCAGAACCCGGAGTTCCGCGCCCGCGTGAAGTCCACGCTGCGCAAGATCGGCAAGCAGGGCCTGCGGGACTACGTCGTGCATCCCCTGCTGTCGGGGCCAAGCGCCGTCACGACGTTGACCGCCAACCTCACCGCCAACGTGGTACGCAATCTGTGGACGCACTCGGTGATCATGTGCGGGCACTTCCCCGAAGGCGTGCAGACGTTCTCGTACAACAGCATCGAGGGCGAGACCCGCGGTCAGTGGTACCTGCGTCAGATGCTCGGGTCCGCCAACATCAGCGGTAGCCGCCTGATGCACCTGATGAGCGGCAACCTGTCGTACCAGATCGAGCACCACCTGTTCCCGGATCTGCCAAGCAACCGGTATGGCGAGATCGCGCCTGCGGTCAAGGACGTCTTCGACCGCTACGGGCTCACCTACACCACCGGGCCACTGGTGAAGCAGGTCGCCTCGGCATGGTTCAAGGTGATCCGGCTGTCGATCCCCAACGACGTTACAAGCGCGCCGCGGGTCCGTGCCACCG
>NZ_JAVRPS010000612.1:0-5770 GCF_032162105.1 Mycobacterium sp. | reverse complement strand
CGAGGTGAAACTCAACGGTCTTCGGACTGATGAACAGCGCCGCCGCGACCTCGCCGTTCGTCATGCCCGATGCCGTCAGTCGCGCGACTTTTTGCTCGGCCGAAGTGAGCGCGGGTCGGCGAGTGGCATCGGCGGCGCGGTTCCTTTCAGCGCGGGCGCGAGCGGCCCAGAGCGGCGTGCCAAGACGCTCGAATACCCTCCACGCCTCCGTGAGAGAAACCGTGGCAGCCTGCTCCTGGCGTTGCCGGCGCTGAATTCCGCCCAGCAGGAGTTGGGTGCGCGCGCGTTCGAAGGGCATCGGAATCCGATCGTGTTCGACCATGGCCTGTTCGGTGGCACGGTATGCCCCGTCGATGTCACCGCGCGCGGCCAGAAGCATTCCCCGGCACCGTCCACCGACTGCCAACATCCAGGGACGGTCGAGTCTGCGGCCGTTGCCTTCGAGAAGGTCGATCAGGGGCTCTGCATCGTGGAGCCGATCCAGATGAATCAGCGCTTCGACGGCATCTGGAATGAATGACCCGGCAATGATTTCCGTCGAAGCAAGAGTGGCAGTGATCTTGCTCATCAGCGGCGTGAGCGCGGCGAGCGCTGCCTCGTAGTTACCCAGTGACATCTCCAGGAAGCCGAGTACGGTCACCGGCCACTCGGCGATGGCGTGCATACCGCTGCGTGCGCTGGCAGCAGTGGCTTCGGTCAAATCGGATCGGGCGTCGGCCTCTTGACCGGCGTACGACCTTGCCAGCGCCCGCATCGTCAACGCTTCGAGCAGGGGTATGTCACCGCCCAACCGCCGCGCTCGTTCAACAGTGTCCTCCGCGCGCCGACCGGCTTCGATGAACTCTCCGAGCCAGAACTCGACGAGACACGTGTGAAACGACAGGTAGACGAGCTCACTCTCCTCGCCACGTTCGAGACAGCCGCGACAGATGGAGACCAACGCGTCTCGGGCGTTGTCGAGCTGCCCCGACCAACCTGACAGCAGCGCGTTTTGCACGGTCGGGCGAAACACGATCGCGATGTTCGCATCGGGGTCTTCCAACTCCAGCGCACGACGCATGCCGGGTTGATCGTGACCCTTGCCCTGAATGAATCGAATCATGGCGCGCGCGCCGAGTGCCTGACTGACAAGCGAAGGAACCCCGGACCGCATGGCAGCAACGACGGCTTCCTCGACCTTCTCGTCGACCGCCTCCGCGAATCGGTCTTCGTTCAGCAGAGCGAACGACAGCGTGACCAATATCTGAGCCCGCAGAGCGAAGTCCCCGCCGACCTCACCCAACGCACGTTCGAACAGGGCTGCACCTTCTTGCAGACCGTCGTCGAACAGGTTGACGACAGCCAGCTGCATGAGTGCACGCGCGCGGAGCACCCCGGGTGCCGAGTGTGCGATGGCCTGTTCGAGGAGGTTCTTGGCTCGGCCGGGGTTGCCGGCGCCGAGATGGTGGCTTGCTGCACGGATCTGACGCTCGGGCGTTTCACCACCCAATGCGAGGCCGAGATCGAGCAGTTCGGCGGCGGCGGCCGGCGCTCCGCGCTTGCGCGCCAGTTCGGCCGCGACGTCCAGTGACTCGAGTGTGGGAGGGGTCGCGCTCGTCGCGGCTAGCGCGAGATGCCTGGCGCGTGACTCTGGGTCTTCGACGAGGCCTGCCAGTCTCTGGTGCATCGCTCGACGGAGCGCCGGGGGTGTGTCCGTGTACACGCCCCGGGCGAGAAGCGGATGAGTGAAACGCAAGCTTTGACCATCGATTTCAACGATCCCGGTGCTCTCTGCGCCCGCAAGCAGCGCTACGAGGTCAGCGGCGCCGGTACCCGTGGCGCGAGCGACTAGCTCTACGGTCGGAACCGCGAAACAGGCCACGGCGAGCAGGGCATGGCGTACGTCGTGGTCGAGACTGCCGACCCGGGCGCGCACCAATTCTGCGAGCGAGGCGGGCAAGGACGTTGGTGCGAGCATGTGACCTTCCAGTGATCGCGCCAGCTCCAGGGCATAGAACGGATTCCCGCCTGAGACCTCTTGAATACTGAGCATGGTCGGCCGCGGGAACGATCTTCCGAGACGGTCTCTGATTACCGCCTGTAAACCACTGATATTCAACGGACGCAATGAGATTCGACGTATGGCGTCGGGTGTGGGCAGTTGCAGCCACGAGGTCGCGCCGACGCTGTCACGGTCGCTACGGGTCGTAGCGAACACTGCTACCCGGCCAGCGAGCCGACGCGCCGCAAACGCGATCGCGTGCACGCTGGACATGTCGACCCACTGCAGGTCGTCGATCGCCACGAGCAGCGGTGACTCGATCGCGAGCCCTTGCACGACTGACAGCAGGGCTGCCGAGACGGCTCGCGGGTCAGTCGGCGCGCCGCCCGCATCGGCTCGCAGCAGGATGTGGTCGAGCGCAAGTCGTTGCGGATCCGGCAGCTCGGACCGGGCGGCGGTGCCGACGCTGCCCAGAAGGTCGGCCAACGATGAGTACGACAGCGCCGACTCCGCTGCAGCCGGCCGGGCCGAGAGCACCTGAAAGCCAAGCTCACGTGCCCGCTCGACGCCGGCAAGCCACAGCGTGGTTTTACCTATTCCTGGTTCACCCTCCACGACCAACCCAGACGGTGCCGTGAAGGCCGTCGTGAGAAACTCGGCCACTGCACGGGTTTCGGCCTGACGGACCTGAAGACGCGAAGTCGTCACCGACTGATCACCCCATCGAGAACTGGGATTCCGGCGTGGATGCGAGCGGACTCGTCGTGGACGACCTCGAACCAACCGGGGATGGCGGCGGCACTGTCTGGCTGGTCTTCCGCCTGAGGACGAACGCGGCGGTCGATCACCCGCTCATAATCCTTCACCGGCCACGTTGATGCTCGGCGAGAGTCACAGGCCTTTCAGATCGTGCTCGTGTACTGTCGCCCGCCACGGCGATGGGAGCAGGGTTTGCCCCGATCGTCCCTGCACCGCGGCAGCGCACCAACCCGCGAGGGCCGCGCATCCGCAGGGCAAATCACGGGTGGAGCGCATGGTCCAGTAGGTCCAGGGCTACTTCTTCACCCGGGTCAAGGTGCACCGCCACTACGTACAGCTCTGCGGCGGTGGCGATTTCGCCTGACTGCTCATGGCGATATCACCCTTGCCATAGGCGGTGGCGCAGTGAACGATCACGCCTGCTCCACGGACAGCGTCGTCGAGCCCTTCGGCGGTTCGCAGGTCGCCGACCACAGACTGTGCCGCCATCGCAGCCCCGGGCCCCGGGACGCGCCGAGTGAGTACTTTCACCTCACACCCCAAGTTGTCCAGGCGGTCGACCACAGCCCGCCCCAGTCTTCCAGTTCCGCCAGTCACCAGCACCGACTGCATCAGTTCTCCTTCCACATCCTTAGCGAGTCACCGTGCTGTGTGCTGGGCTCAGTTCGCGACGGCGGCGGTCGTCACCGAGCCGATCTGCATCACCTCACCCCTGCGTAGCAGTATCTACTCCAGGGATGAGGCCGTTCAGCGCAGAAGGCTCCGGCCCGGCCGACCGCGTCCGCGCAGCGGATACCCGCGCCGCAGCCTGTTGAGGGCACCGCCGAAGGACCGAGCGACGGCCGCGCCGACCAACAACCCGACCGCGATCGCACAGACCACCGTCGCCACCCCGAATGCGTTCGCCCCGCCACCGCTGGGATTGGTGATGAGGGCAGTAGTGGAGAGCAGACCGAGGCTGCCGGGGACGAGCAGCCAGAATGCCGGCAGGAAGACCACCAACCGCGGCAGGTTCGGACGCACGGCCTCGACGAGCGACGAACCCAGGCTGGCGGCGACCGCGCCCAGGAAGCTGCCGAGCACTGCACCACCGACGTGCTGTCCGAAGCTCTGGGCGGCGAAGGCGAGGATCAAGACCACGGTGATCCAGGGCAGCAGTCGCACCGGCGGACTCTCCAGGACCCCGATTCCGATGCTGATCAGAATCAGCCCCAGCGGCGCGGCCCACCAGCCGAGTGTGTCGACGCGGAGATTGGCCAATTCGGCTGCAGGCACGGTGATCACGTGGCTGGCCGCAACGATGCCGAGGGTGAACAGGAGCAGCTGGACCAGCCCGAAGATCAACCGGGACGCTCCGGCCACCATGTCGCCCGCGGCCAGCTCCGACATCGCGGTGACGATCAACGCGCCGGGCAACAGCACGGCGAGCGGCGGCAACAGGGTGCGCAGCGGTCCGTCCAGCAAGTCGGCGTTGGCGGCTGCGAAGACCCCGCACGCCAGAAGGAAGGCCGCAAGCGTCGGTAGCAGCGTGGCGATCAGGCCGAACCGCTGCCCCAGCCGGAAAAGGGCGACCACCACGACGGCCCCGACGGCCGCGAAGGCGACGTTGGCGCCGCCGGGCTGGAGGATGAGAGCGATCCCCGTGGCGATCGCGATCCAACCGAGGTTGGCCAACCACTGCGGATAGCGGGGTGGGCGATGGCGCAGCTCGAGAAGCTCCTCGGTGGCCTGGGACACCGTGAGGGTGGACAGCGACAACCGATGACGGATCGCCCGGACCTCGGAGGCCTGGTCGAGACGCAGTCCCCCCTTGACCGACTCGAACGTCGCGGCGGCGCCGCTGGCCAGGTTCAGCATGACCCCGGTCGGCGATGCCGCGATCTGGACGTCGGGGTAGCCCAGCGCGGCGCTCACCCCAGCCAGCTCGTCCTCCACATCGCTGACCGGCTGCCCCGTCGCCACCATCGCGGCGCCCAGGTAGGCCAGTAAGGCGCGGACGGCGTCGTCGTCTTCGGACACGGCGTCACTCTGCCAGGTTGAGGCGCAGGCTCAGAGGCATGGTCGAAATTCCTATCGGTGAGCGTTAAGTGCATCCGCACGAATTGCGATGGTGGAACGTCGTCGGTACGCGAATTCGTTGCGGCGCGCCATCCTGTCCCCGAATGCGGCGCAGAAGCAATTCGACCGCGGTGGCGCCGATCGTCTCGACGTCCTGCGCCGCCGCGGTGAGCTTGGGTTCGAAGAGGTCCGACCATTCGAAGTCGTCGTAACACACGAACGCCACGTCGGCCGGAATCGACAAACCTAGACTGCGAACGGCTTTGAGTGTTCCAATGGTCATGGAGTTGTTCAACGACACCAGCGCGGTGGGCCGGTTCTCACCCGACATCAGCGAGTGCACCTCGCGTTCCGCCACGTCCATACTGGAGTCGCCGTCGAGCACCAGAGCGGCGTCGACCGCGATACCTCGCTCTACGAGCGCCGTGGAGTAACCATCGAATCGCTCAGTGGTGGAGGAGATCCCGGCAAGGCCGCGTACGACGGCGATCCGACGATGCCCGAGGTCGAGCAGGTGCTCGGTCAACGACCGTGCCGACGAGAAGTTCTCCGGGCCAACCTGATCGCTCCCGACGTCGACACGGCGGTCGATCAGAACCAGAGGAGTTCCAGTGCGGGTGATTTCGGGGAGGGTGGCACGCTCCGACCCGGCCGCGGGTGCCACGATCATCCCGTCGACCTGGCGGTCCAGAAGCGAGTCGATGACGCGTTTCTCCAATTCCACGTCGTCGTGGGAATCTCCGACGATCAGCACGTACCCGGCGTCCGACAGTGCCCGTTCCACGGCGTGAACCAGGCTCCCGAAGTACGGATTCGTCAACGCGGAGATCGAGAGTCCGACCGTCTGCGTGCGCCCGGCCGCGAGTGATCGTGCGACGACGTTGCGCCGGTACCCGGTCTCCTCGATGGCCGCTTCGACGCGCAAGCGCGTGGCGGTGTTGACCTTGCGCGTGCCGTTGAGCACGTGCGAGA
>NZ_JAVRPS010000611.1:0-13052 GCF_032162105.1 Mycobacterium sp. | reverse complement strand
TGACGGTCGAGACGGTCGAGGAGTCGCTGGACAAGGCGGCCGTTCGCTATGACCGCGACGGCGATCAGCACTACGACGTGATCAGCGCGTTCATCAAGTCGGTCCGCGGGTCCGACGTGGACGCCGCCCTGCACTACCTGGCCAGGATGCTGACGGCGGGGGAGGACCCCCGATTCATCGCGCGCCGGCTGATGATCCTGGCCAGTGAGGACATCGGGATGGCCGATCCGACCGCGTTGCCGACGGCGGTCGCGGCCGCGCAGACCGTGCAGCTGATCGGACTTCCCGAAGCGCAACTCACCCTTGCGCACGCGACGGTGCACCTGGCGTCGGCGCCGAAGTCGAACGCGGTGACGACGGCATTGGGGGCCGCGATGGCGGACATCAAGGCAGGCAAGGCGGGTCTGGTGCCGCCGCACCTGCGCGACGGCCACTACTCCGGAGCCGAGAAGCTGGGCAATGCCGTCGGTTACAAGTACGCCCACGATGATCCCGATGGTGTTGTGCCCCAACAGTATCCGCCAGACGAGGTGGTGGGCGTCGACTACTACCGGCCCACCTCGCACGGTGCCGAACGCGATATCGCCACACGGCTCGACAAGCTGCGCGCCATCATCCGCAAGAAGCGCTGAGCGTTTCGGCGAAATGACCCCTTGACACCCGCGTGCAGGCCTTCTACGTTGGTAGTCAATCAATTGGTTGATCAATGAGAAAGTTGACGATTGAGAAGTGACGAAGAGGCGGAGACGGGGCTGGACCGTGCCTTTCTGGCGCTGGCCGACCCGGTCCGGCGGGCCATCGTGGCGAGGTTGTCGCGCGGTCCGGCGACGGTCAACGAGTTGGCCGCACCGTTCGACATCACGAAACAGGCAGTGTCCAAGCACATTCAGGTGCTCGAACAGGCCGGCCTGGTCACCCGCAGTCGGGATGCCCAGCGCAGGCCGGTGCACCTGGACGCGGCGGCACTGGAGCGGCTGACGGCCTGGATCGACCGATACCGGCTTGACGCCGAACGCAACTACCGCCGGCTGGACGGCCTGCTGGCGGCGATGACCGAACACGGCAATGAACACGACAAATGAGGGAGTGACACCATGACGAACGCACTCAACCTGGTGGCGCCGGTCGACACGCTGGCGATGGAATTCACTCGCGACTTCGACGCGCCGGCCTCGGCACTATTCCGTGCCCACGCTGATCCAGAGCTCGTCAAGCGGTGGCTTGGGCCGCGCGACCTCGAAATGACGATCGAGCACTGGGACTTCAAGACCGGTGGCGGCTATCGCTACGTGCACGAGAACGAGCATGGCAAGTTCGGCTTCAACGGGGTGTTCCACAAGGTGCGGGACAACGAATTCATCATCCAGACCTTCGAATTCGAGGGTGCGCCAGACATGGTGAACATCGAGTTCATGTGGTTCGAGGACCTCGGCGACGGGCGCAGCAGACTGCGGGGCCGGTCCATCTGCCCGAATGTCGAGGCCCGCGATGGGCTGCTGTCGTCCGGCATGGAAGGCGGCATGACCGAGGGCTACGAGAAGCTCGACGAGCTGTTGAAATCACTTTGATGGACTGGACGCTCGAGGTCGTGGTGGTGCCGGTCGCTGACGTCGACCGGGCCATCGCGTTCTACCGCGACCAGGTCGGGTTCCATCTCGATCACGACACCCACGCCGGAGCCATGCGATTCGCCCAGCTGACACCGAAGGGCTCGGGCTGTTCGATCGTGCTGGCCGACCCGCCGACGATGGAGCCGGGCTCACTGAAGGGCGTGCAACTGGTGGTCTCCGACGCATCGACTGCCCGACGGCAGCTCCTCGCCAATGGCGTTGCCGCCGGGGACATCAGCGTCGTCGACGATCGTGACGGGGGCACGATGTCGAGTTCGCGGACCCCGACGGCAACGCCTGGGTGGTGCAGCAGATCAGGGTGCGGGCGGACAAGCCCCTACTGCCCCAGGTTGATTAGCGGCGCAGTAGTCCGGAACGACGGCGTCCCATCACGCCAGTCCGGCGGCGGCCGATGGTGCCGGACACCAGGGCCACACCGAGCGCGGCCACGGCGACCTGTACGAAGAGTTCCAGCCAGTCGATGCCATTGGTGACAGTCGGGATTCCGAGCGCGCGGGAAAGCACGGTACCGAGGAAGGCCCCGACGATGCCGACGACAACGGTGAGCAGCATGGAAATGTTCTGCCTCCCAGGCAGGACGAGTCGGGCGAGTACGCCGACGATTGCGCCGACGATGATGGCGATGATGATGCCGGTAAACGTGATGGTCATTTCTCCTCCAGGAGTATGTGATGAATCAGCAATACCCCTGGCCCGCAGATATAAACGACCGCGTCAACAGCGGGGCCGCAAATGCAGGATCGGCAACCTCCGGTCAGGTCATCTCGGGCACCCGCAGATGGGCCAGCGCCAACTCGAATTCGCATTCGTCGACCTCGGTGGCACCCGCCTTGCGGACCGACTCGGTCTTGAGTGCCCTCGCCCGGTCCCGGTTGCTTTCCATGGCGTCACGGCTGCTGAACGATACCGAGGACACGCCGCGTCCCGATCCGCGGTCGACCAGCAGGCTGGCGCTCCGGAACCCGTCCAGGTGCTCGACCTCTGGCAGCACCGAGGTACGGAAGTACTCGATACCCGCATCCAACTGGTCGGGGGGGAGGGTGACCCAGGTGGCCCGCACGCAGGCACCGGTGTCGGAGCTGTGCTCACGGTGCAGAACGGCGATCTCCCACGCTTCGACCATCGCGCTGCCCCCGAACACCTCCGCGGCCCGATCACGAATCGGCCGAATACGGTCGGCGCTCTCGCGCTGGGCCTCGTCGGTTTCCCAGGCGCTGGTGGCAATGCACCGACCGGACTCCCGGTCGACCACCAGCGACAGGCCAACGTAGCCCTCCATGTCCTGCAGCGCTGGCATCACGTCATCGCGAACGTATGCAATTCCGGCGTCGATGGACGACGGTTGCGCCTGAATAGTGGTAGTTCGTGCGTACACGATCCACCCCCTTGTCGGGTTGGGGCGGCGCCCCGGTGGCGCCACCGGTCCATTCATTACTGTCCTCCGCCGGGTTTGCCGAGGCAATGGCTCCTAGGGTGAAGATGTGGACAGCGATGTGATCGACGTCGACACCGCGCGGCGGCGAACAGTGGACCTCACCGATGCGGTGCGGGCGTTCTGCGCCGACCGGGGTGATGGGCTCTGCAACGTATTCGTCCCGCACGCGACCGCAGGCGTGGCCATCATCGAGACGGGCGCCGGATCCGATGACGACCTGATCGACACGCTGGAACGCCTGTTGCCCCGCGACGACCGCTACCGGCACTCCCACGGTGCACCGGGCCCTTGGCCTTGCCGACCTGGGGGCACCCCCGCTTGCGGGGGAGTTCTGCCCGCCATCGTGTCGCCGTCGGTGACGGTGCCGGTGCAGAGCGGCAAGCCGCTGCTGGGGACGTGGCAGAGCGTGGTGCTGGTCGACCTCAACCGTGACAATCCCCGCCGCTCGGTGCGGTTGAGCTTCATCGGCGGCTGAGCGGGCACCAGGTGGGCGCTCTGGTCGTTGCGCTTTCAGGCACCGGACCGCGGACCGGTACTGTAATGCGGTCGAGAACCTCCAGCATTTAAGGACAGCAGCACGTGCAGACACACGAGATCAGGAAGCGCTTCCTCGATCACTTCGTGAAGGCGGGTCACACCGAGGTGCCGAGCGCATCGGTCATCCTCGACGACCCCAATCTGCTGTTCGTCAACGCAGGCATGGTGCAGTTCGTGCCCTACTTCCTCGGCCAGCAGACACCGCCGTGGAAGCGCGCGACCAGCGTGCAGAAGTGCATCCGGACGCCGGACATCGACGAGGTGGGCATCACCACCCGGCACAACACCTTCTTCCAGATGGCCGGCAACTTCTCGTTCGGCGACTACTTCAAGAAGGGCGCCATCGAGTTCGCCTGGACGCTTCTGACCAACCCGCAGGACCAGGGCGGCTATGGGTTCGAACCCGAAAGGCTGTGGGCCACCGTCTATCTCGACGACGACGAGGCCATCGCGCTGTGGCAGGAGGTGGCCGGTCTGCCACTCGAGCGCATCCAGCGCCGCGGCATGGCCGACAACTACTGGTCGATGGGCATCCCCGGGCCGTGCGGACCGTCATCGGAGATCTACGTCGACCGCGGACCGGAGTACGGGATCGAGGGCGGCCCCGAGGCGAACGAGGACCGCTACATCGAGATCTGGAACCTCGTCTTCATGCAGAACGAGCGCGGCGGGGGCACCTCGAAGGAGGACTTCGAAATCCTGGGGCCGTTGCCGCGCAAGAACATCGACACCGGCATGGGCGTCGAGCGGGTGGCGTGCCTGCTGCAGGGCGTCGACAACGTCTACGAGACGGACCTGCTGCGTCCGGTCATCGACCTCGTCGCCGGAATCGCCCCGCGCGGGTACGGCGTCGGCAACCACGATGATGACGTGCGCTACCGGATCATCGCCGACCACAGCCGCACCGCGGCGATCATCATCGGCGACGGCGTAAGCCCCGGCAACGACGGCCGCGGCTACGTGCTGCGCCGCCTGCTGCGCCGGGTCATCCGGTCGGCCAAGCTGCTCGGCGTCGACACCCCGATCGTCGGCGAGCTGATGGTCACCGTGCGCGACGCGATGGGCCCTTCCTATCCCGAACTGGTCACCGACTTCGACCGGATCCAACGCATCGCCGTGGCCGAGGAGACCGCGTTCAATCGCACCCTGGCATCGGGTTCGCGGCTGTTCGAGGACGCGGCCGACGCGACGAAGTCGTCTGGCGCCACGGTGTTGTCGGGCACCGACGCGTTCACCCTGCACGACACCTACGGCTTCCCGATCGAGCTGACCCTGGAGATGGCCGCCGAATCGGGGTTGAGCGTCGACGAGGAGGGCTTCCGCGGCCTGATGGCCGAGCAGCGGCAGCGTGCCAAGGCCGACGCCGCCGCGCGCAAGCACGCCCACGCCGACCTCACCGCCTACCGCGAACTGGTCGACGCAGGCCCGACGGAGTTCACCGGCTTCGACGAGCTCAGTTCCGAGGCAACGATTCTGGGCATCTTCGTCGACGGCAAGCGGGTTCCCGTCGTCGCGCACGGTGGCGAGAACCTGGCCGCCGACCGCGTCGACCTGGTACTCGACCGCACCCCCCTCTACGCCGAGTCCGGTGGCCAGATCGCCGACATCGGTTCCGTCAGCGGCACAGGCTCAAGCCAAGCCGCGAAGGCCGCCGTCACCGACGTGCAGAAGATCGCCAAGACGCTGTTCGTGCACCGCGTCACCGTCGAGTCCGGCGAGTTCGTCGAGGGTGACACCGTGGTCGCGGCCGTCGACCCGAAATGGCGTCACGGCGCCACCCAGGGCCACTCCGGCACGCACATGGTGCACGCCGCACTGCGACAGGTGTTGGGCCCCAACGCGGTTCAGGCCGGCTCCCTGAACCGGCCGGGCTACCTGCGGTTCGACTTCAACTGGCAGGGCGCGCTCAGCGACGAGCAGCGCGACCAGATCGAGGTGGTCACCAACCAGGCCGTCGAGGCCGACTACGCCGTGAACACGATGTACACCAAGCTCGAGAAGGCCAAGGCGATGGGTGCGATGGCGCTCTTCGGCGAGGCCTACCCCGAGGACGTCCGACTGGTAGAGATCGGCGGCCCGTTCTCACTCGAACTCTGCGGTGGCACGCACGTGCACAACTCCGCCCAGATCGGGCCGGTCACCATCCTCGGCGAGTCGTCGGTGGGCTCAGGGGTGCGACGGGTTGAGGCGTACGTGGGCCTCGACTCGTTCAAGTATTTGGCCAAGGAGCGGGCGCTGATGGCCGGGCTGGCGTCGTCGCTGAAGGTGCCCTCCGATGAGGTGCCCGCCAGAGTGGCCAACCTCGTCGAGCGGCTGCGGGTGGCCGAGAAGGAACTGACGCGTGTCCGGCTGGCGAACGCGCGGGCCGCCGCGGTGAACGCCGCTGCCGGCGCCGAGCAAGTCGGTAAGGTCCGTCTGGTGGCACAGCGGATGGCCGGCGGTATCTCGGCTGCCGACCTGCGCAGCCTCGTCGGCGACATCCGTGGCAAGCTCGGATCCGACCCCGCAGTGGTGGCGCTGATCGCCGAGGGCGAGGGTGATTCGGTGCCGTTCGTGGTGGCGACCACCCCCACCGCCCAGGACCTCGGCCTGTCGGCCAATGACCTCGTCAAGACGCTCGGCGCAGCCGTGAACGGCCGCGGTGGCGGCAAGGCCGACCTCGCGCAGGGGTCCGGCAGCGGCGCCGCCGGCATCGACACGGCGCTCGCCGCGCTCCGTGCCGAGGTGGCACGGAGCCAGCGGAGCTGACTGAGTGGGCCAGACCGAAGACCGTCTGCCGGACCGGCCGGGGGGCGATGACCCGGGACGCGGGCGCCGGCTCGGCATCGACGTGGGCACCGTCCGCATTGGTGTGGCCACCAGCGATCCCGACGGGATTCTCGCCACCCCGGTGGAGACGGTTCGGCGCGACCGCACCGACAAGCACGTGAAGCGACTGGCCCGGCTGGTCGAGGAACTGGACGTGGTAGAGGTGGTGGTGGGACTGCCTCGCACCCTCGCCGAGCGGACCGGGCCGTCGGCCGTCGACGCGATCGCCGTCGCGGACACGCTCGCGGCCCGCATCGCGCCGATACCGGTGCGGCTGACCGACGAGCGTCTGACCACGGTCACCGCGCAGCGGTCGCTGCGCGAGGCCGGCATCAAAGCGAAGGGACAGAGGGCGATGATCGATCAGGCCGCCGCGGTTGGCATTCTGCAGACCTGGCTGGACCAGCGGCGCGCCATTCTGGCCGACCGCGCCGGAGCGGCCGATGCCTGACGACTGGGTACGCGAGCGCACTGAGCCGGTGTCGGTCGGCAGGCCGCGTCGCGGCATGAGTCGCACCGAACGTGCCCGCGCGGCGCGCAACCGCCGCAAGCGCAGGACGGTCACCGGATTCGCGGTGGCCGCCCTGATCGTGCTCGTGGTCGGCACCGTCTTCCTCGGCTCCCGCCTCTGGCACGGGCTGTTCGGTGCCGGGGACGACTACCAGGGAGGCGGCGTGAACGACGTCGTCATCGAGGTCCGCAACGGCGACTCCACGACGGCGATCGGCCAAACGCTGCTCGACCACGAGGTGGTGGCGACCGTGCAGGCCTTCGTGAACGCTGCCGCGGGCAACGCCGCGATCTCGTCGATCCAGCCCGGGTTCTACAAGGTGCGCACCGAGATCCCCGCAACGAATGCCGTTGCGCGACTTGCCGATGCGCACAACCGGGTCGGGCGGCTGGTGATCCCCGAAGGCCGTCAGCTCGACGACATCGCCGACGTCAAGACCAACGACGTCACGCAGGGCATTTTCACCCTGATCTCCGAAGCCACCTGCGTCCAGCTCGACGACAGCAAGGAGTGCGTCAAGGCTGACGATCTCAAGCAAGCCGCGGGTTCGGCGGAGCCGTCGGCGTTGTCCATCCCGGACTGGGCGCTCGATCCGATCAAGGGCCTCGGCAACGACCACCGCCGCATCGAGGGGCTGATCGCACCGGGCACCTGGAACGTCGACCCGTCGGCGTCGGCGCAGGACATCCTGTCCACTCTGATCGCCGCGAGCAGTCGGCAGTACGAGCAGGAGGGGCTGCTGGACGCGGGCAAGGCGTCCAACTTGTCGCCGTACCAGATCCTGACCGTGGCGTCGCTGGTGCAACGCGAGTCCAAACCCCAGGACTTCGCCAAGGTGGCCCGGGTCATCTACAACCGGCTCGCCGAACCCGAGCACAACCGCCTTGAGTTCGATTCGACGGTGAACTACCCGCTGGATCGTCAGGAGGTGGCCACCACCGACGCAGACCGCGGCCAGAACACACCGTGGAACACCTATGTGCGCGAAGGCCTTCCGGCGACGCCGATCTGCTCGCCCGGCCAGCCGGCGCTGGCCGCCGCGGAGAACCCCGAGCCCGGTGACTGGCTGTACTTCGTCACCGTCGACATGACCGGCACCACGCTGTTCACCCGGGACTACCAGCAGCACTTGGCGAACATCGAACTCGCCAGGCACAACGGTGTCCTCGACAGCGCCCGATAGCGGGCCGCGCCGGGCCGCGGTGCTGGGGTCGCCGATCGCGCACTCCCGCTCGCCGCAGCTTCACCTCGCGGCCTACCGTGCGTTGGGCCTGACCGACTGGACCTACGACCGCATCGAATGCACCGCCGACGAGTTGCCTTCGCTGGTGGGCGGTTTCGGCCCCGAGTGGGTGGGGGTGTCGGTGACCATGCCTGGCAAGTTCGCCGCGCTGGAGTTCGCCGACGAACGCACGACCCGTGCCGAACTCGTCGGTTCGGCCAATACGTTGCTTCGGACCCCCACCGGGTGGCGCGCCGACAACACCGACGTCGACGGCGTCACGGGCGCGGTGGGTGCGGTGCTCGAGGGGAATCCATCCGACCTCGCGCGGGCAGCCGTGCTCGGCTCGGGCGGTACCGCGCCCGCAGCGCTCGTCGGGCTGGTGGAGCTCGGGGCGGCCGACGTGTCGATCGTCTCCCGCGATCGCGACAAGGCCGAGCCGCTCTTGGCCCTCGGTGCCCGGCTCGGCGTCGCGGTGCGGTGGGTCGCGCTGGGCACCCCGGTCGGCGACATCGATGCCGTCGTCAACACCCTGCCTGCGGGCGTCGCGGCAGAGCACGCCGCCACGGTCGCGGAGGCGTGGCTATTGCTCGACGCGATCTACGAGCCATGGCCGACGCCGTTGGCGGAGGTGATCGCCGCCGCGGGCGGCTGGGTGGTCAGCGGCCTGGAGATGCTGCTGCATCAGGCCTTCGCCCAGGTGGAGCAGTTCACCGGGCGACCGGCGCCGAAAGAGGCGATGAGCGCCGCCCTCGGCTGACGTTAGCCTTCGAAGATGGGGGCGGGGGTGGCCTGCGTTGGCGTGCTGGCCTGGTTCACGGCGTTGACCGTGTACGACGTAAGGCAGCGACGGCTACCCAACGCGCTGACATTGCCCGGCGCCGCGGTGGTACTGGCCGTCGCGCTGGCCACCGGTCGCGGCGCGCCTGCACTCATCGGGGCGCTCGCCTTGGCGCTGTTCTACCTCGCCGTGCACCTGGTGGCGCCTGCGGGCATGGGCGCGGGCGACGTCAAGCTGGCGATCGGCGTCGGTGCGCTCACCGGATCGTTCGGCGTCGACGTCTGGGTCTTGGCGGCCATGGGCGCTCCGGTGCTGACCGCGATCTGGGCGGTGGCCGTTGCGTTCCGGGGCAGGGCCGCCACGGTGCCGCACGGTCCATCGATGTGCGCGGCCGCTGCCGCCGCGGTCGCCATCGTGATTATCTAGTTGCGGACCGGGTTACGTTCATTCGATGGAGATGATCGGCTCGCGGCAACGCACCCAGCCCGCGCCACCGTGGGCGATCTTCGACGACCTCTGCGATCCGAATCGCCAACCGTGCCGCCCGTGGCTGAACCTTCTCGACGACGAAATCGCCCCGGTAGTCCTCGAATCCGATCGGCCCGGACATGTGGTCTGGTCATCGCTGTGGGTCAAGCGGCCCGATGCGCGCCTGCACTTCGACCTTTCGGTTAGGCGCGACGGCACCGATCTGCGCTGGGCCCTCTACGTCGACGAACGGGTGCCGGCCGCGAGCCTCACCGGGCACATGCGCAAGCGAATCGGTGAACTCATCAACGCCAACCTGCGATATACCTACGGCCAGTAGTCCAGTGCCGTCACACGCAGGCGACTACGACCCGTAGTTCACCGTGATGGTGCCGTCCTTGTTTACGCCGGTGTGCGGCAATGGATCTTGTCTCACGACCCGTGCGCGGTTCTGATCGCCTGCACCCGGCACGTCGTCGCCCTTGTTAAAGTGTCCGACGAACCCTGCTTCGTTCAGCTGTTGCAAGGCGTCGGCGTAGAACAGTCCCGTGAGGTCCGGCGTGGGGATCTGATTGCCCTTGGACACCTGCACCTGGATCAGGGCGTCCAGCGGCGTGATCTCACCGGCGGGCGGAAGCGTTCCCACCACCTGGCCCGCGGGCTGGATGCTGTCGACGGGGACCTGGATCGTCTTGGTGAACTTGGCGGCGCTGAGGACGATTTGGGCGAGGTCCCATGTCTGTCCGGCGACCGGCGGCACCGGCGTGGTCCCCGGCCCCGCGCCTACGACGATGGTGATCTCGTTGGTGATCGCCGACGAGGAACCGGCCGGCGGATTGGTCTCCATCACCCGGTCCTTCTGCTCGGGGCTCGACTCCTTCGGGGCTTGCACGAGCTTCTCGAAGCCGGCGTCCTCGAGCTTGCTCGCGCACTCGCTATACGTCGCGTTCAGGCAGTCGGGGACCTGCTGCTGCGCGGTGCCCATCGAGACATTGATCGTGATGTCATCACCTGCGCTGACGGCGGAGTTGGCGTCGGGTTCAGTGTTGATCACGATGCCTTGCGCCGCCGTGGCGTCGGGTTTCGGCTGGACGCTGACGTTGAAGCCGCGGTTCTCCAGGGTCGCTCTGGCCTCGGCCAGTGATTGGCCGTGCACGTCGGGCACCCGTTGGTTGCGTGAGTTGGCGCCGATGACGTTGATCCCGACGGTCACCACGACGGCGATCACCGCGAGCATTGCGACGGCGATGAGCCATCGACGGATCGACCCGCCGCGCCCGGGAATGCGTTCGGTGGGCTGTGTGTCCCCGCCGCGGGAGGGCGGCGGCGATGACAGCAGGTTGGTGCGGTCGGCGTCGGTGAACACCTTCGGAGCAGTGGGGGCCTCGCCGCTGTGCACGCGGATGAGGTCGGTGCGCATGTCCGCGGCGCTCTGATACCGGTTCTCGGGGTTCTTGGCCAGCGCCTTGAGCACGACGGCGTCGAGCTCGGGGGAGATGGCGCCGTGGCGCTGGGACGGTGGGGTCGGGTCCTTGCGGACGTGTTGGTAGGCCACCGCGACGGGTGTGTCACCGACGAAGGGGGGATCGCCGGTGAGGATTTCGTAGAGCACGCAGCCCAGCGAGTACACGTCGGAACGGGCGTCGACGCTCTCGCCGCTGGCCTGTTCGGGGGACAGGTACTGCGCGGTGCCGATGACGGCGCCGGTCCGGGTGACGGGGGTTCCGCTGTCGGCCAGCGCGCGGGCGATGCCGAAGTCCATCACCTTGACCGCGCCGGCGTTGCTGATCATGATGTTGGCGGGTTTGACGTCGCGGTGGATGATGCCGTGCTGGTGGCTGAAGTTCAGTGCCTGACACGCATCGGCGATGACCTCGATGCCACGTCGGGTGTCCATCGGGCCGTCGTTTTGCACGATGTCGCGCAGTGTGACGCCTTCGACGTACTCCATCACGATGTAGGGCAGCGGCCCGTTGGGGGTTTCGGCCTCGCCGGTGTCGTAGACCGCGACGATAGCGGGGTGGTTCAGCGCCGCGGCGTTCTGGGCTTCCCGGCGGAACCGCAGGTAGAAGCTCGGGTCGCGGGCCAGGTCCGCGCGCAGCACCTTGACCGCGACGTCGCGGTGCAACCGGACGTCACGGGCCAGATGGACTTCCGACATGCCACCGAAACCGAGGATCTCACCGACTTCGTAGCGATCGGACAGGTGCTGAGGAGTGGTCATCGCCATATCTGTTCTGAGTCCGAGCGTAGCGGTGACGATGGTTTCCCACCGGCGGCCGCTCGCGCCGCGCGCTCCACGCGGTCACGATGCGCGGCCCACCACGTCGGGTCCTCCGAGGGCAAGTTGTGTTCGTCGGTGCGCAGCCCGGCGGCACCGTCGATGAGCTCCCGTACGACGTCCGCGTGGCCAGCGTGCCTGCTGGTCTCGGCGAGCATGTGCACCAGGATGCGATGCAGTGTGACGGTGCGACGGCCCTCCGGCCACGATGCGACCTGGCCGACGGCGTCGAGGTCGAGGTCATCGATCGTCGCGTCGGAGTGCGCACATGCACGCACGTAGTGCCCGACGATCTCCGCACGCGATTCGTCGGCGGTCGCCCACATGTCCACGTTTGGTTCGGCGTCATCGGTGAGCCAGTGCGGCGGCTCGGGAATCGGGCGTCCGAAGGTGTATCCGAAATAGCCGATCTCGCAGCCGGTTAGGTGCTTGACCAGACCAAGGAGGTTGGTGCCGGTCGGCGTCAGCGGACGCCGAGCGTCGTATTCGGACAGCTCGCTGAGCTTCCACGTCACCGCGTCCCTGGAGTTCTGCAGATAGCCATGCAGGTCTGCCTTTAGATCACGGGCATCCATGAGGAGAAGCTACTGGCCCACGCCAAGGTGGTGAGCTCGCACGGCTGGAAATACGGTTGGCCGATGTCCACCCGTGGCGCCACCCCCGCCGACCTCGATGCCATCGCCGAGATCTACGCGCACTACGTCGCCACCAGCGTCGCCACGTTCGAACTGGACCCACCGGACGCCGCCGAGTGGCGCCGCCGGTTCGCCGCGATCGCCGACGCAGGCCTGCCGTTCCTGGTCACCGAGCGTGACGGGGCGATCGCCGGGTACGGGTACTGCGGGCCGTGGAAGTCCCGGCCCGCCTACCGCGCGACCGTTGAGGACTCCGTCTACGTTGCGCCTTCCGCCATCGGGAAGGGGTGCGGCACCGAATTGGTGCGCGATCTCCTCGACGCCTGCAGCGCGGCGGGCGTCAGGGAGGTGATCGCGGTGATCGCCGACACGGGCGACCCGGCCTCGGTCGAGTTGCACCGCCGGTGCGGCTTCGTCGACGCCGGACGGCTGACCCGTGTGGGCTTCAAGCACGGCCGGTACGTGGACACGTTGCTGCTGCAGCGCACGCTGGCTTGAGACGATTACGTCCGGAATTCCCCGGCGTGGGAAGATGGGACGCGTGTTGCGATGGATAACTGCCGGTGAATCGCACGGCCGCGCCTTGGTGGCCGTGGTCGAAGGCATGGTCGCGGGCGTAAGCGTCACCACCGAGGACATCGCAGGCGAGCTGAAACGCCGTCGCCTCGGCTACGGCCGCGGCGCCAGGATGAAGTTCGAGGCCGACGAGGTCACCGTGCTGGCCGGGGTCAGGCACGGACTCA
>NZ_JAVRPS010000610.1:0-2789 GCF_032162105.1 Mycobacterium sp. | reverse complement strand
CGCACTGGCGCTCAGTGAACGTTCGGGGTTGCCGGTATCGGTCGACACCCGACTGCGCGAAACCCATCTGGGTGATTGGCAGGGCATGACGCATCTCGAGGTGGACGCCGTCGCCCCAGGTGCCCGTCTGGCGTGGCGGGACGACGCCCGGTGGGCCCCGCACGGCGGCGAGAGCCGGGTGGACGTGGCCGCCCGCAGCTTGCCGCTGGTCGCGGAATTGGTGGCCGACCAAGCCGAATGGGGTGTCGACGAGCCGGACCGCCCAGTGGTGCTGGTGGCCCACGGCGGGTTGATCGCCGCACTGACCGCCGCGCTGCTCGGTCTGCCGGTGGACAACTGGCCGATTCTGGGTGGCATGGGCAATGCCAGCTGGGTGCAGTTGTCCGGGCATTCGGAACAGGATGCCGTGGCCGAGGAGGTCCGGTGGCGGCTCGACGTATGGAACGCATCTGCCCAGGTCGCCAATGATGTCCTCTAGTCGCCCAACGCTTCTGATCTTCTGCGATTCGCTGTCCTACTACGGGCCAACGGGCGGACTGCCCGCCGACGATCCCCGGATCTGGCCCAACATCGTTGCCGCCCAACTCGGTTGGGATGTCGAGGTGATCGGCCGGATCGGCTGGACCTGCCGCGACGTGTGGTGGGCGGCCACCCAGGATCCGCGGGCGTGGGCGGCGCTGCCCCGCGCGGGCGCGGTGATCGTCGCGACCGGTGGCATGGATTCACTGCCATCGCCGTTGCCGACGGCGGTGCGCGAACTGATCCGCTACGTCCGGCCGCCGTGGCTGCGGCGGTGGGCCCGCGACGGATATGGCTGGTTGCAGCCGCGGCTGTCGCCCATCGCGCGGCCCGCGCTGCCGCCGCACTTGAGCGCCGACTACCTCGAGCAGACAAGGGCGGCAATCGACTTCAACCGGCCAGGCATTCCGTTCGTGGCGTCGATACCGTCGGTGCACAACGCCGACACCTACGGCCGGTCGCACCGCTGGCGGATGCGCACCGTCGCCGCGATCACGTCCTGGGCACGCGACCACGACGTGCCCATCGTCGATCTTAAGGCTGCCGTCGGCGAAGAGGTGATGAGCGGACGCGGTAATCCGGACGGCATCCACTGGAACTTCGAGGCTCACGCGTCCGTCGCCGAGTTGATGTTGAAGGGCCTCGCCGAGGCGGGTGTCGCGGTCTCCGAAGTCACCGGCGACTAACCATGGCCGTCATGGTGGTCACCGATTCGTCCGCCCGGCTGGACCCGGACGAGTTGCAGCGGTGGGGGATTCGCCAGGTGCCGTTGCACGTCCTGGTGGACGGCACGGATCTGCGCGACGGCATCGACGCGGTGCCGTACGACATCCATGACCGGGCGCACGCCACGACGGCCGGCGCCGCGCCCGCCGACCTGACCGAGGCGTACCGCAAGGCACTGGCCGACAGCGGCGGGGACGGC
Source organism: Mycobacterium sp. (assembly GCF_032162105.1). GTDB lineage: Bacteria > Actinomycetota > Actinomycetes > Mycobacteriales > Mycobacteriaceae > Mycobacterium. The sequence continues at coordinate 1,345 of NZ_JAVRPS010000610.1, read as the reverse complement.
GTGGTCGCGGTGCATCTGTCGGCGGCGTTGTCGAGCACCTTCAGCACGGCGGCGGCCGCGGCGCGGGAGTTCGGTCCGGCGGTCCGCGTGGTGAACGCACGGTCGGCCGCTGCGGGGGTCGGGTTCGTCGCGGTGGCCGCGGCGCGCGCGGCGGCCGCCGGTGCCGACCTCGATGCCGTCGAGGCCGCGGCCCGGTCGACCGTGCCGCGTGGCCGCGCCTTCATCGTGGTGCACCGACTGGACAATCTGCGGCGCAGCGGGCGGATCGGCACGGCGGCGTCGTGGCTGAGCACGGCGCTGTCCCTGAAGCCTCTGCTTTGCCTCGACGTGGACGGTCGGCTGGTGCTCTCCCAGCGGATCCGGACGTTGTCGAAGGCCCACGCCGCGATGGTCGAGGCCGTCGCGGAGTTCGTCGGCGACCGCACGGCGTCGATCGTCGTCCATCACGTCGACAACCACGACGACGCCGACGAGGTCGGCGCGGCACTCACCACCCGACTGCCACAGATCGGGTCGTTGGCCGTGAGCGACATGGGCCCGGTGCTGTCGATCCACGTCGGCGGCGGTGCGATCGGTGTGTGCGTGACGGTGGACGACTCGTGACCGCCCTGGACCTCGCGCGCGACGAACGGATCGAGTTCGCCGACTTCCTGACCGGACTGACGCCCGAGCAGTGGGACGCGCCGACCTTGTGCACGGGGTGGCGGGTTCGCGACGTCGCCGCCCACGTGGTGAGTTTCGAGGGGATGACCCCGCGGGAGCTGACGGCTCGATTCCTCAAGGGCCGCCTGCAGATGGACCGAATCAATGGCCTCGGCGTGGGCGACCTGACGGACCGCTCGCCCGAGCAGCTCATCGCACTGCTGCGGGACAACGCCGAACCACGCGGCATGGGTGCGGGATTCGGCGGCAGGGTCGCGCTGACCGACAACATGATTCACCAGCAGGACATCCGCCGTCCGCTGGGCCTCGCGCGGACCATTCCCGTTGAACGTCTTTGCGCCGCACTGGACTTCGTTCGCTATTCACCGACCATCCGCGGTGCGTGGCGGGTGCGCGGAGTGCGGTTGATCGCCACGGACGTCGACTGGTCTCACGGCAAGGGTCCGGAGGTACGTGGCCCGGGTGAGGCGCTGTTGATGGTGATGGCCGGGAGGCCCGACGCGCTACGCGACCTCGACGGACCCGGCCTGGCCATCCTCTCGTCGCACGTCTGAGCGCACACTCCCGACCTGCATGGACCGGGGACGTGGGCCGAAAAGTGTCGGAATCGCGCCGCCTGCGCGCTCATATCGGTATGGCGGCAGACGCCTCGACCGTCCGAGAGGAGCTCAGCATGCGAGTG
>NZ_JAVRPS010000609.1:0-6702 GCF_032162105.1 Mycobacterium sp. | reverse complement strand
AGCCGGCGCACGGTGTTGGTCGGCACGGGCCTGGCGGTCGCGCTGGCGACAGTCGTCACCGCCGGGCAGACCATCCCGTGGCTGCGCAAGGTGTCGGTGCTGGCGCCGCGTTCCGGGGAAGGGCCGCAAGGAGTTCCGGTGAACCGTTCGGCTGCCGCCGCCCGGGTTCTGCGGAGCGCGCGGGCGCCGGACTACCGGTTGACCGTCAGCCATGGGTCGACGAAGCGGGTGTTCACCATCGCCGACCTCGTGGCCCTGCCGCAAGCCACCCACCAGTTGCCCATCTCGTGCGTGGAGGGATGGAGTGCCAACGCGGAATGGACCGGGGTGGTGCTCGCAGACCTCGTCGCCGCGGTCGGCGCATCGCCCGATTCCGACGTGCGGATGATCTCGCTGGAACCACCGGGACCGTATTCGCGGACGGTCCTACCGGCCCGGCACGCCCGCGACTCGCAGACCCTTATCGCGTTGCGGCTCAACGGTGAAGTCCTCGACATCGACCACGGCTACCCGTGCCGTTTGATCGCACCAACGAGACCCGGTGTACTGCAGACGAAGTGGCTGTCGCGGATCGAGGTGGTCTAGTTGCGAGCAGTCCTGATCGTTCTCGGCGTTGCGATGGGCGTCTACGGTGCCGTGCTGCTGTGGGACAACTCGCTCGAGGTCATCGTGCGCATCGCGGTGTGGGCGGTGGCCGGTGCGGTGCTGCACGACTTCGTATTCGCGCCGCTGTGCGTGGCCCTGGGGTTCACCGGCAGGCGGCTCATCCGCGGACGATGGTGGACGCCCCTTACGGTGGCGGGGCTGTGCACTGTCGTGCTGGGCTTGCTCGCGATCCCGGTCTTCGCCAAGCCGGGCCTGCGGCCCGACAACATGACTGTGCTGAATCGCGATTACCCTCTGGGGCTGTGGGTTTCGTTGGCCGTCGTGTGGGCGTGCGTGCCGCTCTACTATTTGGTCATCGGGTTGCTACCAGTTCGTCAGGATGACGTGGTTGAGCGCGAGGGCGCCGAGGACGTTGGCGGCCAGCCACCAGCGGTGTGACCGTGCGGGCAGCAGCGCGGGCGCGGCCGTCAGCCAGATCATGAACGGCAGCCAGATGCGTTCGGTCTCGGCCTTGCTCAGCATGCTGAGGTCCGCGCACAGGATCGCAAGCAGCGCGGCCAGCACCACCAGGTGCAGCCCCGAGCGTCGCTTGATCGCCGCGACGTCGAAGGCCCTGGCGACCCCGGCGACGCTGCCAAGTCCGATGGCGCACACCACCGAAGCCAGGTTCGCCCACGACCAGTACTGGAACGGACGGTTGAGCGCGATGCCCTGCCAGTAGCGTTCCTGGACGAGGGTGTAGCCGTCGAACCACCAGAAGCCGGTGGCGGCGAACACCGCGACCACGCCAAGCGCGACGAGCGCCGCGGGGATCAGCGCACGCAGAGCCGAGCGGAGGTCCTTGGCGGCGATCAATACGGCGACTGCGGGTAGCGCGATGAGGCCAAGTCCGTAGTTGAGGAAGATCGCCCAGCCCAGCGCCAGGCCGGCACCGGCGCCCGCGAGCAGGGGGAGGCGCGTCGTGCCGCGCGCCGCCACCGCCAGCAGGGCGATGCCCCATGCCGCGACGCCGGCGAAGTAGCCGTCGGCCGACACCGCGATCCAGATGGCGGTCGGCGCCACCGCGACGAACGGGGCGGCCAGTCGCGCAGTCGCCTCGTCGGACAGCGCCCGCACCGCCACGACGACGGCCGCTGCGGCGCTCGAGCCCACCAGCAGCACGAAGGTCGCCGCCCAGGCGCCGCCGCCCAGCCCGATGCGGTCCAGCCATACGAACGTCAGCAGGGCGCCCGGTGGGTGGCCCGAGACGTGGGTGATCCACGAATTGGGCTGGAAGTCGAGGATCCTGCTGGCGAACGTTCGGACGGCCTCGGGGATGTCGGTGATGGTCGGCACCTGACGTAGGTACTCGTGCCGCGCCGCGAGCCGGCCTGCGAAGCCGCGCTGCCAGCCGTCGATCATCGCCAGCGAGAACGCCCACCCGCACGCCGTCGCCCACGTCACCCAGGGCACCGCGCGCCACGGCAGGCGCTGCGCCACGGCCTGGCCGACGAGCACCGCGGCGACACCGATGACGATGGCCGCAACGGTGCCCCACCCGACGTGGGCGTTCCACCAGCCGAAGATGGGCGCGGTCTGCGCGAAGTCGCGGATCTGTTGGGGCGTGCTGTTGATCAGCGGCGTCACGACGCCGAGGTGCAGGTGCGGCACCACGAACGCCGCGACCACCAGCACGACCGCCAGTGCGACGGCGACGATCTCTCGGGCGTACTGGCGGCCGGAGGACGTCACGCCTATGCACACTATTGCGTCGCGGTGATCACCCCGCGGCGTCGCGAAGCAGCGTCAGCACCGCGCCGTCGAGTTCTTGGGCGACCGCCGACGCCGCATCACCTGCGTACGGCGCGATCGCGCTGGCCACCCGGTCGTAGGACAGCGTCACGCCGTCTGGTCGCTCGACGATCAGAATCGTCACCGGAGCGTAAGACCCGGCGTCGGGCACCGTCGCGGTCATCTTGCTCATCGTGACCGGGTTGCCCGCGATGATCCGCAGGATCCGGGCGCTGCGGTCCGGGTCGCGGATGGCAAGGACCGCACCGAGGTCGAGGCTCATGAACTCGAGGAGCCCGCTACTACCAGCCACGGGTTCGATCAGGGCGTCGAACTCGTCGCGACTTCCGACTGCGCCCCACCGGCGCGCGAGGTCGCGGAAGTCGGGCACCCGGCCGAGTCCGGCGTACGCTGCGGCGACCACGTCGTCGAACGGCCGATCGGTCGTCACGGTGACCCTGCGGACCTCGACCGTCGTCTCGGATTCCTGGCTCATGCCTTGTCTCGCCATTCGATCATCTTCTCCAGGGTACTGAAGTCGTAACCGGCTGCAGTGGGATGGATCTCGGTGGTGAACAGGGTGACACCGGCATCCCGGTAGGCGTCGGCGTCCTGTGCATTCTCCCATACCGACGACCGCTCGATGTCGGAGTCGTTGCGGCCGTTGGCCGTTGCGAGCTCGCCGACGGTCTTGCTGGCCAGGATGAACTGATCGATCGGCAGGAACGTGTGCCAGATGTCGGCGTGGCGGGCCACCGCGGGCAGCGTGCGCTTGACACCCGAGCCGCCGATCAGGATCGGGATGTCGCGCACGGGAAGCGGCGTCAGGTTCTGCAGCCGGTGCTCGATGCGGCGCAGGCCATCGTCGAACAGATCCATCCGCGACTTGACCGTGCCGAAGTCGTAACCGTATGTGGTGTAGTCCTTTTCGTACCATCCTGCGCCAAGGCCGAGGATCAGTCGACCGCCGCTGATGTGATCCACGGTGCGGGCCATGTCGGCGAGCAGCTCCGGGTTGCGATACCCGATGCCGGTGACCAGCAGGCCGATCTCCGCGCGGGACGTGATCTCACCCCAGGTCGCCAGAGCCGTCCACCCCTCGAAGTTGTTCACGTCCGGCTGGACTGCGGACAGTACCGGCTTGGCGTCGACGATGCCCTCCATCGCAATCCGGTGGAAGTGGTCGTAGCCGAAGACGACGTCGGCGCCGAGTTCCTCGGCGTGGATGACGGCCGCGCGCCAACTGCGGTAGTCGGGCGCTCCGCCGGGCCACAGTTGAACGCCGACGCGGACGGGTCGAGTCATGAATTGCTCCTTCGAGGGTGGGTGGTCATCACTGGGGGCAAGTCATCATCTGGACTGTTTATTCCAGAACGGAGTACACTAACTTCATGCCCCGCCCACGCAAGTTCGACGAAGACACGGTGGTGGCGGCCGCCCGAGACCGGTTCTGGAACGGCGGATACGCCGCGACGTCCGTCGACGACCTCACCGCAGCCACCGGACTCGGCAAGGGAAGCCTCTACGGCGCCTTCGGTGACAAGCACGCACTGTTCGTCCGCGCGCTCGACGGGTACTGCGTCGATGCGATGGATCGGGTGGCCGAGCAGCTACGGCAGCCCGGCGTTTCCGCCTACGACCGACTCGCCGGGCACGTCCGCACGATGGTCGCCGACATCGTCGCCGACAACGAGCGCCTTGGCTGCATGATGGCCAAGAGCTCGGCCGAACTCGGCGCTGCCGACGCCGACGTCGATCGTGTGGTCGGCGAGTCGCTGACCCGGTGGCGGGGCGACCTCGTCGAGTGCATCGCGGAGGCTCAGCGTGACGGAACGGTGCGCGCCGACGCCGATCCCGAGGCACTCGCCACCACGCTGCTCGGTCTGATTCGGGGGTTCGAGGCACTGCGCAAGGGCGGCACCGAGCCGGCCCAGATCGCGGCCGCCGCCGAGCAGGCCCTCGCGCTCGTCGTTGGTTGACCTCAGGTCTTCTCGTCGACGTCCGCGTCCAGCAGCGGGCCGTCTTCTTCCTTGAGCGCTTCGCCGCGGGCGGCCGGGTCTGGCGCCATGAGTACGCGGACGAAGCTGTTGAAGAACGCGATGATTGGTACGGCCAGTAACGCGCCGACAATACCGGCCAGCACGCTGCCCGCCGTGATGCCCAGCACCACGGCGAGGGGGTGGATGGACACCGCCCGACCCATCACCAGCGGCTGGAGCACGTGTGCCTCCAACTGCATCACCGCGACGATGAGGCCCAGCGTGATGGCCGCGAAGATGAAGCCCTTCGCGAGCAGCGCCACGATGACGGCCAGGAATCCGGTGATCACGGCGCCCACCACGGGGACGAATGCGCCGAGGAACACCAGGGAGGCGAGCGGCAGCGCCAACGGGATTCCCATGATGGCCAAGCCGATTCCGATGCCGAGCGCATCGACGAGGGCCACCAGAAAGGTGGCGCGCGCATACCCCGCAAGGGAGTGAAAGCCGGCCGCTCCTGCCTCGCGCACCCGCGCCCGCGCGTCGGCGGGCACGACACGGGTGACGAACTGCCAGATGTTGCGGCCGCCGAGGAGGAAGAAGATGACCGTGAAGAAGGTGAGCAGCGCGCCGGTGACGAGCTCGGCGACGGTTCCGGCCGTGGAGACTGCGCCGCTGGTCAACTGCGTCTGATGTTCGTTGAGCGACTTGATGACCGAATCGCCTGCGTGGTTGATCTGATCGCGACTGAGGTGCGCTGGACCGTCGATGAGCCAGTCGCGGAGGGTGTCGATGCTGTTCGTCACCTGTTCGACCAAACCCGGCAGGCCATCGACGAACTGGCTGATGACGAACGCCAGAATGCCCACGAAGACCGTGAGGCCGAGGATGACCACGAAGGCCACGGCGCCGCCGCGGGCCGCGCCGTACCGATCCAGGAAGTCGACCGCAGGCAACAGCATTGCGGCCAGCATCAGGGCCAGCGCAACCGGCACGACGACGAGCCCGAACCGGCGCATCACCTCGAACACGACGACGGCCGCGGCAAGGATCACTAGCAATCGCCAGGACCATGCCGCGGCCCGTCGTACGAGTGGGCTTACCGACTCGGAGTCATGCACTAGAACCAGACTTTTCTGCCTCCGACGGGCCGCCCGACGGCACCAAGGATCCACAACACCACGCCGATGACCAGCAGGATTCCACCGATGGTGTACAGGATCGAGATGCCAGTGAAGTAGCCGATGACGAGCAGGATCACACCGAGGACGATCATCGTTTTCTCCGATCAGTCGAGGAAGACCGTTCTTCCCGTTAACTCGGAATTACCGCTTCGGTAAGTTCCAAACCAGTCGCCGCGCGGAATACTTCGGACGCGTGGGCACGGCGGGCATCGGCCTGGCGACCGCGAAGCGATTCATCGCCGAGGGCGCCACCGTGTTCATCACCGGGCGCAGGCATGCCGAACTCGACAAGGCGGCCGAGGAACTCGGCGACGGGGTCATCGCCGTCCAGGGCGACGTGTCCAAGCCGGAAGACCTCGACCGGTTGTACGCCGCCGTCGCAGACCGCGGAGAGCCATCGACGTACTGTTCGCCAACGCCGCCGTCATCGACGTCGCGCGCATCGGTGACCTCACCGAAGAGCACCTCGACTACCTGACCCCGGGTATCGAGATCCTCGCCAACCTGGTATTCGCAGGCCCGACCGCCGTCGACCAGTTCACGGAACTACAGAAGAATACGGTTCCGCTTGCCAGGATGGCAGAAGCCGACGAGGTGGCCAAGGCCGTCGTGTTCCTGGCCTCGGACCTCTGCAGCTTCACCACCGGCGCCGACATCCCGGTCGACGGTGGCGTCAACCAGATCCAACGTCGTCGGCGGCGCGGCGGAGTCCGCTCTGCGCATAGGGCGCGAAAGTGCGAGTGACCCAAGCCATCACCGCAGAGTCGAGCGGAGCGTCGGGTCGTTAGTAGAGGATCTTGCGCATGTTGTCTTCGTCGTAGTACTCGTTGAGCTGCTCGTCGCTCATGTCCGGCTTGATGGCCTTGGCGAGCTGCGCGACGGTCGGCACGGCGCTGGGGTCCCACGTCTCCGGCTTCCACGCGTCGGATCGCAGAAATGCCTTGGCGCAGTGGAAGAACACCTCCTCGACGGCGATCTCCAAGGCGAGGAGGGGCCGCTTGCCGTCCACGATCAGCGCGTCGAAGTAGTCGGCGTCGGCCAGGATTCGCGCGGTGCCGTTGATCCGCAGGGTGTCACCGCGCCCGGGGATCAGGAACACCGTGCCGACGTGGGGTCGCTGCAGCACGTTGAGGTAGCCGTCGACCCGCTTGTTGCCGGGCCGT
>NZ_JAVRPS010000608.1:0-4786 GCF_032162105.1 Mycobacterium sp. | reverse complement strand
TCTCCCGGTTGGTCGAATTCGTGGCGGTCTCCGCCGCCGACGGCAGCACTCCCGCCGCCGACCCCACGGTCCGCGCCGAGGTGGCACGCGAATGGGTTGCGGTCCAGGCGCTCAAGTTCACGAATTATCGGTCGCTCAGCCGACTACTCGAGACGGGAATTCCGGGCCCGGAATCGTCAATCTCCAAGATTGCCTGGGCAGAGTCAAACCAGCGGATGACCACATTGGCGACCCGGCTGCAAGGCATGGCAGGAGGCCTGTCCGGCGAATCTGCGCCGTGGAATGGCTTCTGGCAACAGCAGCAATTACGTAGTCGCGGAAACAGTATCGAGGGCGGCACCTCAGAGATCCTGCGGAACATCGTCGCCGAGCGAGTTCTGAATCTGCCGCGCGCCCGCTGACGCGCCGACCAATCAACCAGGAGACAACATGGACTTCACTCTGTCCGAAGAGCAAGAACTGCTGCGCAAGTCTGCCGCCGAGTTCCTCGCAAAGCGAGCTCCGATCGAAAGGTCGATACCGCTCATCGACGGCTTGGCTGGCTGGGATCCCGACATCTGGCGCGAGATTGCGGCACTCGGTTGGCTCGACGATGAACTCGACCTCCTGGACCAAGCCGTGCTGGTCGAAGAATGCGGCGCTGTCCTGCTACCTGCGCCGCTCTTCTCCACATTTGTCGCGACGCCGCCCGGTGTCGAATCACTTCTGCGACAACACGGTGTGGTCCGAGAAAGACCGTTGACCCTTGCGTGGGCAGAGAAAGGGCGCGGATTCGGCCTTACCGACGCATTGTCCGCAGGCTTGACAGTCGTCACCGACGCGACGATCACGGGCGGCAAGACGCTCGTCACCGACGCCGCCAAGGTCACCGGATTCGTCGTCGTCGCGCACGATCATGATCGCCTGCAATTGGTCTACGTCAACGCGTCCGACGTCCGCGTCCGTTCGCAGTCGACCTTGGATCGGTCGAGGCCGCTCGCCGACATCGAATTCGCTGCCGCATCAGCACTCCCGCTGATCCCGTCGGCGGACGTCGCGGACGCTGTCGCCTCCATGGAACATCGGGCGTATGCGCTGGCCGCCGCCGAGGCACTCGGCGTCGGACGGTCAGCGCTCGACCTGGGACTGACTCACGCGCGCGAGCGGAGTCAATTCGGAAGGCCCATCGGCGCCTACCAAGCGGTATCGCACCGGCTGGTCGATGCATACGCGGAACTCGAACTCGCACGGTCACTTACATATTGGGCGGTGCACTGCCTGCAGGCGGTCGACGACGACCGCGCAACTGCGTGCGCCGCCGCGAAGGTGGCCGCGACCGCCGCGGCCGTTCACACCTGCGAGACGACGATCCAAATCACCGGCGGTCTCGGCATGACCTGGGATCACACCGCCCACCGACTTTACAAACGAGCCATGTCCCTCCAGTCCTACTTGGCCGGCGAGCGACGCCTGCACCAAGACATCGCCGATGCAATTCTTCCGCGAGGCGCCTAGCATCCATGCGCGACGCCAGCTACCAGCTCGTGCGGCCACCTGGAGTTCATGCTAGTCACTTGTATTTCCGAGTTCATAGCGGTAATACTGGTTGGGTGACTATTGCTCTAGATCTCCGTACCCAGCTCGAACAAGCCGTGGTCGAGAGTTTCACGACCGTCGACGAAGGCCATGCCGTCGATTCACTTTGCCAACTGACCGCCGATTTCGCTATCACCAGCGAGGGGCAACGAGTCGGCCGACCGCAGTACGACCAACTGATGGCCGCTCGGGACAAGGCCCTCTACACCTCGCGCCACGTGCCCGCAAACTTCCGCGTCGCGGCCCACGATCAGGAGTCGTTCCAAGTCGACTTCGTTGTCGTGGTGCACCGGACCGAGCACGCAACAGGTGCGTACAGTCTGTCGGTCCTCGACTTCTGCGACACCTGGGTGCGCGACGACGCCGGTGCACTGCTGCTTCGCCTGCGACAGGCGACCACCGTCATTGACATCAACGCACCCACCTCGCGGCCAAAGGTCGCCGCTCTCTCGAATGAGGTTTCGTAATGCAGGTTTTCACGACGACCGAGGGCGTCGTCCGCGTCGACAACCGTGGCGCGACACTGCTGGCCGACCTGGTGAGTCTCGACGATGTACTGGCCGCAGGAGAATGGGGCCAACTGGCCGACTACCCGGCCGGACCGTCGGTGACTCTCGAGTCGCTCACCGTCAGGCCACCGGTCGTGCCGGCCAACATCGTGCTCGTGGGGCTCAATTACCGCGGTCACGCCGAGGAGACCGGGCAGCCGGTTCCTGATGCCCCGATGTTCTTCCCGATCGGAGGCGACGCAGTGGCTGCCAGCGGTGACGTCATTCCGGTACCACCGTCGGCACCGAGTCAGGTGGACTACGAGGGTGAAATCGGCGTGGTCATATCTCGATCTGCCTACCAGGTCCCCGCGGCCGACGCCTGGTCGTACGTTGCAGGTTTGACGCCGGTCAACGACGTGAGCGCGCGTGACGTGCAGATGGCCGCCGCAGCGCAGGGCGACATGGTCGGCGCCTTGTCCTCGAAGAGCTTTCCAGGGTTCAAGCCACTCGGACCCGGAATCTTGACTGGCGCTCACGACAACGCCGACCTCAAAGTGACGACATCGGTCAACGGCGAACTGCGACAGCAGGCCACTCTCGGGGACCTCATTTTCGATGTGCCGACGTTGATCGAAGCGATCACCGCCAGCATCGAACTTCGGGCCGGCGATGTCATCTCGACGGGTTCGCCCGCGGGTGTTGGGTTCGTCAGCGGACGGTTTCTCGTTCCCGGCGACGTCGTCGAGATCGCGCTCGGCGACCTCCCGCCGCTGCGCAACGTATTCGGCCTCGGCTAGGCCGGCCGCGATCGAGCGTTTGTGACCGAGCGTCAGACATCGCAGGCTCCCCTGCTGGCAATCGGAACAATCCTGCTGCGCAAGGGAACTCGAACCCCACGTCCGAAGACGCTGGCACCTGATCGACTTCACGGACCCGTGGACGAATGGTCCGCTTCACTGGACTCGGTGGCGCCGTAGATACCACGGCATGACCACTGACCGGCGTACCCAGGTGTTGAATCTTGGCGCATTGAGCACCAACCGCCCGATCACCAGCAGCGCTGCGCCGCCGATATTGACCCCGTAAGGGGCTTGGTTGTGTAGGCGGTAGGACATCAGCGGTGGTACCCCGTTGGGATAGTTGGGCGGCTCCGCTGCCAGCAGCATGATGTTGCGCGCGACGACTTTGGCCTGCGGCGAACATTCGGATGCCCGTTGTACCGTCGGCCACTCGCTGGTCCCGCCGACCACACGAACCGCGTCGCCGAAAGCGAAGATGTCCGGGTGGCGCGACGGCGTAGGAAAGCACTGGAACGTGGGATCGACCGATAGCCAACCGGTCGGGGTGTGCGGCAGATCGAGGTCCGCGATCACCTCCGCTGGCTGCAGCCCGCCAGCCCAATACGTCCCATCGCACGGTATCTCCCTCGTGCCATCGGGGCCGTCCACCATCACCGCCGCACGCTCGACCTGGACCGCACGCGTCCGCAAGAGTACGTCGACGTGCTGCTGTCGCAGGAGGTGCTCTGCACGACGACCTGCCCGTTCGGACAAGTGTGGAAGCAGCCGCGTTCCGCTGTGGATGAGGGTCACCGCGGGCGCCCGCCATCCCGGTGGTCGGACCCGCGCCAAGTGGGCCAACTCGCCCGCCAGTTCGACCCCGCTGATCCCACCGCCGATGACCACGAGCCGAGGCTCGCCGACCGACTCAGTGCCATAGGGCTGGCCCCGCGTTCCGTTGGCCTGCGGAATCCGCGCCTGGGAGCCGTCGAGCAACGCGACGAGATGCGCGTGGGCCTCGTCGAACTCGCCGGCGAACTTGTAGCCCAGCAGGAGCTCGCGGCCCGGTAACCACTGCGGCGCCGCCAGCGCCGACCCGAGCGCAACGACGACAAATCGCCCACTGAGCCGTTCGCCCGAGGCGAGCTCGACCGTCTTCGTTGGCACGTCCATTCCAACCACGTCACCGAGCACGTACCGGTATCCGGCGTTCTCCACTTGCTGCGCGGTCGCCAGCTCGCTCTTCGACATGGGCAGCCGCAGGCAGAGGCGCTCGTGCGCCAAGGGGATGTACCCGTGTGCCGCCTGACGGTCGATCACGACGATCCTGAGGGCCCGCCCGGCCGGGATGCGTCGCAGGTGATGGACCAGCTCTATGCCGGCCATGCTTCCCCCGAGAATCAACACGTCACAATCGGTAACGGATTCTTCTCGAGGCACATTTCCTCCTGAAGGAGCTGGGTGTCCGAGGGCAGCTGGCGCCCAGTCTGATCATCGAAAGACAAGGCAGAGAACGAGTATATCGGAACGAGTCCATTCAATCGCTAATGCGAGTAACTCTTGTAACAATGCGAATTTCGGGGTACCGTTCCGATCCGTTGAAACCTCGATGGGAGGGACCGCGATGGCTACCGCCCGGCCAATTTCAGCTGTCTTCGCTGCAGGCATGGCTCTGCTGCTAGCAGCATGCGCGTCCGATAGTTCGGGGAGTGGTCAGGAATCCGGTCGAAGTGAGCGCGCCACCGCTGCAACCGATTCCGAACAGGCCACGGTCGTTGCGCTGGGCTGGGCCCGGGCCGCTTTCGGCGCCGTCATCATCACGTTGCCCGGGTTCTTGCTCAAGCGGTTGTTCCCCGGCAAGGATCCCGACCCGGTCGCGGTGGCCATCGCGCGCGGGTTCGGCGCCCGAAACATCGCGGTGGGCGCCGGCATCGTGTGGGC
>NZ_JAVRPS010000607.1:0-5575 GCF_032162105.1 Mycobacterium sp. | reverse complement strand
GCCGCAACGGCTGTCGATGGTGTCGCCCACAAGTCCGCGCTACCGCCTATGTCGGTGTGCACACCGGCGGAGACCAACTTTGCGCAGTGACGTCAATTGGCGTGGCGCATCGTGTACGACGACATGGACTGCCGCACAGGCACGGCGCGCACTCATCGAGGGGTTCTCGCCAACGGTCATGGTTTACGGTTTGTCCGCCCGCCCGCGTCGTCGATGAGGCATCGGATGGCGCGTTCCCAGGCGGAATCACGCAGGCGATCAAGGCGCGAACGGCCCCACCACATGAACCCGACCGCGGCAAGGCTCACCGTTTGCCATGCCGCGTAGGCGACACCGACCGCCTCCACGCCGGCATGGAATGTCGGAGTGGGCGCATCGACGCGGTTGCCATCACGGCCCACCCAAAACTTCAGCGGATCACCAGTTTTGACGGCACGGTCCCATTCGAGGCTGCCAGCGTGTTCGGCGCCATCGACTTGCCACCGGGCGTTCACCCTCGTCACGGTGTCGTCATCGACTCTCAGAACGATCGTGCTGTCCTCGGCGGCTCTGGCGGTCACCGTGTGCCGGGTCTGGGCTTGCTCGACGTATACGCGGCTGCGCGCATCATGCACGGCCGTGCCCAGCGCCCCCGCACACGCGGTGGCCGCCAGAGCGACCAAGATTCCCAGGGCGATGATCACCAGTTCCAGGCGGTCGATGCCACGCACCAGCGGATTGCGGCCGCATGCGTGCAGAACCCACCATCCGTAGACGTAGTCGACGCTTTGCATGACCAGTCCCCCGTCGAGGTCGGTGGGTCAGCGAGCGGGGACGGCTGCGTCTGGTGCCGAGTGGTGGTCGGTGACCCCGAGTCGGTCAGCTAGCCCTTGCACGGCGTTGATGCCGCTGCGTCCTTGGTGGATCTGGAAGGCCAATGCGATTTCGCCGATGCCGTGCAGCAGGGCCCCGGCGGCCACCCACGCCACCAAGATCACCACGGAGATGTTCCATGACCCGGCGGCCCAGAACCCCAACCCCAGCTCAATCAGCCCGGTGATCAACAGCACCCACCATCCGGACACCGCGCTGCCGGCGAAGGCCATGACGACATCGAAGCTACCGCGGAAGATGAAGTAGAAGCTCACGATGGCGGCCAGCGAGACGAACGTGGCGCCGAGGTTCATCAACGAGACCACACCCACCACCACCAGAAGCGCCGCCAGCAACCCGTGCGCGATGCGCCAGCCGGTGGATGAGGACACCGCCCCGATCACCATCTCATTGACCGCGGCTACTAGGCAGTAGACCCCGAACAGCACGGCCACCGCCGCGACGGTGGTGTAGTCGAAGCGCAGGATGACGATGGATAGCACGATCCAGGCGGCGCCGGTGATCAACAGCAGCCACCAGAACCGGGTCTTGGACACGGCGTCTTCGAAGAAATGACTCACTGGCCCAGCGGGTGTCAAGGTCGCCGTACGACGGGTCTCGCTCATTGGTGCTCCTAAACCATTCGATTGATGTGGCCTCGCCAATCGCTCCGCGGCGATGACAACTCAACAGTGCTCCCGGCCGTGTGAAATGGCGATGTGGCGTGACACAACATGACCGTCGCGATGCAGTGCCGGCAGACAACGCCCATGTGGGCACTACTCTTCGGGATTGACTCGGCGAGAGCGGAAAACATGTCCGGATGCGGCAAACCTCCAGACATGCTTGCGATTTCCCCAACCACGACAGATCTCCTGGAGCACAACGCCGGACGCTTCCTTGCCGATACCGATCTTTGAAGCCGGCGCGCGGGTCACGTTGCGTCAAGGCTCATCGGCTACCGTTGTCTTGGCGACTAGCCCCCAATTGATGATCGTGTATCGTCGACGATCGCCCCAACCCGTGCAGCGGCCCGCCCCGCCGATCCAGATGGGCGGCACCGGTGAGCGCAAGACGTTGCATGGCGGCCGCCCGCGTCGGGGTTAGCGCCGCTTCGACGATCTGCGCGACACACCACATGCCCTGCACTGCGCCAAGGTGACGCTGCGGGGTCGCGCGGACCCCGCTCCGGGGTGTCGGTATTCGAGGCTCCATCCTCGCCACCGCCGTTGTCAGCGCCCCCGAGACTATGGTCAAATCCGACGGCAACGTGTTGGATGGTTTCCGCGATCTACCGGACGACGACCGCGAGATCCTCTTCGACACGTTTCAGGCGTGGCAGGACAACGACTCCTCCGTGCGCGCCACTGCGCAACAACTTGCGGTTCATCCCAACACCGTGCGACACCGACTCCGCCGAATCGAGTACCACACCGGCCGGTCCCTCTCGCGGCCAAGCGATGTCGCCGAATTATGTTTGGCGTTCGAGGTGCGTCGCCGGCTGATGTAGCCGAGACCGTCGACGGGTCGAGCAAGGCCCAGCGCGGTTGCCGCTCGCACCAGCGATAGGCGTGATCATCCCACAGATAGTTCCATGCGTCGTCGTCGGCACTGTAGTCCTCGCGTACTGTGCCCCAATGTCTTTCGCTGGAGTAGCGCCCTCACAGATACCAGTCGCTGGCCTGACGCAGGCCGAGGCAGCCGAAGCCACTGACTCGCTGTCGCTCGGCACTTCCGGTAGCCGTCATTACCGGGTGCCCTTACGGACCACGATGACCGGAACGTGAGCAGACTGTGTCACCGCTGAACTCACCGAGCCCAGATGTACGCCAGGATAGCCGCCGCGGCCATGACTTCCGAGCACCACTAGTTGTGCGTTAGTGGACTCGTCGAGCAGCCAGCGGGCCGGCACATCGCAGACCATTCGTCGATGCACCTGCACGTCCGGGTATCGCTCTTGCCATCCGGCCAGCCGTTCACCGAGCACCTCGTCGCCTTGGTCACGGTAGGTCCTCCAATCCATGCCCAAAATGGGAAAGACCCCGACGTCGCTCCAGGCGTGCAAGGCAACGAGCGGCACATTACGTCGCGCGGCCTCGTCAAAGGCTAGCGCCGTGGCCGCTTCCGACGCAGGCGAGCCGTCGATGCCCACGAGGACCGGCGCGTCATCGCGAATCTCGTGCTCGGCCTGCTCCGGATCATGGACCACCGCCACCGGGCACTGGGCGTGATGGAGTAGTCCCGAGCTGACCGAGCCGAGCACGTGCCGGCCGAACGCATCGGGCCCGCGACTGCCCACCACGATCATTTTCGCGTCTCTTGACTCATCGAGAAGCGTCGGAACCACACCTGCGTACACCATCACGGCGCTGACGTTCGGCGGTTTGTTGCCGGCCACCTCGTCGACAATTCGTTGCGCCCGATCCAGGATCTCCCGTGCCCGGTCTTCTTGTCCCTGCGTGATGGTGTCGTTGGGGGCCATCGTCGAGCTGATCAAAGTCGGCGCGACGACATTGACGACTGTGATCGGCAATCCGCGCATCAAGGCTTCGCGCCCGGCCCAGCGGACAGCGGCATCGGATGCGACCGACCCATCGACTCCGACCACCAGCTTGGATCGCATCGCCTCGCTGAGCATGTATCCCTCCTGATACCTAATGCCTTCGGCCTATCATCGCGCCCACGCCGCCCACCGTCATCGTGTGAGCGAACAACATACGCACGGCTTCGGTGCACCGAAGACCACCGGGTATGAACGCCCCTGCCAGACAATAGGTGCCATCGCGGGACCTCGTCGGCGCCAAGGGTGACGTGCACAGATCTGTGGTTGCCTGAAGGGTCGATGAAGTCCATGGCCACGCGGGTACCCGGTGCCCTCGACTGCACCGCTGCGACCAGCGCGGCGCTGTCTTCGATCGCTTGGTCGTCGAACTTCGTCACCAGCGCCCCGTCAGGCAGACCAGCCGCCGCGGCTGGCCCGCCGTCTGTCACGCCGATGATCCGGGCGCCATTGGAGTTGTCCTCGTTACTCACTGCGCTCCCAGCCAAGCGTGTGAGACCCCACCGGTGGTAATGAGTTCACGGGCTATTCGCTTGACGTTGTCAACCGGAATCGCGAAACCGATGCCGATAGAACCGCTCTGCGGTCCCACGCCGATTCGGCCCGGTGCCGCCGAGTTCATACCGACTCGCTGCCCATTCATGTCGACGAGTGCACCGCCCGAGTTCCCCGGGTTGAGCGCGGCATCGGTTTGGATGGCGTCGTAGGCCGCCACCTGGTTGTCGGTGGCCGTGAACACCGACCGATTGAGCCCGCTGATGACACCCATGGTCACGGTGTCGCCCAGACCGAGCGGAGAACCCGCCGCTGCCACCTGCTGGCCGACTCGAAGGTCGTTCGAGGTGCCGAAGGAAATCGGGGTAAGCCCCGAAACGCCCTGCGCCCGAACCACTGCGACGTCACCCCTCGGGTCGGTGGCGACCACCGTGAACGGCACAATACGGCCGTCGTGAAACGTGACCACGGCGCCCGACTCGGGTGGGGCGCTCGCGACGCCCGCCGCGACGTGGCTATTGGTCAAGATCAGTCCGTCAGCCGTGAGGATGATGCCGGAGCACAGTTCCGATTGGTCACTTTGGTCTGTTTGCAGCGTCACCACGCTGGGCAACACCTTCGCGGCCACCTGCTCGAGTGGAGAAACGGGGACGTTGATCGCCGATCGCCCGACCGCAGAATTAGGTACGAACAACTGGCCGCCGATGGTGGGCGGATGGACAAGGATCGCTGCCGCTGCACCAATCGCCCCGGAAAACAACGCCACCGCGAGGCCACGCAGAATCAAGGTTCCGATGTCCTTCAGACTTCGCCGGCCGTTCTGCTGCACTTCTGACACGGCGTTATCCGGCGGCCGGGATTGGCTCTGGCTCAACACGGGTGGCGCCGTCGCCGAGCAAGGTGCGGAGTCGTTGTCGGTCGCGATGAAGCCGCGTCATCACGGTACCGATCGGGGTTTTCATGATCGCCGCGATCTCCTTGTAGCGCAACCCCTGAACGTCGGCGTAATACACGACGTCGCGGAACTGCTGTGTCAGCGCCTGCATGGCCGCCTTGATGTCGTTGTCCGGCAACAAATCCAGCGATTCGTCCTCTGAGGAGCGCATCCCTGTCGGGGCACAATGGGCGTAGGCCTCGGCCAGATGCTGGTCGGCGACCTGCTCGGTGGAGTGCAACACCGGTTGGCGCCGCTTCCTGCGGTAGCCGTTGGTGTAGGTATTGGTCAGAGTCCGGAACAGCCAGGCGTTGAGATTGGTGCCCGGTTGGAATTAGTGGAAAGCACCGAATGCCTTCAGCATGGTCTCCTGCACCAAGTCCTCCGCATCGGTCTCGCTGCGGCTGAGCCGAAATGAGTGACGGTAGAGCGTCTCCCGCAATGGAACGACGTTTCGTTCGAACCGTGCGCTCAATTCGTCATCGGGTGAGCGCTTTTCGACCGGTTTGCGGCTTCGTGCCGTCCTCGCGTGGTGCTGCGTAACGGTCATTGTCGTCCTTCCATGGTGATGGCTGTCTCCGACCTCCGCGAGTGAATCCCCGGGATGCTCAGCCATCAGCACCGGGCGGTGTGCCCATACGACGACACGGCACGGGCGGCGGTCGACGACCTGAGCGGGCGCTCGGGACTCTTACTGCGCATAACCCGAGGAGTCAGCTGTCCTTCCATTGCGC
>NZ_JAVRPS010000606.1:0-3755 GCF_032162105.1 Mycobacterium sp. | reverse complement strand
CGTTTCGGAACTCCGCCATATTCGCTGCGGAACACCGACGGCGTCGCCGGAGAATAGCGGATTGGTCCGGCGCGCGATCCTGCAATGGTCGAGTGAGGCAATTTGCCAAATCCGGCGGGCTCATCGCAGGCCTGCGCGTATCGCACTGCGATCCGCTGATCCATCGCGGCGAGCGCCTGGTGCCCAGAGACGGCCTACCAAAAGTGCCGGCATCACTGGCCCATCGCATCCACGATCTGATTCGGGTGGTTAGGCCATTTTTCACGGCGAACATGCAGGTCCTAGGCATCGGGCGCCTGGCACTCCTCGCGGCCGTGCATCCCACATGTGACTGGCATCACTACGAACGGCACCTAGCGGCGTGCGAACGGCAAGGTACGACCGCCCTGCGGTAGCGCCTGTACGTAGGCGTTGACCGAGCCTATCGTTCACTCAGTTACAGACTCGAAACAGGCGCTCGGGTGAGCGAAGTGATTCGACGACCGACGGCATTATGCGGCGAGATGTAACCGACCAGATGGAGCCGAGGATCTATACACAGCCAACCGGAGTTTCGGCTCGCCGAATTCAGCAAATAGGAATTCAGCAAATATGACGTGAATGCGATCCGTCCTAAACGGCTTTCGCATTCCACACAAACAAACAACGAAGTTTCACTAATGAGGAGGTGGGGTCCTATGACGATCACTGATGAACCAGCCAACCTACTGAGCGAACTCGGCTTGGACAAACAGAATCACGCAACCATTGGTCGGCTACTCGGAACCGGTTCCATCGCCAGGGCCACCGAACGAGCGGACGGCACGATGGAGGCGACGATCCGGATCAAGGAGGACGAGGTCGCCTGGGAGCCTGCGGTCCTGGTCTTGCCGCACGGCGGCAATCTCGAACTGACGGTCATCAACGACGACAAGAACACGCACGCCGCGTTGTTCCCGAGCAACGGTGACAAGAAGTTCCTCTGGCTGCTGAACCACTCGAAGGGTCGGGCGAAGCTCAACCTGGACGGCCCCGGCTACTACTGGTACAGCTCGCCCGGCGGCAACGACGAGGGTCGGGGACTCACCGCCGCCATCGTCGTGCTCGGCGAGGTGCCGCCGGAAGCCCGTCTCGACCGTCCCGACCAGCCACGCCCGTAGGAGGAACCCAAATGACCATTGAATACGTGGACGCCGGCGAGGCGATCGACCACAGCGCGCTGAGCGCCATGACCGGCACTGCGCCCGCGGTGACCGACAACGTCAACTACGACCGCCTGCTCGACGCACGTTCGGAATCCCAGAACTGGCTCACCTACTACGGCGCCTATGACGGCCAGCGCTACAGCCTGCTGGACCAGATCAACACCGAAAACGTCAAGAGCATCGGTCCGGCCTGGATGTTCCAGGCTGGCACCGCCGGTCACATTGCGGGTGCTTCGACCTATGCGTTCGAGGCGTGTCCGTTGGTCGTGGACGGCGTCATGTTCGTCACCGGCTGGGACGGCTGGTTCTGGGCTCTCGACGCGAAGACGGGCCAGCAGCTCTGGTCTTACAAGCACGCCGTGCCCTTCGACGTCTCGCTCTGCTGCGGCAACGTCAACCGCGGCTGCGCGGTGGCCAACGGCAAGGTGTACTTCGTCACCCCCAACGCCCACTTGATCGTGCTGGACGCCACCAACGGAAAGCTCGTGTGGGAGAAGACGACTGGCGACGTGCGTGCGGGCGAGAGCGCCTCAATGGCTCCATTGGTCATCAAGGACACGCTCATCACCGGCGGCGCAGGCGGCGAGTTCGGCGTGCGAGGCCACATCGACTGCTGGAACCTGGAGAGTGGCGAGCACCTGTGGCGCACGTACACCGTGCCCAAGCCGGGTGAGAAGGGTTCGGAGACGTGGCCCGCCGACGGTGAGGCCTGGGCGCGCGGTGGTGGAAACCACTGGGTCACCGGGACTTACGACCCGGAGTTGAACCTGTACTACGCGGGTACCGGCAACCCGGCACCCGACTTCGACGGCGCCGTCCGCGAGGGTGACAACCTCTACACCGACAGCGTCGTGGCGCTGGACGTCGATACGGGTGAGATCAAGTGGCACTACCAGTTCACCCCGCACGACCTATGGGACTACGACTCCACGATGGAGATGACCCTGTTCGAGCGGGATGGCAAGAAGCTGCTCGGTCACTTCGACAAGAATGGCTACTTCTTCGTTCTGGACCGCACGAACGGCGAGTTGCAGCACGTCACTCCGTTCGTGGACCGGATCGACTGGGGCGTCATCACCCGCGACGGCAAGGTGACCCCGCGGAAGTATCCGGACAAGGAGGGCGAGCCGGTCCACTTCTACCCGGGCCCGGCAGGCGCGAAGGAGTGGACGCACGCGGCGTACAGCCCACGGACCGACATGTTCTACGTACCGGTCGCCGACGTGGGCGCCACCGCGACTCGTCGGCGTCGGGAGTTCAAGGAGGGCATGCCGTACTGGGGCGCTGCCGTCCAGGTGGACATCGACGACATGGCCGGTTCAGTGAGCGCGTTCGACAGCCACGGTGAGGAGAAGTGGCGCTGGCGTATCGACTACCCAATGGCCGCGTCGGTGCTCGCCACCGCAGGCGACCTGGTGTTCGCAGGCACTCCGACCGGCGAATTCGTCGCGCTCAACGCCCGCACCGGCGAAAAGCTGTGGGAGTTCCAGTGTGGTAGCGGCCACCACAGCAGCCCCTCGACGTACAGCGTCGACGGCAAGCAGTACGTCGTCGTGCCGGTCGGCTGGGGTGGCTGGCTCGAGGGCATCATCCCCGGAATGCTCGGCGCGGGCCACGGCAGCGCGTTGATCGCATTCGCCCTGCCGGGCTGATTCCCATCCGCTGGACCGTCCAGAAATCGAGAGAAAGAAGGAGAACACCATGGAGAGAAAGATCGCTGTCAGCACTCTGCAGAAGTGGGAGCCCCCAACGTTCGCAGAGATCCGGGTGTCCGCCGAGGTGACCGCATACGTGGCCATCTTGGACGCGGGCAACTAGCCGATCACGTCAAGGGCGCCGGGCCGGATCGGCCCGGCGCCCGTCGCGGCAACCTCAACGGAGGGAGTGATCGGTCGTGTGGGTGCGAGTGCTGGGATCAGCAGCCGGCGGAGGGTATCCGCAGTGGAACTGCGGGTGCCCCCAGTGCCGCGCGGTGCGGACCGGCTCGCGACCCTGCGTCCCACGCTCCCAGTCGTCGATTGCGGTGAGCGCTGACCGGAAGCAGTGGTTACTGTTCAACGCCTCACCGGACATCCAGTCGCAGATCGAGTCCTTCCCGGATCTGCATCCCGATGAGGGCAGGGTGGTCCGGCTGCAGGCCGTGCTGCTCACCGACGCCGAGCTCGACCACACCCTCGGCCTGCTACTGATGCGGGAGGGGCGCGGTCTTGAAGTGCACGCGACCGAATCGGTGCACGAGACCCTGACCGCCGGGACCGGGCTGCTCAGGACGCTCGAGGCGTACTGCCCGGTCAAGTGGCACCCGGTGCTGCTCGGCGCCGAGGTGCCGCTTGGTGACGGGTTGTCGTACCGCGCGTTCGACGTACCCACCGTCAAGCCGATGCGGTTCCCCGGAGGCGCGACGCACGGCCGGGTCGTGGGCTACCGCATCACCGACACCAGCAGTGGCCGCAGCCTGGTCTACCTGCCGTGCGTGCAGCAGCTCACCCCCGACGTCCTCGAGGAACTGGCCGACTGCTCCGGCCTGCTGGTCGACGGCACCTGCTGGCGGGACGACGAGATGTCCAGCCT
>NZ_JAVRPS010000605.1:0-4020 GCF_032162105.1 Mycobacterium sp. | reverse complement strand
TCGATCGAACACCTCGAGGTGTTCGATGCCGAGGACCGATTCTGGACGCAATACCAGATCGACAAGGACGCCGCGACTCTCGGCGCACAGTGGGCGGCGTTCCTGCGCGTGTCCACGTTCCCCGCTCTGACCGAGGCACTGCACGATCGCGACGACGGTCATCGCGGCCGGTTCCTCGACGAACTCGAGTCGGGGGTTGCGGCGCGGTTCGCCGCCGCACCGGTACGGGTTCGGATACCGCTGGCGTTGGTGGTCATCGAGAAGAAGCAACGCGTCCAGCACTGACCGTCAGCTCGCGATGCGGTCGCGGAAGGTGTTGCGGTAGTTCTGCGGTGAGACGCCGACGAGGCGACGGAACTGCTCGCGGAAGTTGGCCGGCGACGCGAACCCGACCTCGCGTCCGATCCGCTCCACACCGTGTGAGGTGGTCTCCAACAACTGCTGCGCATGGCGCACCCGGACACCGGTCAACCACTGCATCGGGGTCTGTCCGGTCTCGGCCTGGAACCGGCGGTTGAGCGTGCGGACGCTGACCGCGGCGCGTGCGGCGATGTCGCCGAGCACCAGCTCGCGGTGTGCCTCGCGCTCGATCCAGGCCAGCACGTGATCCAGCTCCGTGCGTTCGGCCAATGCTTTCTCGGGGGCCTTGCGGCCGCGTCGATTTCGCAGGATGAACTGCGCCTGGCCACCGCTGCGGTGCAATGGCGCCACCGCGACCCTGGCGGCGTCGGCGGCGACCGCGGCACCGTGATCGCGCTGGACCATGTGCAGGCACAGATCGAGGCCTGCGGAGGCGCCGGCAGAGGTCAGGATCTGGCCCTCGTCGACGTAGAGCACGTCGGGGTCGAGGTGCACCGCGGGAAACATGGCGCGGAACTGGTCGGTGGCCAGCCAGTGCGTCGTCGCTCGCCTTCCGTCGAGAAGGCCTGCGGCAGCCAAGGTGAATGCGCCCGAGCAGATCGAGGCGATCCGGGTGCCCGCGTCGAACGCCCGCCGCAACGCCTCCAGCAGCTCGGGTGTTTCGGCGGCGGGTTGGTTGCGCCCGGGAATGACGACGGTGTCCGCTCCGGCGAGCGCCTCGATGCCCTGGTCGGTGGCGATGCGAAACGGACCGGCGGTGACGAGGGGCTCGGTCCCGCACACCTGCACGCGGTAGCCGGGGCGATCGTCTGCCAGCCGGACCCGGCCGAACACCTCGACGGCAGTGGAGAGGTCGAATGCGATCGTGTCGGGCAACGCGACGATGACAACGGTGTGCATGCCGGGGACGGTACCAGCCGGTGGCAATATCTCGGCGGACGACTCAAATCTGGCCATTCACACAGGATTGACTGATTATCAGTCAGTATGCAAGGGTTTCCCCACGACCGATCCGGGGTGATGGCATGCGGAAACGACGGATGGACCTGCGGGGCAAGCGAGTGGTGTTGACCGGCGCCTCGAGCGGCATCGGTCGCGCGCTGGCGGTGGGGCTGGCCGACGAGGGCGCGATTCTGGTGCTGGCGGCGCGTCGGCAGGACGCCCTCGACGAGGTTGCCGACGAAATCACGGCAGGCGGACACCAGCGGCCGACCGTGGTCAGTGTCGATCTGTCGGAGCCAGGCACGGCCGAGTCGTTGGGCCGCTACGCGCTGGGTGCACTGGGCGGCGTGGTCGACGTCGTGATCAACAACGCCGGCGGCAGCGTGACCGGGCCGCAATCGCGGCTCGCCGATTCGCTCCCGGTTCGCGCGCTGTTCGAGGTCAACGTGTGGTCACCACTGGCGCTCACCGCGACCCTAGTGGCGACTTATGCCGCAGGCGCAGGAACCATCGTGAACGTGACCTCCACCATTCAGGCAGTGCCACTACCGCTGCTGGGCTATTACGCGGCATCGAAAGCCGCACTGGCCCAAGCCACCCGGTCACTGCGGCTGGAGCTGGCCGAGACGCCGATCCGGGTGATGGAGGTGATTCCCGGATCCACCGATACGGCGTTGCGCGACATCGACGAACTTGCCTGGAAATCGTCGCCTCCGAAGACGCTGCCACCGGTGTCACCGAAATCGACAGCGGCCGTGGTCGTTCGCGCGTTGCAGCGTGGCGCGACCCGCGTCGTCTACCCGGCCTACTCGCTGATTCCCTTGGAGCTTCCCGCGTTCGGCCGCCTGGTCGCGGCCGTCGGCGGCCGAAGAGTCGACACCCGCGCGGCGCTGGAACTGCAATGACCCGGGCCCGCACAGCGATCGCCGACCGCCGCCAGCTGATCATCGACGCCGCCCGCGCCTTGTTCGCCACCCGGCCCTACGACCAGGTCACCACAACGGAGATCGCGAAGAACGCAGGCGTGGCCTACGGATTGATCGCGCATCACTTCGACAACAAGCGCGGCCTGTACCTCGCGGTGATGAACCAGATAGCCGTCGAGATCGCTGCGGTCCACGAGACTCCACCTCCTCGGGACGCCTCGCTCGCCGATCGGCTGCGCTTCGCATTGCGCAGGCACATCGCCTACATCGACCAGTACCCCGAGAGTTTCGTCGCCCTGCTGCGTGGCGCTCTCGGTGCCGATGCCGAGCACCAGGCCGCGATCGACCGGCTGCGGTGGCTGGGTGCTCAGCGGATCCTGTTGGCGCTGGGCATGGTTGAACCCATTCCGGCAGCGCTGCGAACCGCCATGCGTGGCTGGGTCGGCTATCTCGACGAAATGATGATCGACCGGAACACGCACCGCGACATCGATGCCGAGACTGTGGTGGAACTGGCCGCGGCCGCGCTCATCGCGACGCTGCGGGCCGCAGCCGCCCTCGATCGCGCGATCGTCTACCCGCCCGAGGCACTCGACGCGCTCGACAACTTCGCGAGCCGGTGACATCGGAACGGTAGCAGGCGTTGGCAATATCTCGGCGCAGCATGGCGTTCTGGCCACTGGTCGGACAGGGCGTCCAGCGGCCACGATACCGGCATGCATGCACAGCTCCTGTTGTTCGACGGGTTCGACCCGCTCGACGTCATCGCGCCGTTCGAAGTCCTCGCCGCCGGTAGCGACGCCGTGGCCGGTGAGTTGATCGTGGAACTCGTGTCCGCCGAGGGAGCGCGCGCGGTGGTCAGCGGGACCCGCGGTCTGGTCCTGAACGCCACCGCTGAACTCGACCCGAGCAAGCCGGGCTAAGTCATCGTTCCCGGGGCCAGCGGTCCCGTCGACGGTGACCCCGACGAGGTCGACACCATCCCCGTCCTGCTGGCCCGGTTCGGCGAGACCCGGGCCGTCGAGTTGATGCGAAAGGCGTTCGCCAACCCCGAGATCACGGTGGCGACCGTGTGCGGCGGCTCGCTCGCGCTGGCCATGGCGGGCCTGATCGACGGGCGCAACGCCGCCACGCAACTTCTCGGCATGGACGTGCTGGAGGCGACCGGGGTGAACACCGTGCACGTCAGGGTCGTCGACGACGGCGATCTCGTCACGGCTGGCGGCGTGACGTCGGGTCTCGACCTGGCGCTGCATCTGCTTGAGCGCAGCTACGGCCCGAGGGTCGCGATCGAAGTCGAGCAACTATTCGAATACGAGCGACGAGGAACGGTGTGGGCATGAACATCATCGGTGATTGGGACGTGACCATCAAGACCCCGGTCGGATCGCTGGCCGTCGCCAACAGCTTCACCGACGACGGCGGCATCGTGGGCAGCGCGACGGGCAAGAGCGAGACCGTGCCGCTGCGTGATGTCGCCGTCGTCAATGACGCTGGCGCCGAACGGGTTACGTGGCAACAGTCGGTGACCAAGCCGATGCGGCTGAACCTCGCCTTCGACGTCGTGGTCGACGGTGACCGGCTGGCCGGACACTCCCGCGCGGGGCGGTTACCACGCTCCGCGGTCAGCGGTGTGCGGCGTCACGGCCGCATCTCGTAGGCGCTGTCATGGGCCCGCACGCGCTCCCACACCCGATCGAAGCGCTCGGCGTCGGGCACCGGCTTGCGGATCGCGCCGATCGCCCAGTCCTGCTGGGCTTGCGTCGAGGTCGGCTTGCCGTGCAGCGCAACG
>NZ_JAVRPS010000604.1:0-12605 GCF_032162105.1 Mycobacterium sp. | reverse complement strand
GCGATGGTGTGCACCGAGCACGAGATGTTCACCTTGGTAGCGGCATCGCACAGGTCCTGGGCCGCGCCGACCTGGTCTTCGGCGCCGTTGCGAAATTCGTCGTGACCGCCGAGGCCCAGAGCGTTCGCCGGCTGCGGCGGCGGCTGAAATCCACCTGGAAGCAGCTTTTTCATCTGCTCGTCGGAGACCTTCGGGGTGTCTTCGAACCAGCCCGACACCCCGACGTAGGGGCCGTGCTTGGCCATCACGGTCGTCGGGTCGTTGGCGGCCCACTGCGCGGCGTCGCCACCGTAGAGGCGGTCGATGGTCTGCTGTTTCGTGCCCGCGATCGGTCCGTGGTCGCCGGCGATGTCTGCGAATGCGTGGAACAGCTGGGGATGGGTCACGGTGAGATCGACCGCGCAGGTACCGCCCATGGACCACCCCACGATGCCCCAGTTGGCGGGGTCGGGGAAGCCCCCGAACTCGGAGATCACATAGGGGCGTACGTCTTTGGTGAGATGGTCGGCAGCGTTGCCCCGCGGCCCGTTGACGCATTCGGTGTCGTTGTTGAAGCTGCCGCCGGAGTCGACGAAGACGAAGATCGGCGCCTGGCCGCCGTGAGCTTGGGCGTAGCCGTCGATGACTGGCTTGATGTTGCCGCTGCGCATCCAGTCCGCCGGAGTGTTGAACTCACCGCCGATCATCATCACCACCGGCAGTCGCGGCGGCGTGTCACCGGAAAACCAAGCGGGCGGTAGGTAGACGTACTCGCTGCGGTGCTTGAAACCGCTTGCCGTGTCCGGAATGTCGACCTCGACCAGCTTGCCGTTCGACGGGTGGGTGCCTCGGAGCCCGGGCAGACTGCCTGCGTCGACCTGATCGGGCAGCGGGCCGGCCGTCAGACCGCCCCATGCAGCCTGCACGGTGGGGTAGTAGCCGACCCACTGATTCAGCGCCATCAACGCGGCGAACAACGACAACGGGATCGCGAGCACCGACAGGGTGCGTCGCCGCCACCCTGTGCCGCGCCAGCCGAGCGCGGCCACCGCGACCGTGCCCACGAAGACGCCGATCCAGATCCACAGCGTCAGCGGGGCCGGGTCGGAGGCCAGCCCCTCGGAGTCCGTGTACAGCCGCGCCTCCAACGCTCCGAGGACCGCGATGAGAACGCTCACCGGAACCCAGAGCAGGCGCCAGCGTTTGGTCCGCCAGCCCACGACGGCCACCAAGGCGACGACCGTGACGATTTCGATGGTGAGCGGAAACCATCCGCCGAGCAGCGAGACGCCGCTATGGAATGCATGAAAGTCCGGCGGCGGCAATTGCGGTGCGGGCGTGGGTGCCGGCGACGGAATCGGCGGAGGATTGAGCGGCAGCCCGAACACGGTGCTTGCGGTTTCCCTTCTCACCCAGACGATCCGGGCCCGGTGCGTCGGTGCCGCGGGCCGCCTCCACGGTAGAGCCGTCCCGGCCGTAAGCGCACCTGCCGCAGGTCGTAGCGATTTCTGGTACCCGCCACGAGGCTCTTATGAAAATCCTGTGCCTGCCACCAAGGTCAGCGACTTGCGCTCGAGCCGCACCGCAGCTTCGTTTACCCGTAGGTGAAGGAGAACGCCTGCAGCCCCTTGCTCAGGCGTACCTCGAGTTGGCCGCGTTGAATCTGATCGCCGGCCACGATCTGGTGCAAGGTGGGTGGGCCGCTGATCGGGACCGCGGTGGTCTTGCCATCCCGGACCACGGTGACGGTGCCTTCGCCGCCGATTACGAGGTAGACGTTCTTGGCGTTGTAGCTCAGCTCGATGCTGGAGGTCTCGGTACCGGAGGTGGCGCCCTGATAGTCCAGCGTCCAGGGCCCCTGGAAGGCGAACGTGTCGTCCGGCAACGTCGCCGGATAGTCGAAGGTCGAATCGCCCTGGTCGTAGGTTCCGGTGCCGCCGTAGTTACTCGCCTTGCCGACCGACAGATAGGTTTCGGGGGTCAGGCGTGCCTGCGGGGTGGTGTCGGCGAAGTCGCTGGGCGCCGGGAGCTCGACGCCGGGGTTGGCATCGGCGAGCAGTTGGCGGATCAGGCCTTCGGTGCCGTCGTAGTCGCCTTCTCCGAACTTGATGTGTCGGATCGTGCCCGTGGCGTCGATGAGGTACTCGGCGGGCCAGTACCGATTGCGGTAGTTGGTCCACGTCGACAGGTTGTTGTCCAGTGCGACCGGGTAGGTGATGCCGAGGTCCTTCGCGCCGCTCTCGACGTTGGGCAGAACCTTCTCGAACGCGTACTCGGGGCTGTGCACGCCAATGACTTCGAGGCCGGCGTCGTTGTACTTGCCGTACCAGTCGGTGACGTGCGGAATGGCGCGTTGGCAGTTGATGCGGGGGGTAGGCCCAGAAATCGATCAGGACGACCTTGCCGCGCAACTGCTTGAGGTCGAGTCCAGTGTCGCCCGGTGTGTTGAACCAGTGGGTGATGCCCTTGATATCCGGTGCGGTGCCGCAGCTTTCGAGCTTCGCGCCGCCGCCGGTGCAGTTCGACAGGTCCTTGTTCTGATCGTTGACCAGGCCGCCGAGGTTGAGTTTCTCCGCGATCTGCTCAGATCCGCCGACCTTGTCCTGCAGGGCGCTGGTGTAGTCGGGAACGATGCGTTGCAACGTGGCGGGCAGGTTGAAGGCGATCGCGACGGCGAAGACGAGCATCACGACGCCGCCTGCGACGCGGATTTGGCGTTGGCGGCGGCGGAACGCGCCGATGCGCTGGGCGACCCGTTGGCCTGCGAGGGCGAACACCAGCAGTGGCAGCGCAGTCCCGATCGCGAACGACACGGTCAGGACGATGGTGTTGGCGCCGATGGAGCCGGTAGCGCCAGCCAGCACGATGGCGGCGAGGACAGGCCCGGCGCACGGCACGAACAGCACGCCAAGGGCGAGGCCCAGCCCGAACCCGCTGCGGCCTTCACTGGCGTTGAACTGGGGGATGCGGGCGAACGGCTTTTCCAGGATCTGTTCGAACTGCGGGACGATCAGACCGATTCCGATCAGGGTCAGGGCGACGATGCCTGCCCAACGGATCGCGTCTTGCGGCAGGTGCAGCAAGGTCAGCAGTGCGGATCCGGCCAGGGTGACGATGCTGAAACTCAGGACCAGGCCGGCAATCACACGGTACGGGCGCGACGTGTCCGAGATCGGCGGCCTTTCCACGACCGCGGTCGTGGTGCCGCCACCCTGCGCGGTGACTGCCGGTTGCGCCTTGCAGCCGGTTTGTGCGCCGGAGAAGAAGATGACGGGCAGAACGGGCAGGATGCACGGCGAGATGCCGGTGATCAGGCCGCCGAGGAAGCCGATGAGTGCAAGGGTCAACATGATTGGTATTCGGAGCCGACGGCGCCGCGGATCAGTGGCCGTCGGCGAGCACGAGCACCGGCTGGTCGCGGTAGAGGTCCGGATACAACCGCTTGAGATCGTTCACCTTGGGCATGTCGTTGGCCGCGATGTACGGATACGTCGGGTTCGAGTTCAGGAAGTCCTGGTGGTATCGCTCGGCCGGGAAGAACTCGGCCTTCGGCGACACGGTCGTGACGATCGGGCCGGAAAAGACTGCGTCGCGGTTGAGTTGGGCGATGTAGGACTCCGCAACACGCTTCTGCGTATCGTCCTGCGCGAAGATCGCGGATCGGTACTGAGTGCCCACGTCGGGACCCTGACGGTTGAGTTGTGTGGGGTCTTGCACCACCGAGAAGTAGATCCGCAAGAGTTGGCCGAGGGTC
The DNA here is from genome assembly GCF_032162105.1 of Mycobacterium sp. Classification (GTDB taxonomy): domain Bacteria; phylum Actinomycetota; class Actinomycetes; order Mycobacteriales; family Mycobacteriaceae; genus Mycobacterium. Next base: position 8,872 of record NZ_JAVRPS010000604.1, on the reverse strand, counting down.
ACCTCAGTCGGGTCGTAGGTGATGCGCACCGACTCCGCGTGTCCGGTGCTGCCGGTGCTGACCGTGTCGTAGTTCGCCGTCGACTGATCCCCTCCGGCGTAACCGGATTCCGCCTGGGTCACCCCTTTGACGTGCTGGAAGACACCCTGTACGCCCCAGAAGCAGCCACCCGCGAGTACCACCGTCTCGCTTGTGACTCCGGCTGGTGACGGTTCGTCGACATCGGGCGCAGGAACGGCGGTCGACTCCGTCGCAGCGCTCACTGTCTGCATCGCCGGCCGTACACCGATGAACACTGCCACCGCCAAGGCCACCAGTCCGACACCGATCGCCAGGGGTGCCCACCTGTGCCGCTTGACAATTCGCGTTGCGCCCTCGAGATCATTCAGTTCCACGCCGCCAGTGTCCTCCTCATCGAGGCCGTCAACGGCCCCTGCAGGCAGCCGTCACGAATTGTTAAGGCCGGTTGTTACCGACTACTGACGAAACGATCCGACGAGCCGATCGCGGACCCCGCCGGGCCTACTCTCGGAGTATGACCGGCCGGACGCCGCAGCAACCGCGGACGACTCCGACGCGACGACACCTGCTGCTAGGCACGGCATTGCTGGGCGCCCTGGTCGGGTGCGAACCGCTGCGCAACCTCGCCGGGGCCGATACGCCGAAGAACTCGACTGAGACCTTCGAGGTTTCCCATACCGACGCGGAATGGCGGCAGCGGCTGACCCCGGAGCAGTACAACGTCCTGCGCGAGGCAGGCACCGAGACGCCCTTCACCAGCCCGCTCAACGACGAGCACAGGGCGGGCATCTTCGGATGTGCGGGTTGTGGGCTCGACCTCTTCTCGTCCACCACCAAGTTCGATAGCGGCACCGGCTGGCCGAGCTTCTTCAAGGCGATGGATAGCGCCGTACTCGAGCACAGCGACAGCTCCCTGGGCATGGCACGCACCGAAGTGCTCTGCCGCCGCTGCGGCAGCCATCTCGGCCACGTGTTCAACGACGGCCCGCAACCGACGGGCCTCCGCTATTGCATGGACGGCGTGGCGCTCACGTTTCGGCCGGCCGACGTAGAAACCTAGGGCGATCGCAGGATGACGATCGCGGTGTCGATCTTCTTGAAGGAGCTGAACGTCTCTGCGGGAACGCCGAAGACGGCGGACCACGCGCTGGGATGCCAGTGCGGCTCGCGGATGCCTCCGACCTGCAACGTTGAGCGCCGAGATGGAACAGGTGCGTGCCGCATCATCGGTCATTGGCTCTTCCTTGTCAGTGTGATAGCCAGTGCCGCTGGAGATAAGACGGTCGACGCCTGCACCGGTCGCGGCTGCGGCCCCGGCCAGGCCAGCTCCGCCCAAGACTTTGCGACGACTAATCGGCATCATTCCCCCCTCCGTCAATATGCCTCGAAAAGGCATGTCCCCAAAAGTGATTCACTCCAGCACGAACTGCGCTGAGAGCATCACGATGAACACTCTTGTGATTGACGTCGCGCGGCAGCGTGGCGACCCAGCTGACGCCCACGAATCCCCTCTGCGAGCGGTAATCCGTACCTACCGGCCAGCTGCACGCACCGGGCCCCGACGTACGTAACGGACCTAGGCGTCCGCAGCATGCGGCGACGAATACACCGGTACGTAGAAGCGTCGTAGCGTTGGCGACCGTGCGGATCCGTACGGTCGCCAACGGCGTGTTGCGTACGACACCGCACGCTCGACACTGCGGCGGGCCGCAGTCGCCGCGGGGTTGGCTACCAACGCCCCCGCATGGCGCAGGTCGGCTACCAGACCAAATTGTCCATTTTCGGGTGAACTGGCTACAAATCAGCGAATACTCAGCACACACTGCGCCCGCAGCGACCCCACAGAATCGTCCACGAGGAGTGTCCCGCTCCGGCCACTGCCCGCTCAGTGAATGTGACCCCACCCCGGGCCACACAGCCGATGCAAAAGGACGACATCATGACCAGAAGCAACGCCTTACGACGAAGGCCGCACATCATGGCGGCCATCGTGCTAGTCGCCGCGACGGCCACCGTCGCCGGATTCGTGGGCGCGACTGCGCCGGCCAATGCAGCGCCTGACGCCTACATCGCGCTGTCGCTCGGATTCATCAACGAGAATCCCCCCGTCACAATGGCGGGAGGTTCGGCGATAGCAGCCAGTCAGGACCAGGCCGCAACCGCGTCGCTCACCAACTGCGTGAACAACGGCGGCAGCCATTGCGTGAACCAGGTCATTGCCACGAACGCGTGCGCCGCAGCCGCGTCGAACGACTACGGCGAAATGACGGGCGCGTCGGACGCGTCGCTTTCGGTCGCCCAAAGCAAGGCCAAGAACTTGCTGCAGAATCAGCAGGGCGCAAAGGTCATCGTTTCGGGCTGCTCGAATGGGGCATCGCAACCACCGCCGAGCCAGCCGCCCAGCCAGCCTCCTGCGCCAAAGCTGGGACCAACGGTTTCGTTCAATCCGGTCCTGGGCGGTCTGGAGGCTCACATCACCGACCGCAGCGGTGTCGCGTCGCAGTGCACGTACGTGACGGATAACTTCAACCGCAGCTTCGGGTTGCCGGCCAACTCCACGTACGACCTGAGGATCGTCCCGGCCGTTCCCCAGTTCCGGAACTGGAACGTCACCATCACGTGTGACAACGGGACCAGCACGCAGGCCACGACCTACTTCTGAGCAGCACCCGCCAGCCGTCTGCTCACACCCGGCAGTGCGTGAGCAGCGGGCGGTTGCCTTGCGCTCGCGTGTAGTTCGCGGAGGTGGCCGGCGGTACTCGATTTGTAGGTTGATCTGAGGCAAGTTGGTCCTGCGGGAAATGGTCGTGCGACGAGACTGGGGGAGTAGATGGAGCTGTTCGCCTCACAACGGGAGTTCTCCGCGTACGGCCCGTCGCACTTGGTGGTGCTCGGGGTGTTCGTGCTCGGGGCCGCGGCGCTCGTCTGGATCGGCCGCAGGCAGACCGAATCGCAGGCCCGGCTCCTCGGCCGCGTTCTGGCGGTCCTGCTTCTGGCGGTGTTCATCGTCGCGCTGATCTACAAACTGATCCGGCCCACCCTCGACACGTCGGTGCCGCTGCAGTTGTGCGACATCGCGGAACTGACGGCGGCCTACGCCCTGTGGTCGCAGCGGCATTGGGCCTTCGCGCTCGGTTACTACTGGGGCCTCGTCCTCAGCTCGCAAGCGTTGATCACACCGGACATCGGCACGCCAGAGGAAGGCGCGCCAGATTTCCCGCACCATCTCTTCGTCACGTTCTTCGCGCTTCACGTGCTCGTCGTATGGGCGGCCATCTATCTCACGTGGGGGCGTGGGATGCGGCCGCGGTGGCGCGACTACCGCCTCGCGGTCATCGCGACCCTCGTATGGGCGGCGTTCACCTTCACCTTCAACGTGCTCGCGGGAACCAACTACGGCTACCTCAACAGGAAGCCCCCTACCGCGTCACTCCTTGACGTGTTGGGCCCATGGCCGCTGTACGTACTCGCCGAGACTACGATCGTCGTCATCGTGTGGGCCCTCATGACCTGGCCGTGGCAGCGGACACGGCGACGTTCCAACGACCGTCCGCAGGTGGCCTGATCTCGAGGCAGGAAACCCTGACTTACGCGCAACACGGACGACGGGCGGCGAGATGTTAACCGAACGTTTCCCGGTGGTTCGATCCCTCGGGTGGCCGCACGAAGGCACGTGCGCGAGCATCCACTGGTGCCTACGAATCGTTTGAGCACTGCCGGGGAAATCCCTGATACCGGAATTCCGCCGGCAGTGGCCGCCAACATGTCGATGGCCGAGCAGTACGAGTGGCATCGAGCCCATCTCCGTCGCCACCCCGTGTCGAGGCGGAACTTCTTGCGCGGCTCGGCGGCAGCGGCGGCGGTCGCCGCGGTGGGGCTGTCGCCGTTCGGTCGTCGTGCCTATGCCGAGGACGTGCAACTGGCGGTGGCAAACCGGCGGGTCGGCTATGGCAGCGATGCCTCCAGCCAGTTGCGCCTCGCGGCGCAGCTGTCGCGAAACCCGAAGGGCACCAAGGTCTTCCTCGACCACGGGCCGACGCCGGCGCTGGGCGCGAGCGTCGAGGCGGAGGTCCGCAACCTGGTGACCCAGATTCCCGCAGGCGATGGCGGGGTGTTGGGGGCCGAACAGTTCTACGCCCACGCTCCCGTTGACGGCTTGCCTGGCCGCATGCCGCACTTCTATCAATGGCGCACCGCGGACGGATTCATCACCGACGTCCGCTCGGCGACGACCGGGATGCCCAGTGCGCGAGATGCGGTGGGCCCGTTCCGGTTCACGATGATCGGCGACCAGGGCACCGACGAGACACCCCTGTTGCCGCCGGGCCTCACTCCCGGCGACTACGACGACAACTACTACAAGGCCGACAACGATCCCACTGTCCCGCACACCACCAACGTGATGAACCAGATCATCGCGTCCAACCCGGACTTTCACGTGCTCGCGGGCGACATCGCCTACGCGGACCCCGACGGTGCGGGAAAGCCTCCGAAGTTCATGAAGTCGGGCAAGCCTCCTTCCGGCTTCGACAGGTTCAACCCCTTCGTGTGGGACGTCTACTTCGGGTTGATCGAGGCCAGTGCGTCGACGACGCCGTGGATGTTCGCCACCGGCAACCACGACATGGAGGCCGCATACCCGACGCACGGCTACGGCGGGCATCTGGCGCGGATGGACTTTCCCGGCAACGGTCCCGCCAAGTGCCCGTCGGTGTATTCGTTCACGTACGGCGACGTCGCCGTGCTCTCATTGGACGCAAACGACGTCAGCTATGAGATCACCGCCAACACGGGTTACTCGCACGGCGCCCAGAACACTTGGGTGGAGCGCACATTGGCGGCGCACCGCGCGAATCCCGACATCGACTTCATCGTCTGCTTCTTTCACCACTGCGCGTACTCCACCACCGCGTCGCATGCCAGTGACGGTGGAGTACGGGCGGCCTGGACCAAGCTCTTCGATCGGTATCAGGTCGACCTGGTGCTGCAAGGCCACAACCACGTCTTCGAACGCACCGACCCCATCCGGGCCAACACGCCAACGACCGTCGCCGCCGACAACGGGATCGTCTATCCCGAAACCGACGGCACCGTCTATTACACGGTGGGATGCGGTGGGCGGCCGCGGTACGACTTTCAGCCCGGCGAGCTGGAAAGCTACCGCGGGAACGAGCTCGCCGACACCTTCGTGCCCAACAGCTACGTCTGGGATGCCGACGGCGGCAAGCAGGACGAGGCGGTCGGCTGGTCGCGGGTGCGGTTGCGCGGCTATGCCTTCATCCGAGTCGACGTGCGCCCCGGTGTCTTGGTCAGCGAGATGGACGTGGTTGCCGTCGACGAATATGGTCGCGAGTTCGACAAACTCACCTACCGGCGCCAGGTCCGGGCCTAATCTGGGTTTGCTCACAGCAAGTGTGCAGGTTCGGACAGGCAACCATATGGCCAGGAAGTTCCCGAACCAGCAACCTGGGCTGAACTACCTCACCGAGGGCGGCCAGGAAACCGAGATCCTGTACAAGTACGGGTTCGAGCTGCAGCAGTTCGCGATGTTCCCGTTGCTCGACAACCCGCGCGCCGTGACCGAGCTTCGCGGGATGTACGGGCGCTACCTCGACACCGCCGCCCGTCACGGGTTCGGGGTCGTCATGGGCGGGCTGGACTACCGGGCCAGCCCGGACTGGGGTTCGCTGCTCGGCTATTCCCATGAGTCTGCTGTGGATTGGGTCCCCACACCGCCCGTCAACAGCCCTGGTGTCGAAAATGGCGATAGCTACTGCGAACTGTGTCCCACCCCGCACCGCTCATTCCCCGCGACTGCTGAGCAGAACCATCTCGTACTGCGTCACGACGGTCACCATCAGCGCGACACCCGTGATGGTCATGAGCAAACCCAGGATGTGTGATGCAACAAGGGATTTCATTGCACGTCCTACTCGGTCAGATGGTCAGGGGAGGGATGCTGGTGCGGTGTGATCACCGAACGAGGAGTCTCGCGTGCGGCCGCTTCAATCTCCTCGCTGATGGAGCCGCCTGCCGCTCCGCGCTTGCGTGAACGCGTCTTGAACGCCACCCCAACGAGCATGCCCACCAGCACGAGTGCGGCGATGGCGGTGACGACGATCAGAGCGATGGCGTTGGTGTTCATCGGGTGCGACCGCGGATCCAGGTGCGGCGCGCACCGGTCAACCGCACGCTCAGTCCCCGAAGCGCCATTGCGCTGACGTGGATGCCGACGTGGAGCAGGGTGCCGCACGACCCCGACGCGTGATGGCCGAGCATTGGGCCGTCGCGATCAGTTCGCGGGTCCTGATGCCCATGGTTGCGGCGAGCCCAGCGGAGAGGATCGCGATAAGCCCAACGATGACGAGCATTTCGAGGCCTCTGATCCGCTAGTAGACCACCAGTACACGCCTCTTCCCTGGTGATGTCAACACCGTTGACAGATGGGGTTGACACCGATGTGTGGCGAACGGTTACAGTGATCACGCAAGTGGCCGCCGGTGGCCGACGTGGGCGCTGAGGGCAGCGATGGCGTCCTGCTTGACAGACGATTCCCCGGAGGGCATGTGCCTCAACTCAAGCTCGGCGTCATCGGCAGGACCGGCAAGGAGAACGAACGCCGCGTTCCGATCCATCCGCAACATCTCGACCGGATCGATGCCGACCATCGCGCCAACATCTATTTCGAGCGTGGCTACGGGGAGGGCTTCGGCGTCACCGACGCGGAACTGTCGGAGCTGGCGGCCGGAGTGCACTCACGCGAGCAGTTGATCGCGGAGTGCGACGTCATACTGCTGATCAAGCCGGAGGCAAGCGATCTTGCCGAACTTCGCGTCGGCCAGGTGCTGTGGGGCTGGCCGCACTGCGTCCAGGACCGCGACCTGACCGAGCAGGCCATCGAGCGACGCCAAACGCTGATCGCCTTCGAGGCGATGAACCTGTGGGGTGACGACGGCTCGTTCAAATTGCATGTGTTCCACAAGAACAACGAGATTGCCGGCTACTGCTCGGTGCTGCACGCCCTGGAGCTCGTCGGGTCGACGGGCATGTACGGCCGCCGGTTGCGGGCGGCCGTCATCGGGTTCGGCGCCACAGCGCGGGGTGCGGTGACGGCACTGAGCGCACACGGGATCCACGACGTCGACATCTTCACCAACCGCGGTGTGACCGAAGTGGCCTCACCGATTCACTCGGCAGACATCGTCCAGTTCGAGCACGACATGGACCCTGCCGGCGGGGCGTCGATGAGTTTCGCGCTCACCCCAGATGGCCGAGTGCCGCTGGCCCCGTTGCTGGCCGAGCACGACATCATCGTCAACTGCGTGTTACAGGACACCAATGCACCACTGACCTTTCTGGACGAAGACGGGCTCACCGCGTTCCGTGCGGGCAGCCTCATCATCGACGTATCATGCGATGAGGCAATGGGTTTCAGCTGGGCCCGGCCCACCTCGTTCGAGCACCCGACGTTCACCGTCGGCGCCAACATCACCTACTACGCGGTCGATCACAGCCCGTCCTACCTGTGGAACTCCGCGAGCTGGGAGATCAGCGAGGCCCTTCTGCCCTACCTGCCGACGGTGCTCGCCGGGCGCGACGCATGGGAGGCAGACCAGACGGTGTCCCGAGCGGTCGAGATTCTCGACGGGACCATCCGGAACCCCGACATCTTGTCGTTTCAACACCGTGTGCCCGACTACCCACATGCGGGTACCGGCACCCTCTGACCGATGGCGGCGTAATGTCACGAGTATCGGGCAGCTCGGTTTCGAGCGAACATGCCCGACTACGAAGGAAATTCGATGGCCTCCCCAACTCTGCTCCGTTCTCCCTACGACCGACGTGTCGATCTCGTCAAGGACACCATCACCGCTAACTCCAAGCTTGGCGACAAGGCTGCGGCCGAACTGGCCGTGCACGTCCTGCACGCTCTGAGCTCGATCCCCGAGAAGGTGCGCTGAGCGGCGACTCGGCGAAGATCATGACGGTCACCGTGACACTCCCCGGCGGCGGAACCGACGAGTACATGCGGTTCGGCGACGCCTACGTCCAGCACAACGACGGCAGGTTGGACGTGGTACGTACCGGCGCGAAAGTGCCGTACAGCTATGCGTCGGGGGAGTGGACCGACGTAGAGGGCGACCAGTCGAAGTGGAAGAAGAGCCGGTTCTGGGGTTGATCGACCGCGGGCTCACGCCCGCGAACCGATCGACTTAGCGCCTCTTCAGGCGTCTGGAGCGTCGGTGTCGCCGGCCGTCGTCGGCAGCGGCTTGCGCTGGACGTGCTGGCCGGTCACCGCCTGGCACGCCTTGCACGTGTTCACGTACCGGATCACCAGGTGTCCGTCGTCGACGCCGAGGATCTCCTCGGTCGAGATCGAGAACTGGTGATTACAGGCCATACCTGCCTTTTTACCGTGTTTGCCCTGTCGGCAGTGTCAATTTGCTCCGTTTGGCGCCGTCAGGCGACGCGTTGCCCGTGTCCCCCGATCGGGGGACACGGGCTTCATCGGGTGTAGTGGCTGGTTGGCGGACATACACCTTCTTCGTGCTGCGACATAGTTATCTCATCGCCGGAACACACCGGCCGAGAAACTCAAAAGCACACTCACACACGGAGATTGACATGAACACCATCACCCGCCGGATCGCCGCCACCGCCGCCCTGCTCGCCGCCCCCGCCTTGATCGCCCTAGGCACCGCCACCGCCAGCCACGCCGACACCGCGGTCACCACCAACGGCCCCTCGATCAGCGCCCCGGTCCAGCACCCGGCCTTCCCGCACCAGACCAACACCCCCCAGCCCGGCACCTCGGTGCATCACCACCACCAGAACCACAAGTAAGCCCCAC
>NZ_JAVRPS010000603.1:0-7924 GCF_032162105.1 Mycobacterium sp. | reverse complement strand
TCCAGCGTCCGCTCGCGGGCCGGCGCGGTCGCCGGGTCGACGCCGCGGTACGCGGATGCGACGGGGTTGACCATCACCTCGTCGACGCCGAAATGCTCGGCCAACTCGCGCACCTGGTCGGCGGCCTGGGTCGGTGAACCGATGACGGCGCGGGACAGACCCGCATCGACGATGGCCTGTTGCTGGTGGTTCAGTTCGATGCCCTGCGCGTCCTCGACGAGGTCCAGCGCACGCAGCGGCTGGCCCGTGCGCAGCCAGGCCATCATGTGCAGGTTCGGCAGCATCAGGGCTTCGGCCTCGGCGCGGGTGGGCGCCACCGACGCGTTGACCGTCATGAACGTGGTGGGTTCTCCTGCCAGGTCGCTTGGCCTGAACTCCGTGCGGTAGACGGCCAGTGCCTCCTCGGTGCCCTGGCCCGAGAAGTGGTGGGCGAAGACGTACGGCAGACCCTTGGCGGCGGCCAGGTGCGCCGAATAGAGCGACGAGCCGAGTAGCCACAGCCGCGGCTCGCTGGCGGCCGCGGGCGTCGCCTTCAGAACGTAGTTCTGGTCCATCAGGTTTCGGCCCCGCAGCGACACGTGTACGCCCGTCGCGCTCATCAGCGCAGCCACGTCGTCGAGGTACTGCGGGAACTTCTCGATGTCGGTGTCGTCGCGACCCGCAGCGCCGCGGAGCGCCATCGACGTGACGGGGTCCGAGCCCGGCGCGCGGCCGATGCCCAGGTCGATGCGGCCAGGCGCCGCGGCTTCGAGCAGCGCGAACTGCTCGGCGACCGCCAGCGGCGCGTGGTTGGGCAGCATGACGCCGCCCGAGCCAAGGCGAAGCTGGTGGGTCTGCGCGGCGAGGTAGGCGATCACCACGGGCGGACTGGTGGCCGCGACCGCGGGCATGTTGTGGTGCTCGGCCACCCAGTAACGGGTGTAACCCAGCGCATCGGCGGTCTGCGCCACCCCAACGGTCGCGGCCAGCGCGTCGGAGGTGGTCTGGTCGCTGCGGACGGGGAGGAGGTCGAGGACGGAAAGTCGCACGTGAGGGTGAACGCCGTCGCGGCCCCAAACGTTCCCCTTCCTGCGATTTTGGGCGCGTTTCCGCTCGCTCACCGAACGAAAGCGCTCACGAATCGCTAGGGGTGGGCGATGCGGCGGGCCTGCTCGAACACGTCGTCGAGCATCGCCGGGGTGAGCCTGCCGGTGAACGTGTTCTGCTGGCTGGGGTGATAGCAGCCGATCAGGTCGACGTCGCCGGTCGTCGTGCCGAGCTTCGCCATCGCGAGGTGCCCGAACTTCGGCTGCGGTACGGGCACGGCGCCGCCACCCGCGCGGACCATGTCGAGCGTCGCCCGCCACGCGAACCCGCCGAGCGCGACGATCACGCGCACGTCGGGGGCGATCAGCCGCCATTCGGCATCCAGCCACGGCGCACAGGTCGACCTCTCGGCGGGGGTCGGCGCATTGTCCGGCGGGGCGCACCGCACAGCGGCCACCACGCGAGTGTCGTTGAGCGCCAAGCCATCCGCGGAGTCCGCGCTCAACGCCGAACTCGCCAGGCCGGCCCGGTGCAGCGCGGCGAACAGAAAGTCACCCGAGCGGTCGCCGGTGAACACCCGCCCGGTGCGGTTCGCGCCGTGCGCCGCGGGCGCCAGACCGAGGACCAGCACGGCGGGCCGGGCCGCGCCGAAACCGGACACGGGCCTGCCCCAGTACGGCTCGGCGGCGAAGGACCGGCGTTTCTCCACGGCGACCCGCTCGCGCCAGTCGACCAGCCGCGGGCAGGCCCGGCACACGCTGATCGCCGCATTCAGATCGTCGAGTGCCCGGCTGCGCTTGGCCACCGACCGCACCCGGGCCGCCGTCGACGCGACCACCGTGTCGGACGCAGCCTGATCTCCCGGCCACCCGGTACCCGCCGGCACCGGCGAGTCGAAGGGTTCGCCCGTCCTTGGATGCGGCAACCTCACCACAACACTGTGCACGGCGCGGAAAATCCGTCGCGGACCGGACGGCGCCGCTGTTAGATTCGGCCCGATATCCCATGACTGCCTCCAAGCGCGGACCTACTTACCTGATCCTGTTCGCCGCGCTGTTGGCAGGGGCGGGCAACGGCATTTCGCTGATCGCCTTTCCCTGGCTGGTGCTGCAGCGCAACGGGTCCGCGTTGGACGCGTCGATCGTGGCCATGGCGGGGACGCTCCCGCTGCTGGTGGCCACGCTGATCGCCGGTGCGGCGGTCGACTACCTCGGGCGGCGCCGGGTGTCGATGATCTCCGATGCGCTGTCGGCATTGTCGGTCGCCGCGGTCCCGGTGACCGCCCTGACCTTTGGGGCGGACGCGATCAACGTGGCGGTGTTGGGCGGCCTGGCCGCCCTCGGCGCATTCTTCGACCCGGCCGGGATGACCGCCCGCGAGACGATGCTGCCCGAGGCGGCGAAGCGGGCCGGCTGGACGCTGGACCACGCGAACAGCGTCTACGAGGCGGTGTTCAACCTGGCCTACATCGTCGGCCCTGGCATCGGCGGCCTGCTAATCACCACGCTGGGCGGCATCAACACCATGTGGGTGACCGCCGGGGCCTTCGGGCTCTCGATCGTCGCGATCGCGGTGCTGCGCCTGGAGGGCGCGGGCAAGCCGGACCTTGACTCCCTGCCCGACGGGGTGTGGTCGGGGGTGGTCGAGGGGCTGTCGTTCGTGTGGAACATGAAGGTGCTGCGCACGCTGGCGTTCATCGACCTCGCCGCGACCGGGCTCTACATGCCAATGGAGTCAGTCCTGTTCCCCAAGTACTTCACCGACCGCAACGAGCCCGCGCAACTGGGCTGGGTGCTGATGGCGCTGTCGGTCGGCGGTCTGGTCGGCGCGCTGGGATACGCGGTGATGTCGAAGTACATGAAGCGGCGCACCACGATGTTGGTCGCGGTGTTGACGCTGGGGATGGCGATGACGATCATCGCGTTCCTGCCGCCGCTGCCGGTGATCCTGGTGTTGTGCGCGGTCGTCGGCTTCGTGTACGGGCCGATGGCGCCGATTTACAACTACGTCATGCAGACCCGCGCGCCCCAGCACCTGCGCGGCCGGGTGGTCGGGGTGATGGGCTCGCTGGCCTATGCCGCCGGGCCGCTGGGGCTGATCCTCGCCGGGCCGCTGGCCGACTCGGCGGGCCTCAAGACGACGTTCCTCGCGCTCTCCATACCGATGGTGGTGCTGGGTCTGGTTGCGCTACGGCTGCCCTCGTTGCGCGACCTCGACCGCCCCGCGGAGCAGGCGTAGCCAGATGCGCTGCGGACAAACGGCTTTCAGCTGAGCCGTCGCAAGGCGTACCTCTCGAAACGCCGCGTTTACATCGGTGTGCAATGCGGGTAACCCGGATGCAAACGTGTCAAACGTCACAATCGAGGTCAGCCTGTGTACCAGCAAGTTCTTGATCCGGTCGCCAACTCGCTCGCCTGGAGCGCCGCGGTTGCGGCACTGCCACTGCTGTTGTTGTTCGTCTTGCTCGGTGCGTTGAAGGTGACCGCGTGGGTGGCGTCGCTGATATCGCTCGCCGTGAGCATCGTGATCGCCGTCGCGGTCTACGGAATGCCCGTCGGGCAGACCCTGTTGGCCGGGTCCGAGGGCGCCGCGTTCGGGTTCTTCCCGATCCTGTGGATCGTCATCAACGCGATCTGGGTTTACCAGATGACCGTCGAGACAGGACATTTCGACGTGCTACGGCGGTCGTTCAGCCAGGTCAGCGATGACCAACGGATCCAGGCCATCCTCATCGCGTTCGCGTTCGGCGCGCTGATCGAGGCGCTCGCCGGGTTCGGCACCCCGGTCGCGGTGACCTCGGTGATGTTGATGGCGCTCGGCTTCAGACCGTTGAAGGCGGCCGTGCTTGCGCTGGTCGCCAACACCGCACCCGTCGCGTTCGGCGCCATGGCCACGCCCATCATCACGCTGAGCAAGGTCACCGGGTTGCCCGTCGACACGCTCGGCGCAATGGTCGGTCGGCAGACCCCGCTCCTGGCGCTGTTCGTGCCGTTGGCGCTGGTTGCCATCGTCGATGGCCGGCGCGGTATCCGCGAGACCTGGCCTGCGGCGGTCGTCTGCGGCGTCGTATTCGCCGTCGCGCAGTACGCCACCTCGAACTTCGTATCGGTGCCGCTGGCCGACGTCGTCGCGTCGCTGTTGTCCGCCGCCGCGGTGGTTCTGCTGGTGCGGGTCTGGCAGCCCCGGCATGCGTACACCGAACCCGCCCTTGTCGCCGGTTCGGCGGGCAGGAGCGAAGCGACCGGGGGATCGGGTTCGGCGGCCGACGAACCGTCGCCCGAATTCGCGCAGCGGGTCGAGCACGCCGATGCCCGTCATGATTCGCGGGTCGACGTCGTCCGCGCGTACGCGCCCTACGGGATCATCATCGGGGTATTCGTGATCTGCCAGATCCCCTCGGTGAAGCACCTGCTCGACAAGGCGACGTTAGCGGGGAACTGGCCCGGCCTGCATGTGGTCGATGCCGACGGCGACCCATCCACGCTGACCAAGTTCACCCTCAACCTGCTCACCACTCCTGGCACCCAGATGCTCGTCGCCGGCGTCCTCACGATGATCGTGCTGCGGCTGTCGGTGCCACGGGCGCTCAAGGCATACGGGACGACGCTGCATCAACTCCGCTGGGCGATCCTGACCGTGATGACGGTGCTCGCGCTGGCGTTCGTGATGAACCTGTCCGGCCAGACGATCACCCTCGGTACTTGGATGGCCGCTGCGGGCGGGGCGTTCGCGCTGCTGTCGCCGATCCTCGGTTGGCTCGGCGTCGCGGTCACCGGCTCCGACACGTCATCGAATTCACTGTTCGGTGCGCTGCAGGTCGCCGCCGCGAATCAGGCCGGGCTGTCGGACGTCCTGATGGCCGCGTCCAACAGTTCCGGCGGCGTGCTCGGCAAGATGATCTCGCCGCAGAACCTCGCCATCGCGGCCGCGGCGGTCGGCCTCGACGGCAAGGAGGGCGACATCTTCCGCCGGGTCATCTTGTGGAGCCTGGGGTTCCTGGTCCTGCTGTGCATCCTGTCCGGACTGCAGGCCTCGCCGGTCCTGTCGTGGATGGTGCCGTGACGTTGGTGGCTGGTGCCGTGACGGACCTCGTAGCATCGAGTCGTGGTCGCAGACATGCTGGCTGAGCTGATCGCCGAACTGCCCGACGGCACCGTCGTCGTCGACCCCGACATCGTCGCCTCATACCGGCAGGACCGCGCCGCCGACCCGAACGCGGGCACCGCGATCGCCGTGGTCAGACCGCGTCGCACCGAGGAGGTCCAGACCGTCCTGCGGTGGGCCACCAAGCACCAGGTGCCGGTCGTCCCCCGCGGCGCGGGCACGGGACTCTCCGGCGGTGCCACCGCGCTGGACGGCGGCATCGTGCTGTCCACCGAGCGGATGCGCGACATCTCCGTCGACCCCGTCACCCGCACAGCCGTGACGCAGCCGGGCCTGTTCAACGCCGAGGTCAAGAAGGTGGTCGCCGAGTACGGGCTGTGGTACCCGCCCGACCCGTCGTCATACGAGATCTGCAGCATCGGCGGCAACATCGCGACCAACGCCGGTGGGCTGTGCTGCGTGAAGTACGGCGTCACGACCGACTACGTGCTGGGCATGCAGGTGGTGCTCGCCGACGGCACCGCGGTGCGCCTGGGCGGCCCGCGGCTGAAAGACGTTGCAGGACTGAGCCTGACCAAGTTGTTCGTCGGCAGCGAGGGCACCCTCGGAGTGATCACCGAGGTGACGCTGCGCCTGCTGCCGCCGCAGCACAGGGGCTGCACGGTGGTGGCGTCGTTCGACTCGGTGGCCGCGGCGGCCGACGCGGTCGTCACGATCACCGGCAAGATCCGGCCGTCGATGCTGGAGTTCATGGACGCGGTCTCGATCAACGCCGTCGAGGACAAGCTGAAGATGGGCCTTGACCGCAAGGCCGCCGCGATGATGGTCGCCGCCACCGACGACCGTGGGCCCGCAGGCATCGAGGACGCCGAGTACATGGCGCGCGTGTTCACCGAGCACGGCGCGACGGAGGTGTACTCCACCGACGACCCCGACGAGGGCGAAGCCTTCGTGGCGGCGCGACGATTCGCCATCCCCGCGGTCGAGGCCAAGGGGTCGCTGCTGCTCGAGGACGTCGGAGTGCCGTTGCCCGCGTTGGCCGATCTGGTGTCCGGGGTGGAGAAGATCGCCGCGCAACACAGCCTGATGATCTCGGTGATCGCCCACGCCGGCGACGGCAACACCCACCCGCTGATCGTGTTCGACCCCACCAACCACGACGAGGCCGAGCGCGCCCAGCTGGCGTTCGGCGACATCATGGATCTGGCCGTTGGTCTTGGCGGCACGATCACCGGCGAGCACGGCGTGGGCCGACTCAAGCGGCCATGGCTCGCGGGCTATCTGGGTCCCGAGGCGATGGAGCTCAACCGACGGATCAAGCAGGCATTGGACCCGGACAACATCCTCAATCCTGGCGCCGCGATCTAGCTTCAGACACGAACACGCCCTCCCCCTGTTGTTGCGGGGAGGGCGCGCTGGGCGTGTTTAGTCCATGTGCCCCGGGCCGTGGTGGCCCTGCCAGCCCGGGACCTGGGTCGGCGCAGGCGTGGCGTAGTGGTCCGGGTAGTACTGGTAGCCCGGGCCCACCGGTGCCGGTGCGGTGGTGGTGACCGGGGCTGCCGGGTCGGCATTGGCCATGCTGGCCAGGCCGAGCGCCGCGGCGCCGATGACGCCTGCGGCCACTGCCGGGAGAGCACAATAGCGGACGAGCTTGCGGGTGATGCTGGTCATTACTTCAATCCTGTTGTGTGAGTGTGAGTTTCGGGTTGTCCTCCGGTGGATTCCGGCGATGAAACAACTATGTCTCGACGGCGGCGGCCTGTATGTCGGGCGACTGGTGGAGACACCGGATGAAAGTCGTGTCCCCCAATCGGGGGACACGCGTGGCCACGTTTGGGCGATGGGGCCAGACCCGCTGTCGTTCACGACCACGGCCCCGTGCCCAGGACTCCGAGACCCTAGGACACCGCGCCGTGTGGCGACTCGACTGGATCGCGCTTCGGCCAGGGTTGCGGCACTGGGCGTGGACGTACGCGTTGCGGCCACCAGAACCAGCGCCCGAGCAGGGCTGCCAGCGACGGTGTCATGAGCGACCGCACGACAAGCGTGTCGAAGAGCAGGCCGAGGCCGATGGTGGTGCCGACCTGACCGATGACGATCAACTGGCTGACCGACATGGACGCCATCGTGAAGGCGAACACCAAGCCCGCGGAGGTAACCACGGATCCCGTGCCGGCCATTGCGCGGATGATTCCGGTGTTCAACCCGGCGTGGATCTCCTCCTTCATCCGGGAGACCAAGAGAAGGTTGTAGTCGGCGCCGACCGCGAGCAGGACGATGACCGACATCGGCAACACCATCCAGTGCAACGGGAGCCCGATGAGGTGCTGCCAGAGCAGTACCGAAAGGCCAAACGAGGCACCCAAACTCAGCACCACCGTTCCGACGATCACCGCTGCGGCCGCCACGGCGCGGGTGAGCACCACCATGATGAGGAAGATCAGGATCAGCGCAGCGACTGCCGCGATCAGCAGGTCGTAATCAGCGCCCTGCTGCATGTCCTTGTACATGGCTGCGCTACCACCGACATAGACCGTCGACCCTTCCAGCGGAGTGCCCTTGATGGCGTCGGCAGCTGCGACCCGGATCGGCTCGATGTGCGAGATGCCCTCCTCGCTCAACGGATCACCCTGATGAAAGACGGTGAACCGCACGGCATGACCGTCGGGCGATAGGAACAGTTTGATGCCCCGCTGGAAGTCGGCGGTCTGGAATGCCTCCGGAGGAAGGTAGAAGGTGTCGTCGTTGCGGGCGGCGTCGAATGCCTGGCCCATGGCCGTGGCATCCTGCTGCG
>NZ_JAVRPS010000602.1:0-25664 GCF_032162105.1 Mycobacterium sp. | reverse complement strand
CTACTACCCGGTGCTCTTCGTCGGCTTCGTGCTGGCGGTGACCTTCCTCTACCGGGTGTCACTGCCGAGGCCACTGCCATCGCACCGGTTGCTGCTCGGCTCGGTGCTGGCCGCGGCGGTGTTCCTGGTGACCACGGTGGGCCTACGGGTGTATCTGACGTCGATCACCGCGACCGGCTACACCTACGGCGCGCTGGCCACGCCGATCGCGTTCCTGCTGTTCGCGTTCTTCCTCGGCTTCGCCATCATGCTCGGTGCCGAACTGAACGCCGCCGTTCAGGAGGAGTGGCCCGCGCCGGTGACCCATGCGCGTCGGCTGCGTGGCTGGATCGAGGGGCAGGCCGAGTCACTCAAGGACGCGCAGTCCGAGACGCGCAAGAACGGGAAGACCGAAGCGCCCTCCGACGCAAACCCTGCCGGGCCGCCGACTACTTCTTGAGCGACTCGTAGATCCGCTTGCAGTCGGGGCAGACCGGCGAGCCGGGCTTGGCCGACTTGGTCACCGGAAAGACCTCGCCGCAGAGTGCGACGACGTGGGTGCCCATCACCGCGCTCTCGGCGATCTTGTTCTTCTTCACGTAGTGGAAGAACTTGGGAGCGTCGTCGTCTGTCCCGTCGTCGACCTGTTCGTCGCTGTCGGTGCGCTCGATCGTCTCGGTCTGCATGACGTTCATTGTGCCTTCGATGGGATCGATGGGAAACCGGTCTGATTCGGTCGGGTGATCTGTGAAACAGTGGAGGCATGAAACACGGCCATGAGCTGAGTTTCGACGACGATGGTCAGCCGGTTCTCATCACCCGTGCGGCGCAGCCCTACGAGGAGCAGCATCGCGAGCGGGTGCGCAAGTACCTCACCATCATGTCGTGGCGCGTACCGGCGCTCCTGCTGGCCGCCCTTGCGTACGGCATGTGGCACAACGGCTTGATCTCACTGGCCATCCTGATGGCGTCGATCCCGCTGCCGTGGATCGCGGTGTTGATCGCCAACGACCGGCCACCCCGACGGGCAGAAGAACCGCGACGGTATGCGGGGGGAACACGGATCCCACTGTTTCCGACCGCCGAGCGGCCCGCGTTGGAGCCTCGCAGGGACCTTCCGCCGCAACCCGATTCGACGGAGTCGCAACACGACGTTCCCTGATGAGGAAATTCTTCATCCATTCTCAGGACATTCTCAGGTCGTCGCCGAATAAGTGCAGGTCAGAAGGTGTGAAACCGGCGGCAGGCGGGAACTCTTAGAGCTGATTCGACGTTATAGCTCTTGACCGTCCCAGCCGACTAGGAGTCCGTTATGGCAAATGCCACCGCAAGCCGTTTCGACAGCGATCTGGACGCCCAGAGCCCCGCCGCTGACCTGGTGCGCGTGTACCTCAATGGCATTGGCAAAACCGCCCTGCTCAACGCGGCAGACGAGGTCGAGCTCGCAAAGCGCATCGAAGCTGGGCTTTACGCGCAGTATCAGCTCGACACCAAGAAGCGGCTCGGCGATCTCCGCAAACGCGAACTCGCGGCCGTGGTCCGCGATGGTGAAGCCGCCCGCCGCCACCTGCTCGAGGCCAATCTGCGCCTCGTCGTGTCGCTGGCCAAGCGCTACACCGGTCGCGGCATGCCACTGCTTGACCTGATCCAGGAAGGCAACCTCGGTCTGATCCGCGCGATGGAGAAGTTCGACTACGCCAAGGGATTCAAGTTCTCCACCTACGCCACGTGGTGGATCCGCCAGGCCATCACGCGCGGCATGGCCGATCAGAGCCGCACCATCCGGCTGCCGGTCCACTTGGTCGAGCAGGTCAACAAGCTCGCCAGGATCAAGCGCGAGATGCACCAGAACCTCGGCCGCGAGGCCACCGACGAGGAACTTGCCGAGGAGTCGGGCATCCCCGCCGAGAAGATCGCCGATCTTCTCGAGCACAGCCGCGACCCGGTGAGCCTGGACATGCCGGTCGGCAGCGACGAGGAAGCCCCGCTTGGCGACTTCATCGAGGACGCCGAGGCGATGTCCGCCGAGAACGCGGTGATCTCCGAGCTGCTGCACACCGACATCCGGCACGTGCTGGCCACGCTCGACGAGCGCGAGCAGCAGGTCATCCGGCTGCGCTTCGGCCTGGACGACGGCCAGCCGCGCACGCTGGACCAGATCGGCAAGCTGTTCGGGCTGTCCCGTGAACGCGTCCGCCAGATCGAGCGCGAGGTGATGGCGAAGCTGCGCCACGGCGATCGGGCCGAACGGTTGCGCTCCTACGCCAGCTAGACCTGCCCTCTGTGATACCCGCCGCGGCAAACGCGGCGGGTATCACATTTTGGCGCGCCGACCTGAGCCCCCTGTTCAGGCGTTTGCACCGGTAGACTCCGTTGAGACGCTGGGCTTTGGGAAGGCGCGATGAACGATCTGATCGATACCACCGAGATGTACTTGCGGACCATCTACGACCTCGAGGAAGAGGGCGTGGTGCCGCTGCGGGCCAGGATCGCCGAGCGCCTCGAGCAGAGTGGTCCGACCGTCAGCCAGACCGTGTCGCGGATGGAACGCGACGGACTGCTGCACGTCGCAGGCGATCGCCACCTGGAGCTGACCGACAAGGGTCGTGCGCTGGCCGTCTCCGTGATGCGCAAGCACCGGCTCGCCGAGCGCCTGCTCGTCGACGTCATCGGCCTTCCCTGGGAAGAGGTGCACGCCGAGGCCTGTCGCTGGGAACACGTGATGAGCGAGGACGTCGAGCGTCGCCTCGTCCAGGTCCTCGACAACCCGACCACGTCGCCGTTCGGCAATCCGATCCCTGGCCTTTCCGAACTCGGCATCGACCCCTCGGCCACCGATGACGTCTCCCTGGTTCGCCTCACCGAGCTGCCGACCGGTTTCCCGGTGGCGGTACGGGTGCGCCAGCTCACCGAGCACGTCCAGGGCGACACCGACCTGATCGGGCGGCTCAAGGATGCCGGCGTGGTCCCCAGCGCGCGGGTGACCGTTCAGGTCAACGAGCAGGGCAGCGTCATGATCGTGATTCCCGGCCACGAGCAGGTGGAGTTGCCGCATCACATGGCACACGCCGTGAAGGTCGAGAAGGTCTAGCCGGCCCGCCTGCCGAACGATTGGCGTGGCGGTAGCTCGACCCCGAGTTGCTTGGCCAACCGGTAGCCGGTGAGCCCCAATTCCCTGATCTGTTCGGGCCGCATCCCCGACTGCAGCGCCTGATCCAGCATGCCCGCCATCCGGTGCTCCGGAGCGCAGCGCAGCGCGGCGTCCAGCGACACCCCGGCAAGCGGTCCGTCGCCACGGGCATAGGCCGAGAACGCCAGCAGCACAAGCGCTTCGGCACGCCAGGGCTCCGGCAGGGTTCGCGCCAACAGCGCCCACAACGACTCCGCGGGTGCGGCGTCCCGCCCTACGGCCAGCGCGTACAACGTGTCGCGCACCCGTGGATCGGTCAGCCCGTACGCCAGCCGCGCCAGATCCGGGTCGGACGGGCACCGTCCCTCAATCGCGCCCGCGGCGGCGACCATGGCCTGCTCGACGTCGGCACGGGCGTGCGCGTCGGGGCGCTGATCGGCGTCGGATGGCCTGGCGGTGTCGGCGATTACGCGGCACAAGCCGGCAGTGCGGACGGGATCGGCCACGGCGATCACCTCCTGCAGGTCGGCACGCCGCGAATAGAGCCGACGCCCGTCCAGAACGGCCGCCGCGGCCATCGGCGACGCCGACGGATCGTCGACCGTGCCAGCGCAGGCGCAGCCGTCCGCGCAGTGCCACCGACCGCCTGCCGCCACCCGGTCCACGACGTGGGCGGCCAGCAGTTCGATGCCCCAGGCGGACAGCGCGTCGCCAAGGGCGTCGGCCAGCTGACGGTGCTCGTCCTTGCACATCCGGCACGTCATCCCGTCCTCGTCGACGATGACGGCGATCGCGGCGTCGGGATTGGCCGAGGCGGCCACCTCGGCCATGCGGCCGACCGCGTCGAACACGTCGGCCGAAAGATCAATGCGCATAACGCAACCCATCTCGTCACCGTCGAGCGTGACGAGTACCAGGGATTTCTCGGGCACGAAACCGAGTACGGCGGGCAGTGCGGCGATCAGCGTGCCGGGCTTGTTGAGGTGGAAGTCGGCGCTTCGAAAGGACGTCATGCGCTGAACGTCTCAGTGAACCCCGTTGAGATCCGCTCCGATGACGCCGCCCGTCGTAGCGGATGTGGACGAATGCGCGTCTGTGGATGAATGCGTTTGTTAAGCCCGCATTGGCCGGCGATTGACCCCGTCGGCATGCAAGATTGCCGCAATCGGCGTAGGACTACGTCCATGGGTTCCACGCAGGAGTACGACCTCGTCGTCATCGGTTCCGGCCCCGGCGGCCAGAAGGCCGCCATCGCCGCCGCCAAGCTCGGTAAGACGGTCGCCGTCATCGAACGCGGGCTCATGCTCGGCGGAGTGTGCGTGAACACCGGGACCATCCCGTCGAAGACGCTGCGCGAGGCGGTCGTCTACCTCACGGGCATGAGCCAACGCGAGCTGTACGGCGCCAGCTACCGCGTCAAGGAGAAGATCACGCCCGCCGACCTGCTGGCCCGCACGCAGCACGTCATCGGCAAGGAGATCGACGTCGTGCGCTCTCAGCTGTTGCGCAACCGCGTCGAGCTGTACGTCGGGCACGCACGCTTCGTCGACGAGCACTCATTGCAGATCGAAGACCCCAACCGTGCCGAGAAGATCACCGTCAGCGGACGCCACATCGTCATCGCCACCGGTACCAAGCCGCTGCGGCCGGCCGGCGTCGAGTTCGACGAGTCACGCGTGCTGGACTCCGACGGAATCCTGGACCTCAAGACCATTCCCACCTCGATGGTGGTCGTCGGGGCCGGGGTGATCGGCATCGAGTACGCGTCGATGTTCGCCGCGCTGGGCACCAAGGTGACCGTCGTCGAGAAGCGCGATTTGATGCTCGACTTCTGCGACCCCGAGATCGTCGAGGCCCTGCGCTTCCATCTGCGCGACCTTGCCGTCACGTTCCGCTTCGGCGAAGAGGTCACCGCCGTCGACGTCGGCTCCTCCGGCACCGTGACCACCCTGGCCAGCGGCAAGCAGATCCCCGCCGACACCGTGATGTACTCGGCGGGCAGGCAGGGCCAGACCGACCACCTCGACCTCCCCGCGGCCGGGCTGGAGGCCGACAACCGCGGCCGGATCTTCGTCGACGACAACTACCAGACCAAGGTCGACCACATCTACGCCGTCGGGGACGTCATCGGGTTCCCTGCGCTGGCCGCCACGTCCATGGATCAGGGCCGCCTGGCCGCTTACCACGCCTTCGGCGAGCCCTGTAAGGGCATGACCGACCTGCAACCGATCGGCATCTACTCGATCCCCGAGGTCTCCTACGTCGGCCGTACCGAGGTCGACCTGACCAAGGACTCGATCCCCTACGAGGTCGGGGTCTCGCGCTACCGCGAACTGGCACGCGGCCAGATCGCCGGCGACTCCTACGGCATGCTCAAACTCCTTGTCTCGACCGAGGATCTGCGCCTTCTCGGCGTGCACATCTTCGGCACCAACGCCACCGAGATGGTGCACATCGGGCAAGCGGTCATGGGTTGCGGCGGCACCGTCGAGTATCTGGTCGACGCGGTGTTCAACTACCCGACGTTCTCGGAGGCCTACAAGGTGGCTGCGCTGGACGTGATGAACAAGCTCCGCGCGCTGAGCCAGTTCAGGGCCTAGCAGCCTCAGCAGTCGTCGTCGAAGACGGTGGGCGCATCGTCAGCCGGTCCACCCGCTTCCGCACGGGCCAGGAGCTTTCCGACTGCGGCGTCGAAAGGCGGTGAGTACGACACGTTCTCCTCGCATCCGCCGCCCTCCAGACCGCCGATCAGGCCCGCGATCATCGAGCCGGCCACCCACGGCGCGCCGCTGGTGCCGTCGACCAGGCCCGCGCAGGGCAGCGACGGGAAGCCGCGGTCGGCCGACGTGTGGGTGGTGCAGCCGATCGGGTCACCGCCCGCCCCCAACGGGTAGCCGGTGACTGTGACGTCGGTGCCCGCCTCCGGCGCAGGCCCAACGGTGAACCCGCCGCCTGCCTGCGTCTCGACCGAACCGCCGCCGGCGCGGCTCACCCGGGCGACGGCGAAGTCGGCCACCGGGTCCTGGTCCGAGACCCAGCGCGGGTCAAGGTAGACGGCGTCGACGTGGAAGAAGTCCGAGTCGGCCGCCTCTCCGGCGAACTTTGGCACGAAGAACGCGTCGATGCCCGCCGCCATGCAGTGCGCAGCGGTGAGGATCAGGTCGCCCGCCGCCGAGTCCAGCACCGCTCCCGAGCAGGTGTGCATGGACTGTCCGCCGAGGAACACCGCTCCCACTCTTGGCTCCGCGGGTACCGGCTTGGCGGACGGGGCCGACGACGCCGACGTCGTCGTACCCGCCGTCGGTCCGGTGGGTGCAGTCGGCGCCGGATCCGCACAGGACGCCGGCAGGGCCAACAACCCCGTCAGCAGAACGATACGAGCACGACGCATGATCATCGATCTTGCCCGACGGCGCTGGCGGCGACGGAACGATCCCCGGTCGCTGCGCTCCTGCCCGCCGGAATGAGCGGGCCTAGGCATTGCGTTTGAACTGTTTGTGTGGGGCCGAGATGGCAACCACCGCAAAGTGCGGGACACTAGGTGTCACCGAGGAGGCAAAGCAGTATGGCCGATCACCCAGAAGGCCCTGAGCAGCACTACCACCCGGAACCGACCGGGATGTATGAGCTGGAGTTCCCCGCTCCCCAGCTGTCGTCGTCGGACGGTCGGGGGCCGGTGCTGATCCACGCCCTCGAGGGGTTCTCGGACGCAGGCCACGCCATCAGGCTGGCCGCGACCCACCTGAAGAACACGCTGGACACCGAGTTGGTGGCGTCGTTCGCCATCGACGAGTTGCTGGACTACCGGTCGCGACGGCCGCTGATGACGTTCAAGACCGACCACTTCACCCACTACGACGAGCCCGAGCTGAGCCTCTACGCGCTGCACGACTCGGTCGGCACGCCGTTCCTGCTGCTCGCCGGACTGGAACCGGACCTGAGGTGGGAACGGTTCATCACCGCGGTGCGTCTGCTGGCCGAACGACTCGGGGTACGTCAGGTGATCGGGCTGGGCACGATTCCCATGGCGGTGCCGCACACGCGCCCGGTGACCATGACGGCCCATTCCAACGACAAGGAACTCATCTCCGAACACCAGCCATGGGTCGGCGAGGTTCAGGTGCCTGCCAGCGTGTCCAACCTGCTCGAGTACCGGATGGCCCAGCACGGCCACGAGGCGGTCGGGTTCACCGTCCACGTCCCGCACTATCTGGCCCAGACGGACTACCCCGCGGCCGCGGAAGCTTTGCTCGCCGAGGTCGGCAGGACCGGCTCGTTGCAGATCCCGTTGGCGGCACTGGGCGAGGCGGGTGCCGAAGTGCTCACCAAGATCAACGAGCAGGTGGAATCGAGTACCGAGGTCGCTCAAGTGGTGACCGCGCTCGAGCGACAGTACGATGCGTTCGTTAGCGCTCAAGAGAATCGGTCTTTGCTGGCGCGAGACGAAGATCTTCCGAGCGGTGACGAACTCGGCGCAGAGTTCGAGCGATTTCTTGCGCAACGCGATGAGTCCAGGGGCGGCGAAGACGGCAACGCATCGCCCTGACCGGGCCCGACACTGAAGTTGGCGAGGAGTTGGCGATCATGACGAAGCGAAAGCCCAATCTGCGCAGCGTGCGTGAGCTCACTCCGACCTTGGAGTACCGCACCATCCACGGATACCGGCGCGCCTTCCGCGTCGCAGGCTCGGGCCCGGCGATCTTGCTGATCCACGGCATCGGTGACAACTCCACGACGTGGAGCACGGTGCAGTCGAAGCTGGCGCAACGGTTCACCGTCATTGCCCCCGACCTGCTGGGCCACGGCCGGTCGGACAAGCCGCGCGCGGACTATTCGGTTGCGGCCTACGCCAACGGAATGCGCGACCTGCTGAGCGTGCTCGACGTCGAACGGGTCACCGTGGTCGGCCACTCGCTGGGCGGTGGGGTGGCCATGCAGTTCGCCTACCAGTTCCCGCAACTGGTGGACCGATTGATCCTCGTCGGCGCGGGCGGGGTGACCAAGGACGTCAACATCGCGCTGCGCATCGCGTCCCTGCCGATGGGCACCGAGGCGCTGGCCCTGCTGCGCCTGCCGTTGGTGCTGCCCGCCCTGCAGGTGGTCGGGCGGGTCGGCGGCGCCGTGTTCGGCTCGACCGGCCTTGGCCGCGATCTTCCCGACGTGCTGCGCATCCTCGCCGACCTGCCCGAGCCGACCGCCTCGTCGGCATTCGCCCGCACCCTGCGTGCGGTGGTGGATTGGCGCGGCCAGGTAGTGACCATGCTGGATCGATGTTATTTGACGGAATCCGTTCCGGTGCAACTGATTTGGGGATCACAAGATTCGGTGATCCCGGTCAGTCACGCCAGGATGGCGCACTCCGCCATGCCGGGGTCGGTGCTCGAGGTCTTCGACGGTTCGGGCCACTTCCCGTTCCACGACGATCCAGACCGCTTCGTCGAGTGCGTCGAGAAGTTCATTGACTCAACCACGCCGGCCGTGTACGACCATGACGTGCTGCGCGACCTGCTGCGGACCGGCATCAGGGAGCGAGCCATCACCGGAACGATCGATACCCGGGTGGCCGTGCTCGACGCCATGGGCGCCGACGAGCGCAGCGCTACCTGACCGGCTGCGAACCCCGGGACCAAACGCACGAAGTAGCATCGGGCCCATGGCCATCGACGTGACCGTGCTGCGGGTGTTCACCGATTCGGACGGCAATTTCGGCAACCCCCTCGGCGTCATCGATGCCAGCCAGGTAGATCCCGCCGACAGGCAGCGGGTCGCCACCGAATTGGGTTACAGCGAAACCATTTTCGTCGGACTACCGGAGTCCGGCACCAGCACCGCCGTCGCGCACATCTTCACCCCGGCCGCCGAACTGCCGTTCGCCGGGCATCCCACCGTCGGGGCATCGTGGTGGCTGAAGCAGCGCGGGACGCCGGTCAACACGTTGCAGGTGCCTGGCGGCGTGGTGCAGGTGGAGTACCAGTCGCAGCCGGACGGCGAGTTCACGGTGATCAGGGCCCGCTCGGAGTGGGCGCCGGACTTCTCGATCTACGACCTGAACTCGATCGACGAGGTCCTCGACGCCGACCCGAACGACTACTCCGAAGACGTCGAGCACTACGTGTGGGCGTGGATCGACAAGGGCGAGGGCAGCATTCGGTCGCGGATGTTCGCCAGCCATCTCGGCATCCCCGAGGACGAGGCCACCGGCGCCGCGGCGGTGCGCATCACCGACTACCTCGGCCGCGACCTGGCGATCACGCAGGGCAAGGGCTCACAGATCCGCACTTCTTGGAACCCCGAGGGTTGGGTAAAGGTGGCAGGTCGCGTGGTGGACGACGGGGTCAGACAGATCGACTGACGGCGCAGGTCAGCTCGGCGCCTCCGCGCGATGGGCCCGCAGCGCCTCGATCTCGCGCTCGAAGTCGTCAGCCGAGGAGAACGAGCGGTACACCGAGGCGAACCGTAGATAGGCGACTTCGTCGAGGTCGCGCAGTGGCCCGAGGATGGCCAGACCAACCTCGTTGCTGGGCACCTCGGGTGAGCCGGCGGCGCGCACCGCGTCCTCGACCTGCTGCGCCAGCAGGTTCAGCGCATCGTCGTCGACCTGACGGCCCTGACACGCGCGACGCACGCCCTTGATCACCTTCTCGCGACTGAACGGCTCGGTGACGCCGCTGCGTTTCACAACGGCGAGCACGGCGGTCTCCACGGTGGTGAATCGGCGACCGCACTCCGGGCACGACCTGCGTCGCCGGATCGCCTGGCCCTCATCGGTCTCGCGCGAGTCCACCACGCGCGAGTCGGGGTGACGACAGAACGGACAGTGCATCACCGCTCCTTCGCCGCCGTCGTGGGGCCCGAGCACTTCGGACGAATACGAGCGTACCGTTGCACGGCAGCGAATTTGACTGCGCATCTCCCGGGGTCATCCGACGGGCGCGATCAGGGTCTGTCCGGCGTCTACCGCTGCAGAGTCGAGTTCGTTCAGTTCCCGGATCTGGTCGACGACCGCACCGACCGGCGCATCGGGCGCCACCCGCTGCGCGAGCTGCTGCAATGACTCCCCCGTCTGGACCTGGACCACGGCCAGCTGGCCCGGCACCGGCTCCGCCGCATCCGCCGGCGCGCCCAGCTGGGCCACCAGCCCCAGCCACACCGTGATGGCCGCGGCGACGAGGGCGAGCACCACGGTGGTGACCGGTGTGATGGGCTTACGGCGATGGGATGCGCGCGACATCAGCACCCCCGTGGTGTGGTAGCGCAGGGGCGACCCGGCAGGGCGGCTGGACTCCGGCCGGCGTCTCGCGGCGGTGCGGACGGGCCGGACGGGCCGGACGACGACATCGGTGGGGTTCTCGCGGGTGATGATGGTCATCTGCCGGCCTTTCGGTGTGTTCGACGGTGCGGTATTCGCTCCTGTGTTCGAATACTAATCGCTCAGGTGTTCGATGACTAGAACATGTGATCGAACTGTTGCAAACGATAACCGGACCCACCGACAAGTTCCGTCGGGCGAACGAATGTGCGACACGCCTCGAACACATGTTTGATTATCGGGTCGCAGGAGACTAGATTCGGGCCATGAGCGACAGCACTGACACCCGGGACCCGGCCCTGACCGAGCGTCAACGCACCATCCTCGAGGTCATCCGCTCCTCGGTCACCACCAGGGGATATCCGCCCAGCATCCGAGAGATCGGCGACGCCGTGGGCCTCACGTCGACCTCGTCGGTGGCCCATCAGCTGCGCACGCTCGAGCGCAAGGGCTATCTGCGGCGCGACCCCAACCGCCCGCGGGCGGTGGACGTCCGCACCCCCGAGGAACTCGCGACCCCGATCGTTGCCACCGACGTCGCGGGGTCCGACGCGCTACCCGAGCCGACCTACGTGCCCGTGCTCGGGCGCATCGCCGCCGGCGGCCCGATCCTGGCCGAGGAGGCCGTCGAGGACGTCTTCCCGCTGCCGCGCGAACTCGTCGGCGAGGGCTCGCTGTTCCTGCTCAAGGTCGTCGGTGAGTCGATGATCGACGCCGCCATCTGCGACGGCGACTGGGTGGTCATCCGTCAGCAGAACGTCGCGGACAACGGCGACATCGTCGCCGCGATGATCGACGGTGAGGCGACGGTCAAGACGTTCAAGCGCAGCCGCGGCCAGGTCTGGCTGATGCCCCACAACCCGTTGTTCGATCCGATCCCCGGCAACGACGCCGCGATCCTTGGCAAGGTCGTCACCGTCATCCGCAAGGTCTAGCGGGCGCCACTAGCCCTTGACGAATCCATTCGTCAATGCGAATTCCTCACTGGCGAACCAGATCTCGGCGCGAGCCCGGTCGTAGTGGCCGCTTCCCGGCGTCCAGTACACGCCGGTGGTGGTGTCGGCCTTGACCGGATACCCCTCCGGCGCCTGATACGGGTCGTCGAGCGCCAACCGCAACGCCGTCTGGGCGGACGCCGGCTCCTCGAGCACGATCGCCGCGTGCCGCCCGCTCGGCGGCCCACTCGCGGGCTCGGGCTCGGGCTCCTCCTCCGCAGCCGCCTCGGCGTGCGACTCGGCCTCGATGCGCGTCGGCGCCGTGTCGATGGAGTCCTGGTCGTCGGGGAAGCCCTCGAACCGGGCGGTCGGCCCGCTGTCCGGGTCGTCGTCCACATCGTCGTCCGGGTCGCCGTCCGGGTCGACACGGCGATCACCGGCGTCGTCGTGGTAGTCGCCGTGAACGTCGGAGTGCACCGCCCACGCGCTCAGCGGGGGGTACGCGTCGTCGCCCGCGGAGCCGTGGTCGGCCAACGGCACAGGGCCGGAGTCGAAGTCGCGGTCCTCGGGCCCGTCGTAGTCGTCGAACCGGTCCAGCGGCGCCCGATCGTCGCCCCGTCGCCGGTTCAAGACCACCGCGATGACGATCGCGGCCACGACCAGCACGACCGGGATGATGGCGAACAGCCACCACCAATGCAGCTTCGAGTACCAGCTGCCGCCACCGCCGCCGTCGTTCGATGCCTGCACGGCGGGCGGCGCCTGCGGCACATCCTGCCCCGGAACCTTCAGGCCGGACAGTGCCGACGCGAGACCGGCCGGTTCGGTGCTGAACGCCTTGGTCGACTTGTCCCAGGAGATCGCGCCGCCGTTGAACTTCTGGCTGACCAGATCGCCGTTCTCGGTCTGGTCCGCGGTGGGTGCGCCGAGATCGCCCGCCGCTCCCCCGAGCTTGGCCCACGCCGCGTTCATCGCGCCGCGCACGATGACGGCGCCGTAGTCGGGCGTCCAGAAGATCACCGGCTGGTCCGCCGCGGCGAACGTGCTGATCCGGCTCATCGGGGCCAGACCGCCGTCCGCCTCACTGCTGGTGGGGAAGCCCAGGTCACCCCCGGGGCCGCCGACGCTCTCGTACTTGGCCAGTACCTGGCCGGTCACCACGTCGGCGCCGGTTTCCGGGCTGTAGAAGATCTTGCCGCCAGCGAAGATCTGCACCAGACCGTCCGCACCGACCTTGCTCGGTGGTCCCTGCGCAGCACCCAGCGGGCCGAGTGGGCCGCCCGCGGCCCGACGCGCGGCGTTGATGGCAGAGGTCGCGTCGCCAGGGACCGGGAGGCCGGCAAGCTGATCGGCCAGCTCTGGCGGTGTCGTCGTGAACGCCGCGGTCTTCGAGTCCCACGACAGCTGGCCGCCGGAGAAGTTCTGCGACACCACGTCGCCGCGGTACACCTCGTCCTCGGTCGGCACGCCCAACGGGCCCGCCGATCCGCCGACCTTGTCCCACGCCGCGTTGATGGCGCCCCGGACGACGCGCGCACCGGTGTCGGGTGTCCAGAAGATCACCGGGTTGTCAGCGGCGCTGAACGTGGTGTTCCGGCTGTTCGGCGCCTTGCCGGCCCCTTCGTCGATGGTGGGGAAGCCCAGGTCGCCGTCGGCAGGCCCGCCCAGCGACAGGTACTTGTCGAGGATCGCGCCCTGCATGAGGTGGGCGCCGGTGTCCGGGGTGAAGAAGGCCTTCCCGCCTGCGAAGTTCTGTCCGAAGCCGTCACCGATGGCGTAGACGGTGCCGTCCTTGGGCCCCAGTGGCCCGGTGGTGCCCCCGCCGGCGTCCCAGGCCTGGTTGATCGCGGCGTCGGCATCGCTCTCCGGCGTCGCCGCGGCGACCGGGGCGAGCAGCACGACGGCAGCCGTCAGCGCGAGGCAGACACCCGCCCGCCTCGTCACATCGCCCAACAGGGTTCGCAGCCCGGTCATCCGTCCTCCCCCGATCCGCAACGGTCCCGTAAGTATCGCGCCCGTCAACTGTGCGTCAGTCGACGTCCATCTTGAGGGATATCCAAGCGGTAGTCGGGATGTGTCGCGCAGGAGGGCCGCGAACTCGTGGTCGATCCCCGGGTAATCGCCGGGGCTAGACGCCCAGGCCGCGGCCGATGATCTCCTTCATGATCTCGGTGGTTCCGCCGTAGATCGTCTGAATCCGCGAATCCAGGAAGGCCCGGGCAATGGGGTATTCGCGCATGTAGCCGTACCCGCCGTGCAGTTGCAGGCAACGATCGTTGAGGCGCACCTGCGCCTCGGTGGAGTACCACTTCGCCATCGCGGCCTGCTCGACGGTCAGCTTCTCGTCGAGATGCAGACGGATGAATTCATCGACCATGATCCGAACCGCGGTTGCCTCGGTGGCCAGCTCTGCCAGCGTGAAGCGAGTGTTCTGAAAGCTGCCGATCGGCTTGCCGAACGCCTTGCGCTCCTTGGTGTACTGCAGGGTGGCCGCCAGCACGGCCTCCATACCGGCCGCGGCCATAACCGCGATGCTGATCCGCTCCTGGGGCAGGTTCTGCATCAGGTAGACGAAGCCCATGCCCTCCTCTCCGAGCAGGTTCTCGGCGGGCACCTTCACGTCGGTGAAGGACAGTTCGGCGGTGTCCTGCGCGTCCAGCCCGATCTTGTCCAGGTGACGGCCGCGCTCGAAGCCCGCCATGCCCCGCTCGACGACGAGCAGCGAGAATCCCTGCGCGCCCTTGTCGGGGTCGGTGCACGCCACGACGATCACCAGGTCGGCGTTGATGCCATTGGTGATGAACGTCTTGGATCCGTTGAGCACGTAGTGGTCGTCGTGCTTGACCGCACGCGCCTTGATGCCCTGCAGGTCGCTGCCCGTACCCGGCTCCGTCATTGCGATTGCCGTGATCAGTTCGCCGGAACAGAACCCGGGCAGCCAGCGCTGCTTCTGCTCCTCGGTGGCCAGACGCAGCAGGTAGGGCGCGATGACGTCGTTCTGCAGCGCGAAGCCCAGGCCGCTGTAGCGGCCTGCGCTGGTCTCCTCGGTGATGATGACGTTGTAGCGGAAGTCGGGGTTCCCGCCGCCGCCGTACTCCTCCGGCACCGCCATGCCGAGGAAGCCCTGCTTGCCGGCCTCCAGCCAGACGCCGCGATCGACGATCTTGTCCTTCTCCCACTGCTCGTGGAACGGCGCGACGTGGCGGGCGAGGAACGTCCGATACGACTCGCGGACCAGATCGTGCTCGGGCTCGAAGAGGGTGCGGTCGTACTTCACTACCTGGCTGGGCGAACCCATGGATGGCCTCCGGATCGACAAAGCGGGATTTGGGTCGAACTTTATACCACCCAACCGGATGGTTGGGTGGTCGGAGGTCGTCGGTGCGCGGTCTTAGACTCGCCACCATGACGAAGGCTCCGACGTCACTCGCGCACTGGGGTGCGTTCACCGCCGACGTGCGCGACGGCGACATCGCCTCGGTGCGGCCCATCGACGGTGACGAGGACCCGTCACCGCTGCTCGGCAACCTTCCCGGCTCGCTTCGCCACTCGTCGCGGATCGCCGGCCCGGCCGTGCGACGCGGCTGGCTCGACGACGGCCCCGGCCCCAGTTCGCGACGCGGCGCCGACGAATTCGTCGCAGTGTCGTGGGACGACCTCACCGAACTGCTGGCCGGCGAACTGCGCCGCATCGTCGACACCCACGGCAACGAGGCCATCTACGGCGGTTCCTACGGATGGGCCAGCGCGGGGCGGTTCCACCACGCCCAGAGCCAGGTGCACCGATTCCTGAAGATGCTTGGCGGATACACCTTCTCGCGACACTCCTACAGCCTTGGCGCCACAGGGGTGATCATGCCGCGGGTGGTCGGCACCCACGACGACCTGTTCAAACGGTCCACCGAATGGAACGTCATCGCCGAGCACACCGACCTGCTGGTGTGTTTCGGCGGCGTCGGGCTGAAGAACACCGGCCTCAATCACGGTGGCACCACCGCACACCCCGCGCGAAATGCGTTGCGGCGCTTCCGGGATCGCGGCGGACGCATCGTGTCGTTCTCACCGCTGCGCGACGACGTCGACGGTGACTGCGAATGGCTGGCCAACGTGCCGGGCACGGACGTCGCCATCATGCTGGCCCTGGCCCACGTGCTGGCCACCGAGTCGCTGGTCGACCGCGCCTTCCTGGACGTCTACTGCACGGGTTACGAACGCTTCGAGCGCTATCTGCTCGGTGTCGACGACGGTGTGCCGAAGTCACCGCAGTGGGCGTCGGCGATCTGCGGCCTGTCCGCCGACCTTCTGACCGACTTGGCCCGGCGGATGGCGGCGGACCGCACGATCGTCACCGTCAGTTGGTCGTTGCAGCGCGTCCGCCACGGCGAGCAGGCGCCATGGATGGGTCTGACCCTGGCCGCAATGCTGGGCCAGATCGGGCTTCCCGGAGGCGGATTCGGGCACGGCTACGGCTCGATCAACGAGACCGGGCTGGCACCGCTGCGCTGCAGGCTGCCCGTGTTTCCGCAGGGCCTCAACCCGGTTCAGACGTTCATCCCGGTCGCCGCCGTGAGCGACATGCTGCTGCACCCCGGGGAGGCGTACGACTACAACGGGCTGCGGTTGACCTATCCCGACATCAAGTGCGTGTACTGGGCCGGCGGCAACCCGTTCCACCACCACCAGAACATCCCTCGCCTGCGCCGAGCGCTGGCGCGTCCAGACACCATCGTCGTGCACGACCCGTACTGGACTGCGATGGCCAAGCACGCCGACATCGTCGTACCGTCCACCACCTCATACGAACGCGACGACTACTCCGGCTCGCGCAACGATCCCCTGTTGATGGCCATGCCCGCGCTGGCCCAGCCGTACATCGAGTCGCGCGACGACTACACCACGTTCGCGGCGCTGGCCCACCGGCTCGGCTTCGGCGAGCAGTTCACCGAGGGCCGCACCGCCCGGGAGTGGCTGGTGCACATGTACGAGAAGTGGGCCGCCGGACTGGATTTCACCGTTCCGTCGTTCGATGAGTTCTGGCGCGATGGCCAGCTGCGGCTGCCCACCGAGCCTGGCCTGACGCTTCTCGCCGACTTCCGGGCCGACCCGGTGAACCACCGGCTGGGCACGCCAAGCGGCCGTATCGAGATCTTCTCGGCCGACATCGACGGGTTCTCCTACGACGACTGCGCGGGCCACCCCACGTGGTACGAGCCCACCGAGTGGCTCGGCGGTGACCGGGCGACCAGTTATCCCCTGCACCTGCTGGCCAACCAGCCCGCGAGCCGTCTGCACAGCCAACTCGACGGCGGAGCCACCAGTAGGGACTCGAAAATCCTTGGGCGCGAACCGATCCGGATCCATCCCGCCGACGCGGCAGCGCGTGACCTCGTCGACGGCGACGTGGTGCGGGTGTTCAACGACCGTGGGGCATGCCTGGCCGGCGTCGTGGTCGACGACGGGCTGCGACGCGGAGTCGTGCAGCTGTCGACAGGCGCCTGGTACGACCCGGAGGACGCGGACGATCCCGACGCGATGTGCGTGCACGGCAATCCCAACGTGCTGACCGCCGACATCGGCACGTCGGCACTGGCCCAGGGCTGCACGGGTGCCCACGTGCTCGTCGAGATCGCGAAGCACACCGGGCCGCTGCCTCCCGTGCGAGCGCACCAGCCGCCGGTGATCCGGACCCGCGACGACGCCGGCTTCTAGAAGGACGCGAACGGTTGCCAGAATCACCGATGTCTGCCAACTACTTCTCCGTTACAGCACCTGCCGGTCAGCTTCCCCACGGGGAATCTTGCTCATTTCTAATGCGTAACAGACATGTGGTGTACTCATAAAGATACAGCTCGTGTTCGTGATGCCGGTTTGTTGGTCCGCTTGGGGAGCGATATGGGTATTTGCCACAAGGTCGCAACCAGCGCCGAGTTGATCCGCAAAGCGGCAAGGCCGGTGCCACCCGATCCGAAAGCGGCGCGGGCGGGCCGGCAATGGCGCGGGCCACTGCAATTCGCCCTGCTGACGATCATCGCAACGTTCCTGTGCACCACGTTGCCCCCAATTCGCGGCGACCGCAATTACTCGTGGTGGATCGACGGGATCTGGCAGAACCTCGCGTTCGGGGCCGCCGCGGTGCTGTGCCTCGTACGGATTCGTCCGTCGAGCCCCGATCGTCGCGTTTGGCAGCTTGTCGCGGCAGCCTTGGCGTTCCAGGCGCTTGCGAACACCTACTGGTCCTGGTTCGTCCAGTCGATCGACCCGGAACCCTTCCCGACACTGGCGGATGCGCTGTGGCTTGCGTACTACCCGTGCGTCTTCCTCGCGACGGCGCTGCTCATGCGATCTCGGGTCAACCAGTTCCCACTGAGTGTCGCGTTGGACGGACTCTTGGTGGGGTTGGGAACTGCGTCGGTAACGACTGCATTGGTGCTACCCCCGGCGTTGTCAGGATTGGACGGCACTGTTGCCGCGATGGTGACGAGTCTTTTCTATCCGATTCTGGACATACTGCTGCTGGCCACGATCGTTGCTGCGTGTGCACTGTTCCGGTGGCGCCCGCCGCCGGGTTTGTGGTGGCTCGGTCTGGGGTCGGCATTGGTCGCAGTCCCCGACTCGGTCTATGTGGTTGAGCTCGCTCACGACAGCTACTGGTCCGGCGGGTACCTCGACGGAGCGTGGGTAGTCGCAGCCACCATCACTGCGCTCGCGCCCGGACGGCATCGCCGGCCCTCGATCGCCCGTGCGCCGCATGCAATTTCCTTGGCCGTACCGCTCACCGCCACCTGCTTGGGCCTCGCCATTTTGGTGCTCGACGACCACGTCAATATCACACCGGCTGCGAAGTACCTCGCACTCGCTACGGTGCTGACGTCGATGGGCCGCATACTGGCCGCATACCGGGAATCGGGTCCTGCCGGCGAGCACGCCCATCTGGCGCGGACCGACGACCTGACCGGGCTTCCCAATCGACGCGGCTTCTACGCCCGAGCGGGCTTGTTGCTACCCGCCCCGGGCCACGAAGCGAGTGCCTCGCGTTCGCTTGCACTGCTGGTGTTGGATCTCGACCAATTCAAAGACGTCAACGACTCCCTGGGCCACGCCGCAGGCGACGAACTGCTGTGTGTTATCGCTTCCCGGCTGAACGCCAGCCTGCGCGACGAGGACCTGCTCGTCCGCCTCGGCGGTGATGAGTTCGCCGTACTACTGCCCGATGCCGACGCCGAGGGCGCAACCAAAGCCGCCATCAGGTTGCGCACTGCGGTTGAGGAACCGGTGCTGCTGGAAGGCCTGCGCGTACAGGTCACGGGCAGCATCGGCATCGCGCACAGCCCGATGCACGGCCAAGATGTCGGCACGTTGCTTCGTCATGCAGACATCGCGATGTACCGCGCTAAGCGACAACAGGTCGGTTATCTGAGCTACACCCCCGAAGTCGCAGGCGATGGAGCGCCCGAAACCACACGCGCTGGAATGCGACTGCTCGATCAACTGCGTACTGCGGTCGTGAAACGCGAACTGTGCGTGCATTATCAGCCCAAGTTCGATCTGCGATCGGGCGTGGTCGTCGGCGTCGAAGCCCTTGTCCGTTGGGATCACCCAGACCGTGGACTGCTGGAGCCGGCCCACTTCCTTCCGGCGGTACAACAGAACGGACTCATGCACGCGATGACGATGGGCGTTCTCGATCAGGCACTCGACGGCGCCGTGTACCTGCGCGAACGCGGCTTCCCGATGCCCGTTGCGATAAATCTGTTCCCGCCGAGTCTAGGAGAACTCGATCTGCCGCTGCAGATCGCAGACGCGCTGTCCCGCCGCCACCTGAGCCCGGGTCTATTGGTCGTAGAAATCACCGAAGACTTCCTCCTGGGAAGCATGAATCGTGCGCTCAAGGTGCTCGATGAGCTGCACGCGTTGGGCGTCCGCATCGCCATCGATGATTTCGGCACGGGTTACTCGGCGTTGTCGTATTTGCGTGAGCTACCCATTGATGAGGTCAAGCTCGACCGTTCCTTCATCGCACCGATCACCGCGGATCGCCGCGCGGCGGCAATCGTCCGCACGGTGATCAATCTCGCTGACACCCTGGGTCTGACGGTGGTGGCAGAAGGCGTCGAGAACGACGAAACGGCGGTAGCCCTTGCCTCCTACGGCTGCACCGTGGCACAGGGTTACTTCTGCGGCCGGCCGATGCCCATCGCCGAACTACTCGAATATGTCGCCGCGCCCACGGCGATGCTGTCGGCCGACGCGGCTCGCGAAGGTCGCCTCGATTACGACGACATCCTCGGCTCCGACGATCTCGAAGCGAGACTATTCGGCCGCGGCCGCTGACAGAGACGCTGCAACAGGATAGGCACCGGTGCGCAGCCCCATGACAGAAACCATCGCGGTAGCCGAGCTCGGCCGGACCATCATCTTCTCGTTCGACGACATGATGCGCTACCACGGCCCGGGGTCACCAGCCGGCGTCGCGGTCGCGTTCAAGGCGATGCAGCGCGCATTCGACCTGCTCTCCCCCGACGGACCACCCGAGCGTCGTTCGATCGTCGTGCGCACCGCGTTTCGCGGTCCGGGCGCACGGGACGGGTTCGAGGCGGTGACGCGCGCGGTCACCGACGGCCGCTACACCGTGGACCGCACGTTGCTCCGCGCCGACCGGGGGCGGCTGCTGGAGGACTTCGTGTTCGAGGTCGGCATCGGGGTCGGCGAAGCGTCGGTGACGCTGCTGCTGCGCGACGGCTTCGTCACCGAGGAGTTCATCGACCTGGCCCGGACCGACGACCGCACCGATGCTCAGGAGCGACGACTCGACGAACTGAAAGCGCAACTGGCGCAACGAGTCATGACGACACCTGCGGCCGACGTCTACGAATTGTCGTGAGTCCGTCGGCGTTGTAGTGGGGTGACTCCATTGACCGCCCGCGCCCCCCTGGTGATACTCGGGCAATGGGTCTTCGGGACATGTACGTCCGACGCCTCCAGAAGAAGTGGCCCTGGAGGCGCCCACCTCTGGGGCACGGTCCCCGACACGATCAGGCCGAGTGGAAACCTTGCGCCGACACGACAGTGGGGCCAGCGGCATATCGCCACCGGCCCCACCTATCGCTAGCGCGGCGTTAGCACGGACGCGCGGACGTTCACCCGCTCAGATCACAGCGGGATCCAGAGGCCCAGGAACCAGAAGCCCCAGGCACCGCGGTCGTTGTCGAAGTACGGCTCAACACGTTGACCCTGCCAGTTGAAGGGCTGATGGTCCACGCGGGCGTCGTCGAAGCCGCGCTGATCCCATGGCCGCTGGTCCCAGCCACCCTGATCCGGTCGCCCTTGATCCGGTCGCCACTGGTCCCCAAACTGGCGACCGTCGCCACCGTCCCCACGGTGATCCTGTCCACCGTCACCGCGTTGGTCGCCTTGGCAGTTTTGTGGCCAGCACGGCTGCCCACCATTCCCGTGGTCGGCGGACGCGGTGCCGAGACCGACGCCCAGCCCGAGAGCGCTAAAGCCCAACGCGCCCACGATCGCGGCTCGCGCCACAGTCTTGTTGAAACTCATTGTTGTGCTCCTTCGGTGTTGTTGGCCTGCCTCCGAATCGTGTCGACAGATCCGAAAGCCAGCACCGCCCGCGACCGCCTTACGCTTGAACAGGCGGCATCGCTTCGAGGATGGCGATGCTCGAGGATGCGTCGCACTGCTATACCGCTGCACGGTCGTGCGACGTGAGACCCTCACTTGCTCTATCGAACTATCCGCCAGGGCCGTTACCCAAACCCGTAGTGGGCTGGATCACTCACCGCACGCCCGGCATGGGGGTGCTAAAACCAATTCTCCCAGCGACTTTCAGCGACTTATACGAACCTGGCCAGGTTAATACGACGCCGCCGAGGGCATCTACTGGCGCATGAAAGTGGTCATGAAACGAGGAATCACAGGGTTTGCAACGACGATGTTGGTGTGCGGAGGTTTGGGGCTGGCGTCGGGTACCGCCCAAGCCGAGCCCGGCTTTGGCCCTGCGCCGCTGTACCACTGGTGCCCAGGGGAATTCTGGCGCCCGGAATGGGGCTTCAACTTCGACTGGAATACGTGCCACGACGATCACCACCGCGATGGCGACGGCGACAACCACAACAACGATTTTTGGCGGTAGGTCTGCGCCGATGATCGGCGCCCGTCGGTGGTGAACCCGTCGGGCCGGGCCCAGGTTTGGTGTTCCATCACCGCCCCCAATGCCGCGGTCGGGCCGCCACCCGTAGGGATCTTGGATGGCGGGCCGACGTAGGAGACGTTCAGACTGCGGGGTATTGGCCATAGAAGTGGCGTGGGTCGCGCATCATCGTGCCCCTCCCATCTGGGAATCACCTGCAGCGCCTCTGGCTGCTAACAGGCAAAGCAAGGACGCCAGTTGGTGGGGGGCATGGTTGGGTGTCAGCGGTGACGACGTAGGTTCGCTGAAGCGCAATTCTTGGGATGAGTCCAGATTGGACTATCAAAGGAGTAGCACCATGCGAGTCGGACTGAAATACATCACACCAGTGTTGGCGGCGGGCGCTGCCGCGGTGGCTATCGCCGCCGCACCAGCGGCCATGGCCGAAACCACGCCGGCTCCGCCGGCAACGATCGCCACCGCGCCGGCGGCCGTGTCCCCCAACGTCGTCCAGACTGCCGGTCACGGCGGCGGCGGCTTCCAGGGCGGCGGCTTTCATGGCGGCGGTGACCGCGGCGGCTGGCACGGTGATCGCGGCTGGCACGGCGATAACGGCTGGGGTAACTGGTTTGGCTGGCGCCGGTAACGGTCATCGACCGTGCGGGGTCAGGCTGTATTAACTGACACCGCTGGTCGGAAGTGAATCGCCTACCCAAGGGCGGGCCCGCGCCGGTGAACCCCCTCGCCGGCGTGGGCCGCCGGACACCCAGCCGCCGAACTAGGACGTGATGTCGGCCCGCCACCCAAGCAGGATGACGGTGCGGAACGCCGGCGGGTCGGCCTATGAGGTCATGCCCTCCGGGTGCTGGCGCGGCCGTTCAGCAGGCTGCAGTGTTCGGAAGCACAGGCCGGAACACCCGCACGATCGGGGCGAGCGTCGCAGCCGGGGCCAGCAACACCAGGCGGCTGACGAGTTCCGGGGCGTGTGCCGCCAGGTTCGCGGCGAGCCAACCGCCGTAGGAGAACCCGGCGACCCGTGCGTCGTCGACATTGAGCGCGGCGAACACCTGCCGCAACCAGGCGACCAGGTTCGTCACCCCGCGGGCTCACCGGGTGGCCACGCTCTTGTTCGGTTCGGTCATCGTGTCAACGCAGTAGCAGCGGTACCAGGCACTGAGCGGCTAGATGATCGGGCGCCACATCATCGAGGTGGTGTGGCGCCGTGAAGCAGGATCAGCGGCGGCGCGGACGCGGGTCCACTGACGATCACATGGGTGGCACCGGCGTCGGTGTCGACGTCGCGCTGCTCGTATGACGCTGGCCAACCGTGCAGCACCGCGTCGTACTTTGCGATGAACTGCGCTCGAATCTCCGTGCTGCGGAAGGGATCCAGCTTGACCATGCCCGGATGCTAGCGGCGCGGAACCCTAAAACGTCGCGAACTCGCGGAGGCTGGCGGCCAGCGGGGCAGGCACCCGCGCCTTGACGCGCGTGCCGTCGGCGGTGTGCTCGGTCGCGTCGACCCGCCCATCGGCGTGCATGCGTGCGACGAGGTCGCCGCGCTCGTAGGGAATGGTGACGTCGACCGTGGTGTCGGTCGGTTCGACGAGTTCGGCCATTCGGCTGCGGAGGCGGTCCACGCCGTCGCCGGTGTGAGCCGAGACGAACACGGCATCGGGCAACGCGCGGCGCAACTGAGCCAACGCCAGCCCCGTGGCCGCGTCGGTTTTGTTGACCACCAACAACTCCGGTGGCGGCGCGATGTCGTACTCGGCGACGACATCGTTGACCACCTGGCGCACCGCGTTGATCTGCGCAAGCGGGTTGGCGTCGGAGCCGTCGACGACGTGCACCAGAAGCTGGGCGTCCACGACCTCCTCCAGCGTGGAGCGAAACGCCTCCACCAGCTGAGTGGGTAGATGCCGCACGAACCCGACCGTGTCGGTCAGCACGAACGGCCGACCGTCGTCGAATTCCCCACGGCGCGTGGTGGGTTCGAGCGTGGCGAACAATGCGTTCTCGACGAGTACCCCGGCGCCGGTGAGCGCGTTGAGCAGGCTGGACTTGCCCGCGTTTGTGTAGCCGACGATCGCGACCGACGCCAGGTCGCTGTGCAGCCTGCGTCCGCGCTGGGTGTCGCGGATCTTCTTCATGTCCTTGATCTCGCGGCGCAGCTTGGACATCCGCTCACGGATCCTGCGGCGGTCGGTTTCGATCTTGGTCTCGCCGGGACCGCGGGTGCCCACGCCGCCGCCGCTGCCGCCTGCGCCACCACCCTGGCGTGACATCGACTCACCCCAGCCGCGGAGCCTGGGCAGCATGTACTGCATCTGCGCATAGGCGACCTGCGCCTTGCCCTCCGCGGAGGTGGCGTGCTGCGCGAAGATGTCGAGGATCAGCGCGGTGCGGTCGACGACCTTGACCTTGACGGCCTTCTCCAGCGCGTTGAGCTGCCCAGGAGTGAGCTCGCCGTCGCAGATCACCGTGTCGGCGCCGGTGGCCGTCACGATCTCGCGCAGTTCGGCGGCCTTGCCGGAGCCGATGTAGGTGGACGCATCCGGCTTGTCGCGCCGTTGAATCAGGGCTTCGAGCACCTCGGAGCCCGCGGTCTCGGCCAAAGCGGCCAGTTCCGCCATGCTGTCCTCGACGTCGGTGGCGCTACCTTCGGTCCAAACTCCAACCAGCACAACGCGTTCCAGGCGGAGCTGGCGGTATTCGACTTCGGAGACGTCGGCGAGTTCGGTCGAAAGACCAGCCACGCGGCGTAGCGCCGTGCGGTCTTCGAGTGCGAGTTCACCGAGGCTGGGAGTGGCGCGGCGGTCATTGTGTTCAGTCATATGTGGTTTCCGATGGTGTCACGGCGGTACCACGGTCGCATCTGAATAAAGTCACGCGTGCGCTTGCCACCAGGAGTCGGAGATGTCGCCGTCTGCCACGAGCACCGACGGCCCGCGCAGGAAACTGGTGGCGTCGGTGACGGTGACGTCGACCTCGCCGCCGGGGATCCGTACCCGCAGCGTGCCCGTCGAGTCGCCCCGGTGGTGCAGCGCGGCGACCGCGGCGGCCACCGTGCCGGTTCCGCAGGAGCGGGTCTCCCCGACGCCACGCTCGTGCACCCGCATCGACACTTCACCGTCGACCGGTGTGGTGAGTACCTCGATGTTGACGCCTTCGGGGAACTGCGCGGAGTCGAACCGAACCGGGGCGGCCACGTCGAGCGCGCGCAGGTCGTCCCCGGTGAGTGTGGGATCGACGCATGCCAGGTGGGGGTTGCCCACGTCGATGGCCAAGCCGGTGAATTCGCGCCCGCCGACCACCGCAGTACCGGTGCCGACCTGGTTGGCCTTGCCCATCTCGACGGTGACGTCGGCTGCCAGCGGGTTCACCGAGTGCAGCGACACCGGTCGCGGACCGGCGAGCGAGCCAACCACGAACTCGTCGCGTTCCTCCAGCCCGGAGGCGCGCAGGTAGTGCGCGAAGACCCGCACGCCGTTGCCGCACATCTGGGCGATCGATCCGTCGGCGTTGCGATAGTCCATGTACCAGTCGCCCGCCTGCACGCCCTCGGGAAGGCGGTCGAACACGCCCGCCGCCAGCGCGGCGCCAGCCGTCGTCACGCGCAGCACGCCGTCGGCGCCGAGTCCCTGCCGTCGGTCGCACAGCGCGGCCACCGCGGCGGGTGCCAGCGCGATGCGGGCGTCGAGGTCGGCCAGCAGCACGAAGTCGTTCTGCGTGCCGTGTCCCTTGGCGAACTTCACCTGATCAGGATACGTCCGACCCGGGTTGTCAGCGGTCAGGGGCACGCTGTAGTATCGAACACATGTTCGAACAGTTGGTGGTCGTCGACCCGGAGGCCGGTGAGTCGGCGCTGGTGGAGCGTATCGCGGCGCTGGAACGGTTGAAGTCAGCCGCCGCCGCGGGGCAGGCCAGGGCCGCGGCCGCATTGGACGAGCGCCGGCGCGCTTCGGAGGCGGCCGCAGGGATGCCCGCGGCCAAACGCGGGCGGGGTCTGGCCTCCGAGGTGGCGTTGGCCCGTCGGGACTCCCCCTCGTGTGGGGGCCGGCATCTGGGTATTGCGCGGGCGTTGGTGCACGAGATGCCCCACACCTTGGCCGCACTCGAGGCCGGGGCGCTCTCGGAGTGGCGGGCCACGCTGATCGTGCAGGAGTC
>NZ_JAVRPS010000601.1:0-4764 GCF_032162105.1 Mycobacterium sp. | reverse complement strand
GAGTTTCGCACCAGAGGCATTAACTCTGTCCCTGTTCGCACGACCCCGACAGGACCCCGCTCAGCGGCCGCGGCCACGCGATCTAACCGGTAGTAGTACTTGCGGTAAGCCTGGTTGGATTCGACGGAAAGGGTCGAGTTGTACCAGGAGGGGCCGTCGGGGATCAACAACGCCCCACCTGTTCCGTCGAGTACGTGCTGGATCTCGCGGATGGCGGCATCCCAGTGCTGCGGTGTGACCGCCGCGGCGTAGATGCTAGAGACTAGACGCGAAAAGTCCTCAACCGTGACCATCGCCCGGCCCTCGATTCACTGGCTGGTACCCGCATTGGGAACCTCCCTCGCTGTGAGTCTCCGAGACGATCGTTGTGAGTCGCCTAGAGAGTAGTCGGATCTCATCCAAATAGATGAGGTAATTGACGCCGCGTGGTGCTTTTCTCAACGAGACGGTGTTCCAAGCCGTGACTCCCCCGCAGGAGCCACCAATCGTCGAGAGGCAGCCGGAGATGTTGCATCTACTGTCCAAACCCGCGGCGCCCGCTGTCGGGCCAGCTTCCTCTCCGGTCAGCGGCACGCGACACGCCTCGACACCGGCTCTCATCAGCGAGCAGGAAGTCGTGCTCAGTACCGCCGCGGCGGCATTGCTAACGCCCGCAACGACGCACCGTCAATGGCATGCCACACGATTGACTGCAGCAATCAGGCACATCCACATTGGGCTGCCCGAGCCGCGGCCGATTTATCCGCGGCGTGAGGCCAGCTATTTCGAGGGGGCGCGGATGTCTCGGCAGATGGACCACCTGTGACGGGCACCATGCCGACTCGTAGAGGGGACGGTGTCGGCCCGCTCCACTGGACTTCATCCACGTCCGCCAGACCGGCCGCGCCCGTCGCGGCCGAAACATCGAATACGTACGAAGGGAGTTGACGAATGTCGGAGCAGACCGATCAGAACGTCGAGCACATCAAGAAGGGTTACGAAGCCTTCGCCGCGGGCGACGTCGAAACGCTGATGAGCCTGTTCGACGACGACATCGAGTGGATCCAGCCGGGCGATAGCGCGGTCAGCGGTACCTATCACGGCAAAGGCGAACTCGGCGACTTGCTCAGCCGGTTGGCCGAGAAGTCGCCGACGATCAAGCCCCGCCGCTTCCTGGCCGACGGCGACATGGTCGTCGTGCTCAGCGACACGACTGTCGGCGGCGAGGCAGCTCAAGACGCCGAGGTGTACACCCTCCGCGACGGCAAGACGGTACGGGCGGAGCTGTATGGAGACACGGCGATGATGGAGCGCGTATACGGCAAGAAGCAGGTCGCGGCACGGTAGTTAGGTCTGCTCAGGTGAATCGCCCCGGGATGTCCGGAGCCGGACTTCCCGGGGCGATCCACGAGAACCCGATGTCGGCCGCCGCATGGAGCGAGTTCCGGCGAAGGCGAACGAGGAACTGCTCGATCGGCTGTCGGCAGAGGTGCTGCGCGACCACGGTGGCGACTAGGGCGAAGTCCGGCTAGTCAGGCGCGGGCGAGCTCGAACAGCGGGATGACGCGGCTGGTCTTCGACTGGTAGTCGGCGAATACCGGCACGAGGGCCAGCACCTTCGGCAGGATCTCGTCGCGCTCAGCTGGTGAGAGTTCGTGGGCGCGCACGCCGTACGAGTCGGCGCCGACCTCGATGTGGGCCAGCGCGTTGGCCCTCAGGTTGTGCACCCAGGCCGGATCCTTGGGCGCACCGGCGTACGAGCCGAAGATGATCGTCTTTCCGTCGATGGTCAGGTACGCCAGCGGCGACAACCGCGGCTCCCCGGACTTGGCACCCGTCGTCGTCAGCAGCAGCAGATCGCCGCCGAACTCGGCCACCGTGCCGCCGTTGGCCCGGAATTTCGTGACGA
Source organism: Mycobacterium sp. (assembly GCF_032162105.1). Classification (GTDB taxonomy): domain Bacteria; phylum Actinomycetota; class Actinomycetes; order Mycobacteriales; family Mycobacteriaceae; genus Mycobacterium. The sequence goes on along the minus strand of NZ_JAVRPS010000601.1, from coordinate 2,876 downwards.
TGTCGTCGTTGAACGACTTGAGGGCATTGACGTCGTTCAGAAGGGACTCTCTGGAGATTTCGGTCATTCCTCAGTCAAGCTCTTGGGCTTGGCGTCTATTCCGGACTCCTTGCGCTGCTGCGGGGTGATCGGCGCTGGCGCGTCGGTCAACGGATCCACGCCGCCGCCCGACTTCGGGAAGGCGATGACCTCGCGGATGGAGTCGACGCCGGCCAGCAGCGCGGTGATGCGGTCCCACCCGAACGCGATGCCGCCGTGTGGCGGCGCGCCGAAGGTGAAGGCGTCCAACAGGAATCCGAACTTGTCCTGGGCCTCGTCGTGATCGATGCCCATCATCGCGAAGACGCGTTCCTGGACGTCGCGACGGTGGATGCGGATCGAGCCGCCGCCGATCTCGTTGCCGTTGCAGACGATGTCGTAGGCGTTGGCCAGCGCGCTGCCCGGATCCGTGTCGAAGGTGGTCTCCGACTCCGGCTTGGGCGACGTGAACGCGTGGTGCACGGCCGTCCACGCGCCGGAGCCCAGCACGACGTCACCGGCGGCGGTGACTTCATCCGTCGCCTCGAACAGCGGCCAGTCCACCACCCACGTGAACGCCCATGCCGCCGGGTCGATCATGTCCAGCCGCTTGGCGATCTCGATCCGGGTGGCACCGAGCAGGGCACGGCCCGCCTTGGCGGTTCCGGCGGCGAAGAAGATGCAGTCCCCCGGCTTCGCGCCGACGTGCGCGGTGAGGCCGTCGCGCTCGGCGTCGGTCAAGTTCTTGGCGACCGGACCGCCCAGCGTGCCGTCCTCGGCGACCAGCACGTAGGCCAGCCCCTTGTGTCCGCGCTGCTTGGCGAACTCCTGCCAACCGTCCAGGGTGCGGCGCGGCTGCGAGGCGCCCCCCGGCATGACCACCGCACCGACGTACGGCGCCTGGAAGACGCGGAACGTGGTGTCGGAGAAGTACTCCGCGCACTCGACGAGTTCGAGGCCGAATCGCAGGTCGGGCTTGTCGGAGCCGAACCGCCGCATGGCGTCCGCGTAGTCGATCCGCGGGATCGGCAGTGGCAGTTCGTATCCGACCAGCGCCCACAACGCCGCCAGCACCTCTTCCGACACGGCGATCACGTCGTCGGCGTCGACGAAGCTCATCTCCATGTCCAGCTGGGTGAACTCGGGCTGGCGGTCGGCGCGGAAGTCCTCGTCGCGGTAGCAGCGCGCGATCTGGTAGTAGCGCTCCATGCCCGCCACCATCAGCAGCTGCTTGAACAGCTGCGGACTTTGTGGCAGCGCGTAGAACGAACCCGGCTGCAGGCGCGCGGGCACCAGGAAGTCGCGGGCCCCCTCGGGCGTGGAGCGGGTCAGCGTCGGCGTCTCGATCTCGATGAAGTCGCGGTCGGCCAGCACGCCACGCGCCGCCGCATTCACCTTGGAGCGCAACCGGATTGCGTTGCCCGGGCCCTCGCGACGCAGATCGAGGTAGCGGTACTTGAGCCGGGCTTCCTCGCCCGCGGTCTCGTCGAGCTGGAACGGCAGCGGTGCGCTCTCGCTCAGCACCGTCAGCAAGGTCGCGTTGACCTCGATGTCGCCGGTGGCGATCTCCGCGTTGGCGTTGCCCTCGGGCCGGGTCTCGACCACGCCCTCGACGGCGATGCAGAACTCGGCGCGCAGCCGGTGCGCCTGCTCGAGCACCTCGGCGTCGCGGAACACCACCTGTGCCACCCCCGACGCGTCGCGGAGATCGATGAAGATGACGCCGCCGTGGTCACGCCGACGGGCCACCCAACCGGCCAACGTCACCTTCTGTCCGGCGTCGGTGGACCGCAGCGAACCGGCGGCATGACTGCGCAACACGAAAACTCCCTGGGAATGGCCTTGGGCGGTGGACTGCCACAGTGTAGTGGGGGCTATTTCGTCGGTACCTTGGCGATCGTGGGTACAAGCATTGCGGTCGTCGGGCCGGGCGCCATCGGTTCGACCGTCGCGGCGCTGGTGCACAGCGCGGGTCATCAGGTGGTTGTCTGCGGGCGCACTCCTCGCGACTCCATCGAAGTCAGGAGCGACGATGGGAATTCGTTCGTGGTGCCTGGCCCGGTGCGCACCGACCCCGAAACCATCACCGAACCCGTCGACGTGGTGTTGCTCGCGGTCAAGGACACCCAGACCCCAGCCGCCGCGGCGTGGCTGGCCCGGTTGTGCGACGAGAGCACCACGGTCTTGGCGTTGCAGAACGGCGTCGAACAGTTCGAACGGGTGGGCAGGTACTGCCAGGGGTCGACCGTGTTGCCTGCCGTGGTGTGGTTCTCGGTCGAGACACAACCGCAGGGCTGGGTGCGCCTGCGCACCCCAGTTGCACTGGTCCTGCCCGCCACGCCTGCCGCGGACCGCCTCGCCGAGACCCTGCGAGGCCCTCGGTTGTCCATCGACACCGATCCCGACTTCGTCACCGCCGCCTGACACAAACTGCTGACCAACGCCGTCGCCGGCCTCATGGCGCTGAGCGGCCGGAAGTCGGGGATGTCCCGCCGCGACGACGTGGCCCACCTGGCCAAGCGCCGAGGGCGCCAAGCTGGGCGCCGTGATCGAGGATGTCGTCGGGTTGTTCAGCGGGCTGCCCGAGGACATCGCCACGTCGATACTGACCGACCGCGAACTCGGCGGGCCGCTGGAGTGGGACATCCGCAACGGCGTGATCGTCCGCAAGGCCGCCGAGCACGGGCTGGCCACGCCGATCAGTGCCGTCCTGGTGCCGCTGCTCGCCGCCGCCAGCGACGGACCGGGCTAGGGCCTGAGTAGACACCAAGCCCTAGAGTGTCTACTCATGGCTGAGTCCCATCCGAAGACCTACCCGTGCGATCACGTCGACCTCGACTTCATCGCCCGCGCACCGT
>NZ_JAVRPS010000600.1:0-8570 GCF_032162105.1 Mycobacterium sp. | reverse complement strand
CGCACGTGCGCCTTTTCCAGCAGCAGCACCTGGGCGCCGTTGTCGGCCGCCGTCAAAGCGGCCATCGTTCCTGCGGTGCCGCCGCCGATCACCAGCACGTCACAGTCGAGCCGGAGGGCACCTTCTGGCGCGGGGATGTCCATTAGCTGACGAGCTCCGAATGATCGAGTGCGGCAATCACTTCAGACCTGAGAGCTGACGCTGACGGCGGCGAGGAGCGTGGCGCGGATGCGTTTCACGGGTGGTCCTTCAGCGCAGGAGATAGGGCATGTTGACGGTGACGGCGCCGGTGGGACAGCGCGCCGCGCACGGCCCGCAGTACCAGCACTCGTCGACGTGCATGAATGCCTTGCCGTTCTCCGGGTTGATCGCCAGCGAGTCCAGCGGGCAGATCTCCACGCACAGCGTGCAGCCCTCGATGCACAGCGACTCGTCGATGGTGACGGGGACGTCGACCCGTTGGTTGACGAGTGTCATAGCGTTTCCCTCAACAGGTTGCCGCGCAGCGTGATTCGGTCGCCACGCATCCGGATGTACTCGAGATCGACGGGTGTGCCGTCGTCGAGGTGAGTGAGTCGCTCCAGCAACAACGCCGCGGCGCCGTCGGGCACTTGAAGGAGGGCCGCCGTGTGTGCGTCCGCCGCCACGGCCTCGACGGCCAGGGCTGCGGTGCCGAGGCGCTGGCCGGTGGCCTCCTCGATGAGCGCGAAGATGTCGTTGGTCTCCAACGGACTCTCGAGGACGGCGGCGCCGATCTCGGGTGTCAGGTAGGTCATGTCCAGGCTCACCGGCAGGTCGCCGAGAAAGCGGAGCCGCTCGACGAAGATGACCTCCTCGCCGGGTCTGAGCTGCAATCGATTGGCCACGGAGGGGGGAGCGGCAACCGGCATGGCGGCGCGCACGACGTTGCGGATCTCGCCGTACCCCTTGAAGGTGGCCTTGAGGCCGACGAGCGCATCGAGACCGTGGTCGTACTTCCGGATGGCGACATGCGTGCCGACCTTGGGTCCGCGGCCGATCAGGCCCTCCGTCTTCAGTGCGGCGAGCGCCTCGCGGACGGTATTGCGTGACACGAAGAACTCCGTTGCCAGCTCACCTTCGGAGGGCAGTCCGTCGGGATAGCCGCCTGCGTGGATCTGATGGCGTAGGACGTCGGCAACCAGCCGGGCCTGGTCGGCACGCGGACGGCGGATGGGCGTTGGCTCCGCGTGGGTCACGTCCCTCCTCGTCGCCGATGGTCTGTATGAGCCTCTCAATGGACTTCTGAATCACGCTAAGACCGATGTCAGAGCCCACCCGACGGCATCGTCCGTACGCGGTTGGGTGGTCCGGCAATGCGCCGCCTGCCGGCGGAGTGGACCTGCCGATATCCGGCCGAATGCGGGTATTGCGCCACCAGGCGTCGGGCAGCCAGATTTGCAATCCCGGTGAGTCGAAGTGGGTGAGGGCGCCCAGGCGCCCCCGCGAGCACCTCCGGGCCTCCCAGAACGGCATCAGGGTCGTGGTTGTACGGCGCGATCAGGGCCGTCGAGGAATACGCCCGGTCAGATGACCTCGGTGGGGGCGTCCGGTGCGGGCGCGGGGACGAGTTCGGGGGCTGGAGCGGGAATTCCCTCCGGCGGTGCCGGGGGAAGCGCCAGGCCGGGCTCGGGAGCTCCAGGAGCGGCCTCGGGCGCAGGTTCCACGAATCCGACCTCCACGACGTCAGCCGGCGGCGGAGGAGGCGCGAAGGGGTCGGCCGGCGGAGGAGGCGGCGCGAAGGGGTCGAACGGCGGGGGCGGAGCGTCGGCGGGGGCCTCGTCGATCGCCTCCGGCGCCACCGGGAGATACATGTGATGGGTGAACTGGGATTGGAAGGCGCCACCACCGCCGACCCTGACACCGCCGCGTTCACCGCTGGACACCGGCGTGCCGTCCGGCAGCGTCACCGCCGTGTGGCCGGAATTCCAGCCGATCACGAGGGCGCCCGGCGCGGTGCCGTACCTGAAGCCCCGAGCCAGCAGGGCGGCCTCTTCGTTCGCGGTGTGGAACCTGTCGCCGTAGACGGGCCTGCCGGTGGCGGCGTTGGCCACCCACGATGCCAGGCCGGAGCAGTCCGTCCCGTGCGGCGAGTCGCCACCCGAGACGTACGGCGTACCCGAGACCTGGTTGACGAGTGTCAGCAGGGTTGCGGTCGCTAATCCGATCATGCGGTCGGACACTAACAACGGACTTTGCCCGAAACCAAAATATGTGGCGGCCATCACGTTCCTCGAGGCAAGAACATGTTCGACAAAACACCTTGGGCGACTGGCCTTCTCGCGAAGGTGATGGTGACGGCGCGAGTAGCAATGCTGCGCGAGAGCGACTTTCGTCAAGCGAACCGTTCGGCGCGTCGAAAACCCTGTTCAGGCATGGTTTCTGAATGCGTTAGGCGAAGCCGCGCGGTAATGCCTTAGCCTATGGCGGCGGGTTGCATCGGCCGTTGCTCAAACTGCACGTGGGCGACAGTGCAGGCCTCTGCTGAATCGATAAAGTGAGCCTCACCTATGCGCAATGCGTTCGAGGGCCTGCCGGGGCCGAGTTCACGCCGTTTGCGCCATATGCGGCCGAAGGTGACACCGTGGTTGTGATGACGCTCATTGACGAGCGGGAGTTGGTCCGAAGGGCTGAATCGGTTGACCATCAAGGTGTTTCGTTCCTCGATTCGACCACATGCCTGTGATCATCAGCGGTGCAACGGAATTCGATCAGATCGGCCACAGCGACGCGGGTAGGGATCGCGAAAGAACGGAATGCCCGATGGTGCGACCCTGAGGAAGCCGCCCGCCGGGCCCGAGGTTGTTGAGTCTTTCGCGCGCCGAGTCCTCGGCCATCGGGAACGTGCCGTGAATTGTCAGGTGGTAGTTCGAGGAACTGGACGGCGCGCGGGTTCTGCAGCGCGTCAGCGATATACGCCCATGCCGCCGTCGACGTGGATGGTCTGGCCGGTGAGATATTCGGCTTCGTCGCTGACCAGAAACGCCACAACGGCTCCGATGTCCTCAGCAGTGCGGCCGACCCGCCGCAGCGGCACCGACTTCAGTGCGCGCTCGTAGTCCTTCGGCGCGATCTCCCGCCAGAACTGGACGCCTTCCGAGTCGGCGAACGGGCACACCACGTTGACCCTGATGTTGTCGCGTCCCCACTCGAGTGCGGCGGCCTTCGACATGCCACGGACGGCTTCCTTGGCGGCGGCGTAGGCGCCGAAGCGCGCCTGCCCACCCGTCCCCGAACCCGAGCCGAGGTTGACGATCACGCCGCCGCCTGCGGCGGCCATCGTCGGATACACGGCTTGCATAAGGAAGAACGTGGCGCGCGGGGCGGTGTCGAACACCAGGTCGTAGTCGTCGACGGTGATGTCGACGAACGGTTTGGGCTCGTTGGTGGCGACCGCGTTGTTGATCAAAGCGTCGACCCGGCCGAAGGCGGTCAGAGCGGCGCCGACGATCCGGCGCGGGCTCTGGGGATCCCGCAGGTCGGCCGGTAGGGATTCGAACCTGAACCCCGACTCGGCGAACTCGGCCGACGTGGCTGCCAGCTCGTGCTCGTTGCGATCGACCAGGAGCGCCGTCGCGCCCCGACCGAGAAGGGCCTGCGCGATGCCCTTGCCGACGCCCTGAGCGGAGCCCGTCACGATCGCGGTGCGTCCCGCCAGCGACCGCGGATGGGAGAACTCGCTGCTCACGCGTCACCGCCGGGAATGCCCCTGTGGAGTTCGGCGGGGGTGCGCGCGCCGTCGGGGAACTGCACGAACTCGATCACCGTGCCGTCGGGATCGGTGACGAAGAACATTCGCACGCCCTCGACTTCGAAGGGCTTCTGGGCACGGTCGCCGACGACGGCCTTGATCGCTGCGTGGGAGTGATCGAGGTCCAGCACGGAGAACGAGATCACCTGCAGGCCAACGGGTCTGTACGTGGCGGCCGGCTCGTCGGGGCGTTGCCCAGGCAGGTAGAGCAGTTCGATGCTGGCGCCGCCAACCAGGCCACCGACCGCACGACCCGAGAACGGCTCACCCGAGAGTTCCTGGTCGAAGACGATGTCCATGCCGAGCACGTCGCGGTAGAAGGCGAGCGCGCTGTCCATGTCGCTGACCGCGATGACCACGTGCGAGAACTGTGTGCCGAGGCCGACATCGGCCTGCCCGTCCGCCATGTCGACAAGCTACCGCGCGCACCCGCTACATTCGGCGGGTGACTCGCGGAACCAGTTGGTGGATCGCCAGCGCGGAGCGCACCATCACCGACGTGGTCCAGGCACCGCCCGCGGAGGTTCGGGCGTTCTACGTCGACCTCGACAACATCAAGCTGGTCCACCCGCTGGTGGTCTCGGTGCAGTCGACCGCGCGCACGGTGACCGCGGACGGCTACACCCAGACCTACCGCGTCCGCGATCGCATTCCGCTCGGGCCATTCGCGTTGGGCATCGCCTATACGGCCCGCCTGCACGTTCCGGTGCACGGCGACGTGCTGACCGAGGCGCGGCAGTTTCCCCGCGTCGCGCTCGACGGCGTGGTCTCCTTCGCCGAGGCCGGCGACGGCACCCGCATCACCGAGCGGCTCCGAATCCAGACCCCTCGTCCGCTGGCGGCGGTGACGGTACGGCAGGCCGTCGCCGCGCACGTCGAGATGCTCGCAGGCATCCGCAAGTACTTCGCCTGAGCCGTCACGCGCCGCCGACCGCGAGTTCCTTCGCCCAGCGATAGTCGGCCTTCCCGGCAGGCGACCGCACCACCTTCGGAGTGCGGATGAACGACTTGGGGATCTTGTAGCGCGCGATGGACTTCTGACACACCTCGACGAGTTCCTCGTCGGTGGCCGACCCGCCCTCGGCGAGCTGCACGATCGCGACGACCTCGCTGCCCCAACGCTCGGAGGGCCGGCCCACCACCACCACGTCATAGACACCCGGGTGGGCGGCGATGGCGCGCTCGACCTCCTCGACGAAGATCTTCTCGCCCCCGGAGTTGATCGTGACGGAGTCGCGGCCCAGCAGTTGGATGCGGCCGTCGTCGAGAACGTTGGCCCGGTCGCCGGGCACCGACCACCGCACCCCGTCGATCGTGGGGAACGTCCCCGCGGTCTTGGCCTCGTCGCCGAGGTAGCCGAGGGGAATCAAGTCGCGGCGCGCCAGCCAGCCCTGCCCCTCACCGGGTGAGAGCACCCGATCCAGGTCCGCGGACACCACGGCCGTGTCGGACTGCGGGTTGAACGTCGCGGCCTGCGTCTCGGCGCCCGCCGATGCGTAGGTACTCATCTGGGCGCCCGATTCGGACGCCCCGACGGCGTCGAGCAGCATGATGTGGGGCAATGCCGCCAGAAGGCGGTCGCGCACCGTCGGCGACAGCGGGGCGCCGCCATTGCTGAAGGTCACAAGGCCGGACAGGTCGTAGTCGCCCGTCTCGATCTCGTCGAGCAGCGGGCGGGCGATCGCGTCGCCGACGACGGGGATGCTCAGCACCCGCTCGCGCTCGGCGAGTCGCAGCACGGCAGCCGGTCGCATCCGTTCCACGTCGTCGGGGATGACCAGGCGCCCGCCCATCGTCACGGCGTTGAAGGTGGCCCACTGGGCCGCACCATGCATGAACGGCGGGATCATCATCATCGACATCGCGCCGGCGGACGCGCGCGCCTTGTCGGCGAGTTCGTCGTGGGACGCCAGGAACTGGTCGCTGCCGAAGGGGCGCCCGCCCATCGACGACAGGAATATGTCGTGCTGGCGCCACAGCACGCCCTTCGGCATGCCGGTGGTGCCGCCGGTGTACAGGATGTACAGGTCGTCACCCGACGGTGTCGGCATGCCGTCCGAAGGGGCCGGCGTGGCGAGGATCGTCTCGTAGTCGACCGCACCGGGCAGCAGGGGATTGCCGGATCCGTCGGCGACCTGGATGAGCACTTCGAGGGCGGGCAGCCGGTCGCGGATCGCGGCCACCCGGGGTGCGAACTCGGCCGGATAGACCAGTGCCCGGGCCTTCGAGTCGGTGAGCAGGTAGACCAGCTCTTCCTCGACGTAGCGGTAGCTGACGTTGAACGGGGCCACCCGCGCGCGGTAGCTGCCGATCATCGCCTCGAGATACTGGTTGCCGTTGCGCAGATAGATGCCGAGGTGGTCCTGGCCCGATTCGTGGCCGGCGAGCGAGTCGCGCTCGGTGTGGCAGCCGAGCCCGAACGACGCCAGGTAGTGCGCGAACCCGTCGACTCGCGCGTCGACGTCGGCGTAACTGAGCCGCCGGTCGCGCCACACCAGGAACGTCTGGTCGGGAATCGCCCTCGCGACCGTGCCGAACACATCGGACAAGTTGAAGGACACGTCACCCATGACAACGCTCACGAACGATGACCATACATCTCTTCGCTGAATGTATGGTCATAAGGCCGTCGCGCTCAGCCAGGGAAGAAACCGGCCCCCGTCAGCGTGCCCGGCTGCCACCCCTGCGCGCCCAGGCACACCATCGCGCGGCCGTCGGGCGCCTGAGCTGCCGACTTCGGACCGGGGCACGGTGCACCGATGTCCTGCTGGCCGTACAGCGGATAGGACGACACCCAGAACCCCGTGTCGATCGGTGGCCACTGGTTCGGGATCCAGTGGCAGGCCAAGGCTTCCCCACCGGGGCCGCGCCCGAAGGTGAACACCTGATAGTTGTCGCACGGCCCGGCCAGATGGGCGTCGTAGTTGATGCCGGGCACGTCGGTCGAGTAGTGACCCGGTAGATCCGGATAGTCGTTGTTCGGATCGGCGGCGGCCGACGGCGCCAGGCTGACGGCAGCGGCCGCGACGGCGGCGGCGATCACGAGTTCGCGAATCATGTCGAAGGGCCTCCTCGGAGTTGCGGCAAAGCCTAACGGGTGCGTGCCGGGCTCCGAGCGGTTTCACTAGGCAGGCGGCTGCTCGGGTGAGTCGAGCACGCTCACCGCGATGCCGTAGGGCAGGAACCGCACCTTGCGGGTGGGGTCGGTGTTGCTCTTGTTGGCGCGCAACGCGTCGAGTTCGGCGGGGTAGACCTCTTCGATGTGGGCACCGCCCTCGGCGTCCACGCTGTAGATCGCCCAGACGCCGTCCCCGGTCTCCCCAGTGGTCTCTGGTTCCGACTTGGGCCGCGACTGCCGCGTGATCTGATCCAGCAGGGTGGCCCAGCCGGCCCCCTTGCCGAGACGGTCGAGCGCGTCGCGCAGGCCGTCGCCGGCCTCCCGGAACACGCGGTCGAAATCCTCGGGGTCGATGCCGAACGGTCCGTTCTGGCTCATCGTCGCCTCCTTGCAGATGGATCGTGACGCGGGCTCGCAGTCTGTCACCAGTGTGCGCGTCATCAGCAATGTTCGCCACGACGTCCGCGCGGGCGGGGCCTCTGGTAGACGATGAGGTCATGTCCGACGACCAGCCCACCGGCACCACGCCCAGCCGCGCCGAGCTGCTGGCCATCGTCGAGAGATCGCCTGCGGCCACGGGTGCACACGACAGGGATGCCTGGGTCGGACTGTTCACTCCTGGCGGACGAGTCGAGGACCCGGTCGGGTCCAGCCCGCACGCTGGCCGCGCCGAGATCGAACGGTTCTACGACACGTTCATCGGCCCGCGCGACATCACCTTCGACCGCGACACCGACATCGTCGTGGGCCGCACGGTCGTCCGCGACGTCGACCTCGAGGTGTCGATGGCGGACTCGCTGGTGATGCGGATCCCCGCCTACCTGAGGTACGACGTCGAAACAAGCGACGGCGAGCTGAGAATCGCTCGGCTGCAAGCGCACTGGGAGCTGCCCGCGATGGCGGTGCAGTTCGCCAGGGCCGGACTGGCGGCGGTGCCTGCGGGCCTTTCGCTGTCCCGCGGGTTGCTGATGAACCAGCGTTTCGGGGGAACGGTGGGCTTCATGTCGGGTTTCCGGGGCGTGGGAGCGCGCGGTAAACGCCACCTGACCGCGTTCCTCGACGACGCGTGCGCCGGAGACGAAGTCGCCGTCCGGCGTCGACTCTCCGACGGGGTGCTCATCACGCTGGGCGACGACGGCCGGCTCGCGACGTCGGAGTTGGTGAGCCGGCTGGCGGGCTCGCAGTTCCGCAAGCTGATCGCCGCCGGCGACACGGTGGCGGCCGGGATCGAGTCAGATGGGCGGCGCCAGGTGCTCATCGCCGAGATGCGGTCCGGGCCGCTCGCCATTGCCAGGATCCGACTGTTCGGGCCGCGGACGTGAGACGGTTACCAGACCATGCATGACCACGAGTACTTGACCTATGAGGAATTCGGCCGCCGCTTCTTCGAGATCGCGGTCACCGAGGAGCGCGTCGGCGACGCGATCGCGGAGATCGCAGGCAACGAGTTCGAGATGGGCCCGATGGGGCAGGGGCCTGGCGGGATCGCCAAGGTCACCGCCAAGGTGAAGGTCCAGACGCCGTCGGTGACCCGCCACGTCGGCGAGCAGATCACGTTCTCGATCCGCATCCCGCTGGAGATCGACATGGTCATCGACCTGCGCATCGACAAGCCTCGGTTCATGGTGTTCGGGGAGATCGCCCTGGGGGCGACGGCGCTGGCCGCCGAACCGTTGCTGCTCA
>NZ_JAVRPS010000599.1:0-3041 GCF_032162105.1 Mycobacterium sp. | reverse complement strand
CCGATGGTGTTCCTCGGCGAGATCTCCTACGAGATCTTCCTGATCCATCTGGTCATGATGGAGTTGGTGATGGTCGAGATCCTGCACTTCCACATCTACACGGGTTCGATGGTCTGGCTGTTCGTGGTCACGATGCTGGTGACGATTCCGCTGGCGTGGTTGCTGCACCGGTTCACCCGGGTCAAGACGTAGGCGCCCGATCGACTCTGCGTGGGTGGTGCGGGCTACTCGCACTCTTACGCCCTGCACGCAGAACCGACGCTCAAGCCGCTCCCCTGGAGGCCACGGAGGTCTCCCGGGCAGGCGACATTAGGTTATGCTGCCCTAAGTCGATTCGAGAGAGCGGTATATGTCCGAGCAGAAGCCGTCGCGCGGGCTTTCCGGCGCACTCGTCAAGTTGTGGCGGGGCGGCGACTACGAGCTGACGGTGACGGGCCGCACCGAGCTCACGCCGAACTACCTGCGACTGCACTTCGACGGCAAGGAATTGCTCACCGAGGGGCCGATACACCCGACGATGTGGGTGCGCGGCTGGTTCCCCGACGGCTGGCCACCCGGTGGGCGGCGTAGGCCAAGGCAGGCGACACGCTGGAGGTGACGGTGCTGGGCAGCAACTTCAGGTTGCCCGAACCCGCACCGGCCGGATACGTCATCGTGGGCGACGCCGCCTCACTGCCCGCGATCAACACACTGCTCGACGCCATCGCCCGGGCGAGCGAAGCGACGGGGGGTGGCACCGTCACGCCCTCCAAGGTCATCTTCGAGTCCGCCCACGACGACGATCGCGAGCTGCCCGTCGGCACGGGCGAGGTGACGTGGGTGGACCGCAAGAAGGCCGGGGAGGCCTTGGTGGAGGCGGTCGGCGCATCCGCCTTCGACGCCGCCGACCACTTCGGTTGGGTCGCCTGCGACAACCGCACCACCCGCGCAGTGGCCAAGATCTTTCGCGAGGACTACAAGATTCCGCGCAGGTTCATCAAGGCCCAGGCGTACTGGGTGGCATAGCGTTGAGCGTCGGCGCGACCATCGGCATCACGAACTCCTCCAGCATGATCCGCTCGTCAGCTTCGTCGTGACCGGGGAACACCAGCAGCGAGATCATCACGCGGACCAACCAGCGCGCACGCTGTTCGACGTCGTCGATGCCCAGGGAGCGCAGGAAGGCCTCCGTCAGCGCCTTGATCACGTCCGAGCGTTCTGCCATCTCGCCGCCGATCGGGCGCTGGGTCGAGGCGAACCACGATGACAGCGCGGGGCTTTCGCGAACGCTGCGCAAGGATGCGACCACGCCTTCGAGCAGTCGCTCGTGGGGATCGGCGATGCCCGCTATGCGTTTGCCCATCTCCCTGAACACCCGGTAGGTCTCACGGTGCACGTACGCGGTGTACAGCGCATCGCGGTTCTCGAAGTAGCGGTACACCGTGGCGCGGGAACATCCTGCGGCCCTTGCGATCTCGTTCATCCCCACGGTGGCCGCATCCCGGCGGGTGAACAGCTCCTCCGCGGCGTCGAGGATCCGGTCGGCGGCCACCTCGGTGCGGCGTTCGGCCAGCCAGTCGCCCGCCATCACTTCACCGTGAACGGCACCGACAACGGACGACGCACGTAACTGCCGCCGGCCCAGACGATTCCGTCCTCGTCGACCTCGAAGTCGGGGATGCGGGTCATGAGCTCCTCGAGTGCCACCCTCGACTGCATGCGGGCGGCGGCCGCGCCGAGGCAGTGGTGTGCGCCGTGGCTGAAGGACAGGATGTTGCGCGGCTTGCGGGTCACGTCCAGCTCACCGGCATCGTCACCGTACTGCCGCTCGTCGCGGTTGCCGGATCCGTAGAGGAACATCACGCGGCGGCCCTCGGGGATCGTGGTGTCGCCGATGGTCACGTCGCGTGTCACCGTGCGGCCGAGCATCTGGGCGGGGCACGTCAGTCGCAGCAACTCGTCGACGGAACCGCCGATCAGGTCCGGGTGTTCGGCCAGCATGGCGCGCTGGTCGGGCCGCTGATGCAGCAGTTGCACCGAACCGCCGAGCATGCCGGTGGTGGTGTCGTTGCCGCCGGTCACCATCGTGAACGTGAACGCCAGGATCGACAGCACCCCCGCGATGTCGCCGTCGGCGCCGACGCCCGCGGCCACCAGGTGCGACACGGTGTCATCCTCGGGCTCGCTGCGGCGGCGTTCGATGAGCGCTGTGAAGTACGCCATCATCCCGCCCAGCGCGTCGCCGAAATTCTCCAGCGCACCGCCGATGCCGCCCTCGGCGGTGTTGGAGGCGACGATCGCCTCAGTCCAGCCGTCGAACTGGTTGCGGTCCTCCTCGGGCACGCCGAGGTAGTGCGCGACGACCATCGACGGCAGCGGCTTGAACAGCTCGCCGACGATGTCGCCGCCGCCGTTGGCCCGGATCCGCTCGATGCGCTCGATCACGTACTCACGGACCTTGGGCTCCACCGCCTCGACCTGCCGCGGCGTGAAGCCGCGCGACACCAGCTTGCGGAACTCGGTGTGCACCGGCGGGTCCTGCATGACCATCGGCGGGTTGTCGGCCAGCCCGATCAGCTCGAGCTCGCCGTAGTTGACGGTCAATCCCTGCGCCGACGAGAACGTCTCGTGATCGCGCGCCGCGGTGAAGATGTCGGCGTGCCGCGACAGCACGTAGTAGTCGTGCTCGGGGTTGTCCTGCGGGACGACGTGGTGCACGGGGTCGTGGTCGCGGAGTGCTTTGTACATCGGCCAGGGATTCGGCCATGTCTCAGCCCTTCCGAGCTGGAATCGGGCAGGCGTGCGATGAGACAAAGCAGCTGACATGTCTTATGAGTACGACAAATATAGACCTTTGTCAACCCGCGGGAAGCCATCCCCGCATGGCCGCGTCCATCTGCTCGTCGTTCAGGGCGCTGACGGCGAATCGGCTCTGGCCGTCGTGTCGGCGCATGCCGTCGAGGAGCAGCGCCACGTAGCGACGCCACAGATCGGGCTCGACGTGTCCGGCCCATTCACTTACGGTGCCGGCCAGCAGGCTAACGATCGGCACGTCCGTGGGT
>NZ_JAVRPS010000598.1:0-3376 GCF_032162105.1 Mycobacterium sp. | reverse complement strand
CGAAGTCGAAGTCGACGTCGAGGTCGAAGTCGAGGTCGAGGTCGAGGTCGAGGTCGAGGTTGAAGTCGGCGTCGAAGTCGAAGTCGAGGTCGGGGTGGTCGTCGAAGTCGGCGGCGCGGTCGTCGTGGTGGTGGGTGTCGTCGTCACCGGCGCGGGCGGAGGATCCTGCGGGGCCGGCGCGGGGGCCTGAGGTACAGGGGCCCGTCGGGCGGGTGGCGCCTGGGTGTAACGGACCACGTTCGGCTGGCCTGCCGCGATGACCGTCTGCGTGACGACCGGCGGCGCTGCGCCGGCGGCCACCGGAACCTGGGCGTCGGACATCGACGGCGTCGCGCTGACGGTCGGCATCGGCGATGAGGCGTTCGCCGCGTCGGTGTCCGTGGTGACCACCAAACCGACGGCGGCGAACACAGCAGCGCAGGCAGCCGCCGCGAAGAGCAGCGCGGGCCGTTGGTACCACGGCAGGGGCGGCAGTGCGTCACCCTCGTCACCGACGGCGTGCTCGAACACGACATCGGGCCGGGCCCAGTCGGGATCGTCGAGCGGCTCCCCTGCCTCAACGGAGGACTGTGACCACGCCATCGCCGCGACTACCGATTGCTCGACCCGCGGCGCGACCGGTGACAGCACCGTCCCGGTCTTCGGCGCCGCGGCGAGCCGGGTCACGGCCTCGGGCTCGCGGCCGCCCAGCAGGGCCGCGCCCATCGCCGCGACGGTCTGGGCGTGGGCCGTGGTGGTCACCGGCATCCGGAACGCTTCGGAAAGGCGCTGCGTGACAAGGGGTATCCGTGCCCCACCGCCGACCGTCGCGACGGCGGCGAGATCCGCGCGCCAGAGGCCGTTGCGTCGCAGCGTGTCGTCGAATGCGGCGAGCACACCGTCCAACGGTCCGCGCACCAACGACTCCAGCTCCGCGCGGGTGAGCCGGACCGTCGTACCCTGCAGCGGCCCAGGCAGTCCCGTGGCGGCCTCGAACGACAACCGCTCCTTGGCGTTTCGGACACCTTCGCGGAATGCGGTGAGCGACGCGACCGCCGACGTGCTCGACGGGTCGACGTCGAGACCAGCGAGGAGGTGAGTCAGCAGGGCACGGTCGACGAGGTCGCCGGAGAAGTCGTCGTAGCGGACGGCGTCGCCGATGGCGCGGAAGTCCGCTCCCGCGTCGGCGAGGGTGATCGTCGTGCCGGTGGCCCCGAAGTCGCACAGGGCGACGACACCGCGGGCGGGCAACCCGGGATGGCTGCGCAGCGCCGTCAGCGCGGCGACGGCGTCCGAGGTCACCGTCGCGTCGGGGAGCAGCGCGCGCATCCGGTCGACGAGGTGCGCGCCCCAGTGTGCTGGCACCGCCACACAGGTCGAATCGGCGCGGCCGCGAGCCCGGGTGAGGTCGGCCACCGCCTCGGCCACCAGACGGTCGGCGGCGTGTGCGGAACCGTCCTCGGCGACGATCGGCACCGGGTCGCCGAATCGCTCGACGAACCCGGTCAGGACGGTGCCGCGCCAGGTCACGGCCGCCGGTCGGACGGTCGCGCCGCCATCGGCGCGGGCGGCGACCAGATTCGTCGCACCGACCGACACTCCCACGCAATCACGCATGTCCGGTATGTCGTCGAACGAGCCCGAATCGTTAGCCGATTTCAGCGACCGCGGGCGGCATAATCGGCCACCATGGCCTCCGCGCTGCGCACCGCGGCCCTGCACGCACGCGTGGTGAACGGATCGTTGAGCGGGTGATCCGCCCGGCGCCGCCAGCGCTGTGCCGCCGCGAAGGCCGCCCGCGGCCCGTCGTAGGGCGCATCGGGTTGCAGGCCGAGTCGGCTGGCCGCGTCGGTACCGGAGCCGCCGATGATCCGCCGCAGCGAGGCCATCTCGTCGTCGTTCAACGTCGTTGCCCGCGAACGCAATTGGCTCAGCAGCCGCAACTCCTCGAACGCGTGGGTGTCGGCCAGCAGCGGATCGATGTCGGCCAGGATGTAGGGCGTGGCGTAGATCGGGTTGGCCTCGACGAAGCGGCGCAGCGACAGCAGCGCCGTGTGGGCCTTGAGCAGGTCGGAGCGCTGCGCGAACTGCTGGTCGATCACGTCGCGCAGGGCGATCAGGCCGCTACGTTCCAGCAGCTCGTCGGCCAGGGCCACCGAGTCGCTGATGCCCGCCCGCAGCACCGCGATCGAGATCCTGATGCCGAACATGCCGAACCGGTCCAACAGCGCGGTGCGGGTGGCGGCATCGACGGGCAGTTCGCTGTCCTCCCTGACGAAGCGGTCGACCGACAGCATCGCCTTGGTGAGCTCGGTCGCGTCGACCCCGGCCAGTTTCTCCAGTGCGACGAACTCGCTCTGCCGCAGCGTGCGCGCGGTCAGCGCCAGCAGGCCCGACACCGGGACGACGGCCTGGCAGATGCCGGTCTTGTCCATCTCGGCGGTGAATCTGGTCGCGACGTCCTTGGCCGAAAGCATCGCGTCGATGCGGCCAGCGCCGATCTCGTCGGCCCGCGACGCCACCCCGATGACGCCGAGCGCACCTGCCGAGCCGCCGACGAGCGTGCCGATCTGCTTGAGCAGCGCGATGTCTGCCGCGTTCAGCGTGCGCAGCAGGAACACCACCGCATCGACCCGGGGCACGCCGTCGTCGGGGACGAGGAGCCGCAGGGTGCGCTCGGAGACGTCGCGGGACAGCGACGAGGTGCCGGGGGTGTCGATGATCGTGGTATCGATCAGCTCGGCGGCCGGCCACTCGACGTCGAGGTCGACGACGTCCTCGGGGTCCAGGCTGGCGAAGTCGAAGGTCAGGGCCCGGTCGCCGGGGTCCCGCGCGATGGGCACGTTGGAGCGGCGCCCGCCGCGGTGATTCGCCGTCACCTTGGGGGTGGGCCCGTTGCGGAACCAGGTGACGATGCGGGTGGCCTCGGTGGCGTCGGTGGGCGCGATGTCCTCGCCGACGAGCGCGTTGACCAGCGTCGACTTGCCGGCCTTCAGCGTGCCCGCCAGGGCGATCCGGATGGGCTGGTTCAGCCGCTTGCCGATCCACTCCAGTTCGTTGTGCACGTCGGGACGCTCGCGATAGGCGGGATCGCCTCGGTATGCCTGGCTGGTCCCACCAAGGATCGCGCGCACTCGATCGCTCGTGCTCATGTTGCGCTACCTCGGGATCCGGTTGGCCCTTGCCGGGTAACCAGCATAGGCACTACGGCTGCGAGGTCACTTGGCGATGGGTACCAGTGGGGCTTCCGGCTGGGGCGACAACTTCACCGCGTGCTCGGTGACCTGGCGCAGGATGTTGAGTTGACGCTCGAGTTCGTTGACCCGCGTGGCACGTTCGTTCTCCTCGAGTTTCGCCGCAGCGAGCGAGGCCTGCAGCGATTCGTTCAGCGAGCGGG
>NZ_JAVRPS010000597.1:0-4351 GCF_032162105.1 Mycobacterium sp. | reverse complement strand
CCGGCGTCGGCGAGCAGGATCCCGATCGAGGCTGCCTCGGCCTCATCGCAGGGCTGCGGTGGTCGGTGGCGGGCGATCACGTCTGCTGCGCTGACCGTCTTGTCGACCATGTCGCGGAAGTACTGATTGTCGACTGGGCTGGTCCCCACGTCGGTGGCCAGGATCAGCCCGTCGGCCGCGGTGACTGCCTGGCAGTTGTAGCCCTGCAACCAACCGCCACCGCGCAGCGGCTGCATGCGTGATTGTGGGTCGGTGATGTTGGCCACGCGTTCGACGGCCTCGGCCTTGGCCTGGGCGGTGTCGGCGGCGGCGCGGGCCCGTTGGAGTTGGGCCTGGGCGGTACGCACCCGGTTATGCTGCTCCACCGGTACCGGTGGGCGGCCCCGCCGACTGCGGGTGGCCAGCTTGGCCTGGTAGGCGGCGATCGTCTGGGCCAGCCGCCGTTCGGCCAACGCGACCTGCGCTTCGACCGGGATCCGGCCGATGATCTTCTCCCCGGCGCTGATGCGCGCCAAGTATGGGCCCACCATGGCCTCGCGCTCGGCCCGCCCGGCGGCGACCTCGGCGTCGATGCGGGCCCGGGCTTGAACGATGCGCCCCAACCGATCATGTTCAACCCGTTGCCATTTCATTGACTCCGCCGACGGTGGCCGCTCCTCGGGTTCAGCGGGATCGGCGGGCGTCTCGACGGTGGCCGCGTCGGGGTCCGGCTGCGCGAGTGCTTCGGCGATCCGCTCGGCCAACACCGCGGGATCGGCCAACTCGGCCGGTACCGACCCCGGATTGTCCTCGCCGAACATCTCGTCCTCTTCGGCGTCGGTGGCCTCGTGCGCGGCCACCGCAGCCTTGGCGATCCGGGCCGCTTCGGCCTCGGCGGCCTTCGCCAACCCCGAGGTGGTGCGGTTGGCCGACAGCGACGCATTCGACGCGATCTTCACCCCATCGAGCGCCACGGTCTCCAACCGGCCCAACCCCAACCGGGCGGCCAACACCAACACCTGGCCGAACAACTGCTCACACGCGGCGTGATTGTCGGCGCGGAACCGCGCGATCGTCACGTGATCAGGCCCATCACCAGCGCAGATCACCCGATAGGACACCACATCGGCGCACGCCCGCTCGATCCGCCGCGAGGACCGCACCCCCTGCGACCACGCCCAAATCAGCAGCGTCACCAACATGTCCGGGTCATACCCCGCCCGGCCCACCCCGCCAGTGCGTCGGCGCTGGTGAAACGCCGAGGTGTCCAGCCGCTCCACGATCCCGATCAACGTCCACACCGAATGATCCGCCGGCAGCCACTCCCGCATGTCCGGCGGCAACAAGAACGACTGATCACGCACTACCGGTCGATAACCCTTGGCCACCAACACATTCTCCACGAGCCGCAGATCAGACGCTCAATACGACACGCGATTCCGCAACAGCCCGCTCAGCGAGGGTTTCCGCGCCCAAGTCGCAAGGGGGGTGGCGGCACGAAGAAGGGGCACCCAATTGATGGGTGCCCCTTCTTGGTGTGGGTGGGTCAGCGTCCGTTGCCCACGGTCGAGGTGGCCGACCCGACGATGGCGTGATGCTGGATGTCGTTGATCCACTGCTGGTGGTCGATGCCCGCGTTGGCGGGGGCGGCCAAGCCGAACAGAGCTGCGGCGAACCCAGTGGCTGTGATTCCGGCGATGGTAGCGAATACCGACTTCTTCATGATGATCCCTCTTCTGTGCGTTTCTCTGATGTTCTGGGTCTGTCGGCGGGAGGCCTTTCTCGCCGATCTGACTACTCAAACCAGCAGGTCAGAGGTTTAATTCCGCTGGCAGAAATTGATCGCCCGTTGGCAGTAATCAAGCGGTCCGACGTCTTTCTGCCAGTCGGATCGGCAGGCATCGCGCAAACCGCCGACCGGGCACGTGGTCACGCCGTGATCAGCAGCGCAGCGGCGGCAACGGCTTCGACGCCGAAGTAGAACCAGTTGGGATAGAACGCGGTCCGGCCGTCGACCACGGCGGAAACCAGGCGGCCGAGCGCCATTCCCGCCAGCGCCACACCGACGGCAAGCAGGATGCCGGTTCGATGGGGGCCTGCGGCCACGGCCGCGTACGTCAGCACCGCTGCCATCGCCAGGCCGAATCCGCCGTAGACGGCGCGCACCTCCGACCGCGATGTGGATTGCTCGAGGGTGATGCCGAACGGCCGCACCAGCATCGCGGGGGCGGCGAGTGCATAGACGCCCATGCCGAGGAAGAACACACCTATTGCGACGATGACCGCTGTGCCGACAACGCTGGCCACGGTAGCCTCCTGTCCCAGTTCACGTAGGAGGCCAGCATGGTCCTAGAAGTGGCGTCGGCGCTTCCACAAACCTGCTCTTCGTCGATCTGGCTGTGGCCAGGCCAGGCGCTCTACGCCGGTCCGAGCCTGAATCTGGCGCCGCATTCGGGATCCGTGTGGTGCTTGGCCGTCGGCGTCGACCGGCCGCTCACGGTGCTGACCCCCGACGGAAAGACACGCGATGCGCACAGCGTCCTCATCCCGCCGCGACTGACCCATCAGCTCATCTGCCACGGCGGCCGACTGGTGTCCTGCTACCTGGAGCCGACGTCGGATCGGGCGGACTCGTGCCGCCACGAGTTCGGCCAGTGGGTCGACGGCATCGGCGTTCACCACGCCGCCGGGGACCGGCTGTTGTTCACCCCGGACGACGACCAAAGCGCCTGCCGCTGGCTGGATTTGGCCGCGCCGGCGGTCGAGCGCGTCATCGATCCCCGCATCGTGTTCGCCGCAGGCCGTATTCGCGCGGACCCGGCCACGACGGTGTCGTCGCGGGAACTGGCCGCCGAGGCGGGACTTTCCGAGTCGCGGTTTCTGCACCTGTTCCGCGACGAGGCCGGGACGAGTCTGCGTCGCTACCGACTCTGGGTTCGGCTGGTGGCTGCCGGGACGGCCATCGCCGCAGGGAAGAACTTGACGACCTCCGCGGTGGATTCCGGTTTCGCCAGCCCGTCACACCTCGCCGACCGCTTCAAGGCCACGTTCGGGCTGTCAGCCACCCAATTGCTCGGAACGGGTGCGATTCTGCGCACGCCGTAACTCAGGCCGACTGCACGGCCGGGACGGACACCCGGCCGAACACCATGGACTCCTCGATGCGGTCGAAGCGATGGTCGACGACGTCGAGCAGGTAGTTGTGCCGGACGTGCCAGGGCCGCCGGGTGCCCGAGCGCGGCAGCGCGTGCGGTGCGCGCTGGATGTAGCCGGCGTCCAGATCCCAGGTCGGCTTCTCCTTCATCAGGGCCTGGCCCAGATGCGGGTAGGCGTGCGTGTAGCCGTGAGATTCCATGTAGGCCAACAGCTTCGCCACCGCACGCGCAGTCATGTCGGCCCGCAACGTCCACGACGCGTTGGTGTAGCCGATGCACCACGCCATGTTCGGCACGTCCTCGAGTAGGTACTCCTTGTAGACGAACCGGTCGTTGGGCTTGATCTCCGCGCCGTCGATGCTGACCGAGATGCCGCCAAGAGCCTGCAGTTGTAGGCCCGTCGCAGTGACGATGACATCGGCGTCGATCCGGTCGCCCGACTTCAGCACGATGCCGGTGGCGTCGAGGTGGTCGACGTGGTCGGTCACCACCTCGGCACGGCCATCGCCGATGTGGTCGAACAGATCGTGGTCGAGGACCAGACACATGCGTTGGTCCCACGGGTCGTAGCGCGGCTTGAAGTGCACGTCTACGGCGTAACCCTCGGGCAGGGCGGCGATCGTCCGGTTCCGGATCAGCCACCGAGCGAACTTCGGGGCCTTACGGAACAGGAAGTACATCGACACGTGAATGAGCGCATTGCGGACCCGCACCACGGAATGTGACAGCTTGCGCGGCAACACCTTCCGGATGGCCTGCACCATCGGGTCGATCCGCGGCATCGACATCATGTAGGTCGGCGAGCGCTGGAGCATCGTCACCTTCGCCGCCTTCCGCGCCAGCGCCGGGATCAGGCTGATCGCCGTCGCGCCGCTGCCGATGACGACCACCCTCTTCCCGGTGTAGTCGAGCGACTCGGGCCAGTACTGCGGGTGCACCACGTCGCCGCCGAACTGCTCGATGCCGGCAAACTCCGGCGAGTAGGGCTCGTCGTAGTTGTAGTAGCCGGTGCCGCAGAACAGGAAGCGGCCACGGTAGAGCTTCTGAGCCCGACCGTCTGGACCGTCCTGTTCCGTGCGCACCGTCCAGGTGTCGGTGGTCGAGTCCCACTCGGCCGACTGCACGCGGGTGTTGAATCGGATGTGCTGATCGATGCCGTGTTTGCGCGCGGTGTTGGTCAGGTAGTCGCGGATGTCCGCGCCGTCGGCGACGTTCTC
>NZ_JAVRPS010000596.1:0-3182 GCF_032162105.1 Mycobacterium sp. | reverse complement strand
TGCTCGAGCCGAACGCCCGGCTGCACGTCGACGATGATCATGTGGGGTCCGTCGGCCGCGGTGAACGCTTCCTTGATCGCGACAGCCAGTTCGCTGGGGCGCCCGGTCCGCACGGCGGGAATGCCGTAGCCCTTGGCCAGCGCCTCGTAGTCGAGGTAGGCGAGGTCGAGCCCGGGAACGCCGTTGGTGTTCAGATAGTCGCCGAAGCCCTTGAGGATTCCGTACTCGCCGTTGACGAGGATGAGGAATGTGACCGGCATCCGGCGGCTTGCTGCCGTGTAGAGGGCTTGGATGCCGTACTGTGCACCACCGTCGCCGCTCACCGCGACCACCGGCCGGTTGGGTTGCGCGAGCTGGGCACCGACCGCGGCCGGCAGGGCGAACCCGAGGGCACCCGCAGCGCAGAAGAAGAACGACCCCGAATGCCGGAACTTCACCCGATCCCACATTGCCGCGCCGCCGTTCATCGACTCGCTGACCACGATGCCCTCGGCCGGGAACAGCGGCCCGAGGATGTCGTAGACCTGGCTCGCCGTGAGGGTGCCGACTGCCGGCGGAATCTTCAGCGGTGCACGGGGTGTGGGGGCGGGCCGGTTCGTCGGCGGCACCAGTTCGGCGAGGGCCACCAGGGTGAGACCCGGGTCGGCGACCAATGCATCGCCGACCGGCGCACGCGCGGCTGCGCCCGGATCGTCGGTGATGGCGACCAGTTCAGCGCCTGCGGGCAGGTAGTCGCCGGGAGCGTACGGGTAGTACTGGAAGATCGGGGCGCCCACGACCAGGAGCAGGTCGTGGCCAGCGAGCGACTCGGACACCCAGGCGATGGCGCTCGGGAGGCTGCCCCGGAAATTCGGGTGGTCGGTGGGGAAACCGACGCGGGCGGTCTCCGGCGCCAGCCACACCGGCAGTCTCTGCCTTTCGGCCAGCGCAACGGCCGCGTCGAACCCGCCCGGCGCGGCATCCAGTCCCGCGCCGACCACCAGCACCGGATTTCGGGCGGCGGCCAGCCGCTGTGCCAGTCTGCCCAATTCACCGGGCGCGGCGACGGAACGCCCGGTGACGCGGCGAGCCGCCAGGAGGTCCGTGCCGCCCTCGTCGGCGGGCTGGTCGAAGTCGTCCATCGGCAGCGACACGAACACGGGGCCGGCCGGCGGCAGCGCCGCGTAGCGGAACGCTCGTGCCAGCGCGGCGGGCACGTCCTGCGCGCGCGGCGGCTCGAACGCCCATTTCACGGCCGGCTTCGGCAGCGCCGTCGGATCAGGGTTGGCCAGCAGTGGTTCCAGCGTCAACATCGCCCGCACCTGCTGGCCGGCCGTGATCACCAGCGGGCTGTGCCCGCTGGCGGCATTGATGATGGCGCCCATGGCATTGCCGACGCCAGCTGCGGTGTGCAGGTTCACCAGGGTAGGTTCGCCGGTCGACTGAGCGTAGGCGTCGGCCATGCCGACCACTGCCCCTTCGTGCAGCCCGAGGACGTAGTCGACGTCGTCGGGGAAGTCGGCGAGGAAGGGCAGCTCGGTCGACCCGGGGTTGCCGAACACCTTCCGGACGCCCAGTGCGCGAAGAAGTTCCCAGGTGGCTTGATGAACGGTGGACATGACGAATCACCTCTGTAAGACGTGCGTGGTCGGTTGGCGACGGTCGCTGGATGGTGCTCATGGCGTGACGCCGTTGGCGGCGGCGGCCGTGCGCGTTCGCCGATTACATTCCAGAGTCATTCGCTTGATCCGCGCTCGTATCCGCCTGTGGACAGGGCGAGGGGCTAGTCATGGCCTGGCAAGCCACAGGTATGCCGAGACCACACCCGAGCGCCGGCGCAATTGGATCCAAGCACTGGCTCAGCACGCTGGTGTGGAAACGGGCACCCGGCCACCCCACCGAAATAACGGCCGTGCCGGATCGCACTGTCCACCGGCGGATACGAGCGCCGCCCTCCCTGGTTGACAATCTCAGCAACGCGGTCGCCGAACGAGTAGGACCACACCAGCAAGGAGACGTCCATGCATGTCCTGGAAGTCCGCAACGCCGAACTGATCGCATCCCTGACCCAACAGGCTGCCGAACAAAACATTATCTACGCCGCCATCGTGGCCCTCATCGGCGCCGTCGACGGCTTCACCGTGTCGACCAATCCCGCCGGCGACCCCACCGCGCACACCTATTCCCACTACCCGCTGCCCGCCGAGATGACCGCCACTGGTGAGATCGTCGACGGCAAGCCCCACATCCACCGCCGTGATGGCCGTCCAAGGCGACCGGACCATCGGCGGGCACCTGCATACGGCGCACCTCGGCACCTCGTTCGCCCGTGCCTACGTGATCCCCTCCGAGCACCAGGTCGCCGTGCCTGCGCACGAGCAGATCGTGTTCGAACGGTTTCCGGATGAAGACGCCGCTCAGGACCGGGGGCGTCTCAACGACACCCGAGTCAAGTTCCAGTAACTGGCCACCCCTCTGGCTTCTGATACACCAACCTCCCACCGACGGGTATCCGATCGTGGAGTCATGTAATCCCCAACGCCCACACACCAGCATGCGGCTCCGAAGAAACGGGGGTCCTCACGCGCTAACACCCGTTGGCGCCGACGTCACGGGTCCGGCGTCGGTCACCGCGCTAGCCGCCTCAGCCGCCTGCTTTCGTGGCGCGGCATGAGCCTCGGCTGCACCGGCCCCGAGGAGGTCGCTTCACCGGACCGACGGGTGAGCGTGTCGCGGCAGCTGACCCCGGCCCAATTCACCCGGCTCGCGGCATACGGTGTGCAGCAGGATGTTTGCACAGCGGACGTCGTTTTCGCCGTCGGTGACGCCGATTGTGACTTGATCGCCGTCGAGTCGGGCTGGATCGAGCTGCTCAGCCCGGCCGCCCACGACGAAGCCGAAACACGGGTAGCGCTCTATGGTCCGGGCGGGTTCGTGGGAGAACTGAACCTCCTGACCGGCCAGGTGGCCTCCCTGACTGCCCGCGTCGTCGAGCCGGGACGGATCTATCGGATCTCGCCGGTGCAGTTCCGCCGCGTGATGGCCGACGACCCCGAGGTCTCCGATGTGTTGCTGCAGACCTTCCTGGGGCGCCGAGATCTGCTCCGCGCCGGCGCCGGCGCCCGCGGCATCGAAATCGTAGGCAGCGGCGAGTCGGCGGCGTGCCTGGCTCTTCGGACCTATGCTGCCCGCCAACGACTGCC
>NZ_JAVRPS010000595.1:0-17557 GCF_032162105.1 Mycobacterium sp. | reverse complement strand
GTGAGCCTCGGCAAACGAAAAGGCAAGATCGTGGTGGAGTTCGGGTCGGTCGAAGACCTACAGCGAATAGTGGACTTGATGAACGCGACCAAACCGTGACCAACCACACGGCGTAATTACGTCACTGTGACACATCGGCTCCGCGAAGCCCCTGTCGCCCGCACTCCGAGGAGGAAACACGTTGGGCACCAACGGGATTGGATGCGGAGCGGGGTTCAGGGCGGCGTCGGCGCCGACCGCGAAGCCCGCCGCGACCGGCATCACTATCCTGGAGGGGCAACCGTTGATGTCTGGACCGTCTGAGAACCGGGGACTCTAGTGTCGGCACGAATCACGCCGCTGCGGCTCGAAGCCTTCGAGCAGCTGCCCAAGCACGCGCGCCGCTGCGTGTTCTGGGAAGTCGATCCGTCGACCTTGCCTGGCGAAGACCACCTCGCCGACCCGGAGTTCGAGAAGGAAGCCTGGCTGTCGATGGTGATGCTCGAGTGGGGGTCGTGCGGTCAGATCGCCGTGCAGTGTGATCCCGACGGCCTGTCCACGGATGACGCGCCGTGCCTGGGCTACGCGTTCTACGCACCGCCGCGCGCCGTCCCGCGGGCGGGGCTCTTCCCTAGCGGCCCGGTCAGTGCGGATGCCGTTCTGCTCACCTCGATCGGGATCGAAGCCACCGACGATCCCGACGGGCTGCCGCGCGGCCTGATCGCGTCAGTCGTGGGCGACCTCGTCCGCCGCGGCGTCAGGGCGTTGGAGGCGTTCGGACGGACGGCCGAAGCCACCGAACTCAGCGACCCCCGGCTGGTGCCACCCGACCTGCGTCCCGTCGTCGAGGTGCTCGGCGACTGCTCGGTCGAGCAATGCATCGTCGACGCGGACTTCCTGGGCGACGTCGGATTCGAAGTCATTGCCCCGCACCGCTACTTCCCCCGGCTGCGTCTCGAGCTGGAGCAGGGGCTGGGCTGGAAGGCCGACGTGGAGGCGGCGTTGGAGCGCCTGCTGGAGAGTGCCCAACTGCGACCGGTCGGTGCCGGCGCAGTGCCGTGCGTGTAGCGGACCGTCAGGCCTGCGCGGCGCGGCCGGCCTGTTCGACCGACAGCTCGTGGGCCAAAAGCTCGGCGAACGTGAACGTGCCGGTGGGCCTGTCGTTCTTGCCGAGCAGGTAGAGCCGCTTGACCGCAGCCAAGATGCCCTCGGCGATCGAGTCACGGGTCTGTGGCGACACCAATAGATCGCGGTCGTGCGGATTGGTGAGGTAGCCGATGTCGACCTGAACGGTCGGCATCCGGGTCAACCGCAGCAGGTCCCACGTCCGGCCATGGGTGCGGCAGTCACGTAATCCGGTGCGCGCCGCGACTTCTCGTTGAATGAAGTCGGACAGATTGCGACCGATGGTGGATACCGAGCCGTGCGAGTTGCCGAAGTGAAACGACGCAAGGCCGTTTGCGGCCGACCCGGGCAGGGCAGCACACCGCAAGCTGATCATCAGGTCGGCGCCGACGGTGTTGGCCGTGGCCGCCCGTTCGGCGTCCGATGGGCTACGACCGACGGGCCGGGACAGGAACGTCTCCATGCCGATCGCGGTCATCCGCCCTTCGAGGCGACTTGCCAAGTCCCACAAGATGTCTGCCTCGCTGATCGGACCCGACGGGCCCTGCATGATCGGGCCGTGGTCGTCACCGCCGCGACCAGGATCGACGATGACCCGCTTGCCCGAAAGGCGCGGACCCGAACGCCGGACCAGCTCTTCCTCGTTGATGGCGTGCAGTGAGCCGCCGGTGACCCGGGAACCAAGAAAGTACAAGGAGCGCAACGTCTCTGGGCCGCAGATGCCGTCTGGGTAGAGCCCGTACTCACGCTGGTAGGACATCAGCCCGTTGTGCGTCTGCAGGCCGAAGTGTCCGTCGACGAGGCCGGTGTAGAAACCGAGGTCCTGCAACCTGGCCTGCAGGGTGGCGACGTCGTCGCCGTACATCGGCGCCCCGAACTGGTGGGCCAACGTGCGGGCTCCGAGCCGGTAGGACGCCTCCTTGAGCGCGCGATAGGTGGCCTCCCCGACAACGCCGTCGACGAGCAGCCCGCGATGCTGCTGGAACGCGCGGACCGCTTGATCGAGCTCGTCGTCGAAGGCATCGAGTGCCACGTGTTTGCCGGTGGTGAGATCCGAATCCGGGCTGTTGATGATCCCCAGGGCCGCCAGGGCTGCCCGAATCTCGGTCACGGGGCCGCCCCGGTCACCGCGACGCAGACTCGACATACCTGGCCTTTCGGGTCTCGGATGGCAGCGAACCAACGCTGGCGACTGCAATGAGAGGCGGAACAGCCTTGAAAGCATTGTCGCAGACGTCCCCGAAGATCCGGAAACCTACAGGCCAGGGGTAAACCTGGCGACCCGCGTCGTTAGACCACGTCGGCGAGCTCGCGCAGCAGCGCAGCCTTGCCCTTTGCCCCGACGATCCGCTTCACCGCAGCACCGTCCTTGAACAGGATCATCGTCGGGATGGACACCACCTGGAAGTCCCGCGCGGTCGCCGGGTTCGCATCGACGTCGATCTTTGCCACGGTCAGCTGACCGGCCTTCTCGGTGGCGATCTCTTCGAGCACGGGAGCGACCATCTTGCACGGTCCGCACCAGGTGGCCCAGAAGTCCACCAGCACGGGAGTGCTGCTGGACAGCACGTCATCTGAGAACGAGTCATCGGTGACGGCGACTGTCGCCTTGGTGTCACTCATGGTGGTGCTCCATTCGTTGGGAAATCGGGGACGGGTCAGACGTTGTCGGTGAGCCAGCGCTCGCTGTCGATGGCAGCGGAACACCCCATGCCGGCAGCGGTGACGGCCTGGCGGTAGGTGTGGTCGACGAGATCGCCCGCGGCGAACACGCCGTCGATCGACGTACGGGTGGTGCGTCCCACCACCTTCACGTAGCCCTCGTCGTCGAGCTCCACCTGACCGCGGACCAACGCCGAGCGCGGATCGTGGCCGATTGCGACGAACACGCCGGTGACGGCCAACTTGGACTCCTCGCCGGTCACGGTGTCGCGCAACCGCAAACCGCTGACCTTGGGCTCGCCCTCGACCTCGGTGACCGCGGTATTGGTGAGGATGGTGATCTTCTCGTTGGCCTTGGCCCGTTCGAGCATGATCTTGGAGGCGCGGAACTCCTCGCGACGGTGGATCAGGGTGACGCTTCTGGCGAACCGGGTGAGGAAGATCGCCTCCTCCATCGCCGAGTCGCCGCCACCGATCACCGCGATGTCCTGATCGCGGAAGAAGAACCCGTCGCAGGTGGCACATGTGCTGACACCCGTGCCGATGCGTTCCTGCTCACCCGGTATGCCGAGATACCGCGCGGCGGCACCCATCGCGAGGATGACGGAGTGGGCCTGGTAGGTCTCGTCACCGACGGTGACGGTCTTGACCGGTCCGTCGAGCGACACCTCTTCGACGTCCTCCATGCGCATGTCGGCGCCGAAGCGCAGCGCCTGTTCGCGCATCTCCTCCATCAACTCGGGGCCGGTGATGCCTTCCTTGAAGCCGGGGTAGTTCTCCACGTCGGTGGTCGTCATCAGGGCGCCGCCGAACTGGACGCCTTCGAACACCAGCGGCTTGAGCTGGGCACGCGCAGCGTAGATGGCTGCCGTGTACCCGGCAGGGCCGGAACCGATGATGATCACGTCATGAACCGTCGGAGAGGTCATGTCCGCCTTTCTGCCCCTGCGTGGCCATCCGCGTTGGGCACGCATATAACACCAGCGTAAGCCCGGCTGTTCCCCACGGTCGGGTGGGACGGGTCATGGCCGGGTCACCACCCGTTCGGCGAGCATTCCGGTGTCCACCGAACTGCAGTTGAGCGCGACCACGACCGCATTGACGGCCCGTGGCGTGTCACCGGGCAGCAGCACCAGCACGCCTGACCGGTCGTCGACGGCAAGCGGCCGCGCACCGAGCACCGCCGCCGACGTCGGATAGCCGAGACCGCTGAGGCATGACGCGCGTCGTTGCGGATCGGCCAGCGGCCCGAGGTCGGGTGGCTGACGGAGCAACTCCAGGATCTCCGGATCGGTCATGCGTAGGCCGCTCGCCGGTCTCGACACGGTGATGCGCTCGGCGGTCGGGTCCGTCGCCGCCGGGCGGTCGGGGGTGTGCAGCAGCATCACCGTGCCGACGCCTGCCGCCACCAGCGCCGCGCCGACGCCGACCGCGGCCGCGGCGACCCGCAATCGGGTGCCCGACCGGCGCGCCGCATGGGCCGCGGTCACGGGCGACGGCTCGACGACGTGGTGCATCGGCGGCGGCTCGGCCCGCAGCGCGGCGGCGATGCGTGCGGTCACCTCGGGCGGCGCGTCCGGTGCTGAGGCCGGATCGGTGCCAAGGTCGGCAAGATCGCGCCGGACCCGGTCCAGCCCGGCCATCCGGCGGGCCGGCTCGGGATCGTCGCGGACGCGGCGACGGATCATGGCGGCGGTGTCGTCGTCGAGCAGTCCGGCCTGAAGATCGGCGAGCAGCGCCAGCGGAATCGGGGCCGATGGCCCGTCCGTGTCGTCGTTCACTGTCACTCCCGTGGTCCGCGTTGCGCGATGGGCGCCGGGTGTCGCTATGCGCGCAGTCTAGGGAATGGTCGTAATGGCCACCGGCGTTGATTGAAGGGGGATGCTGGAAGTGGCCGCTGCGCGGCCTGGGAAAGGATCATCATGGCTGGGCATCGACGCACGCTCCTCGCGATCGGATCGGCCGTGACGTTCGGGGCAGGAGCACTGGCCATGGGGATGGGTCTAGCGACCGGCCTCGCGGTCGGGGCGGGTACCGCGTCCGCCGAACCGTGCAGCCAATTCATCCAGCCGTTCAACCCGTACATCCAGACGTGCGGGATCCCCAATCAGCCGGTCACGGTGCCGGGTTCGTCGCCGGGCGCGGGCGCGATCATCGCCTGTCGCAACATCCCCGGTTGCCTGTCGCAGGTCGTCAACGGCCCCGGCATCATTCAGGTGCCGCAGCCGGACACCAGGGTTCGGCAGAGTCAGTAACGACCGGCGCGAAGTAGTCGAGCGTCTCGGCGAGTTTGGCGCGCGCCCGCGAGCACCTGCTCTTCACGGTGCCCTCGGGGACACCGAGAACCCGGGCCGTCTCCGCGACGGAGAACCCTTGCATGTCGACCGCCACGACGGCGGCGCGCTGCTCGACCGGCAGGCGCATGAGCGCGCGTTCGACCACGAGGGCGGTGTCCACCCGCGGCGTCGGATCGCCGACGTGGCAGGTGTCCTCCTCAAGCACTGTAGTGAGGTGAGACTTGTTGCGGCGCAGCCGATCCAGGCACGCGTTCACCACGATCCGGTACAACCAGCTGCTGACCGACGCGTCATGGCGAAACCTCGGTGCACTGCGGTGCGCCGAGAGCATCGCGTCCTGGAGCGCGTCGGCGGCGTCCTCGGGAGTGCGGCTGCTGATCTGGGCGAGCCGGTACAGCTGCCGATGGTGGCGGTAGAACAGTTCCTCGAAGGCGTAGCGATCGCCCGCGACGTGCGCGACGAGCAGCTCGGCATCCGACCGGTCTGGGTCGGCAATTCCCCCGAAGTTGCCCACAGCCGAACCTTAATCACCCCTGGACCACCCGCTTGACACTTCTTCAGCCGGACCGGCCCAACGGGCTGCTGAACAGCGCGGACGTCCCCACCCGGCCTGGGGATGGTGCGTTAGGAGGCGGGCTTGAGGGTGATGTCCGAGAGCGCCGACTCGCTCTTGCCGCCCACGTTGCCCAGCGTCGTGATCCACACCAGCACGTTCGACGTCGGCGTCGGGTTGGTGATGGTGATCGTGTTGGAGCCGGTCTTCATCGGCGTCGGCGGGCTGAGCTCTGTGGTGTCGTTCAGCGACGCAGGGGTCGGGGTGTCGGCGGACCGAATCTGGATCGACGTGCCGGTGCTGTTGAGGCTCAACGTCACCGAGGCCAGCGCGGTGGGCTTGGGAAGCTGCAGCATCAACCCGACGCCGTCCTTGAAGTTCGGGAACGGCACCGCGTCGCTGTAGGTGTCCGTGGTCCACGCCGTCGCCGGGTTGCCGTCGATCGCCTGGCCGGCCATGGCCGGGTTGTCGGCTTCACCACCCGGCGAGAAGACCGTCGCCCGTACCGGTTTCACGACGCCGGTGTTCGCGGTGCTGCTGGAACTGGGCGGGCTGTTCAGCCCGAGTTGGTCCCCTGCGAGCGGCCCACCGACGTCACCGAACATCCGGCTCAACACGGTGGCCAGGACGACGAGCGCGATGACGAGGATCACCGCGCCGACGCTCATGCCGATCACCAGCCCCTTGCGCCTGCGCGCCAGCGCCTGCGGATCGGGCTCCGCGGTGAAGTGCCGCTGCGGCGCTGCCGGCTCGTCGACCGGCGTGATGGTCT
Source organism: Mycobacterium sp. (assembly GCF_032162105.1). Classification (GTDB taxonomy): domain Bacteria; phylum Actinomycetota; class Actinomycetes; order Mycobacteriales; family Mycobacteriaceae; genus Mycobacterium. The sequence continues at coordinate 11,169 of NZ_JAVRPS010000595.1, read as the reverse complement.
CGGTGCGATCGGCGACGGCGGTGGCCTGCTGAAGGAGGTTGAGCAGCGTCGGCGCGGACCGAATGCCACCGTTCTCCTGAACCGCGCGGGCCGCTGCCGCCGAGATCTGGAACGGGATGTCACGGTCGACGGCGCGCGGCTCGACGGGCTGTCCTGCGGCGTCCAGCTCGGCAGGCTCCATGCCGCTGCGGACCCCCGACTCGGGGAGCGGCCACCGGTTGATCAACAGTGCGTAGAGGGCGGCGCCGATGCCGCGGATGTCGTCCTCCGGCGTGGCGGTGGGCATCGTGGCGGGGAACGCGAGCGCGACGTCGCCGTCGATGCTGACCCGCACCCGGCCAGGGTGGTCGATCGACAACGCGACACCCTCGCGGTGCGCGGCCTCGGCCGCCGCGGCCAGCGACTGGATGGCGCGAGCCCCACCGATCGGCGACGGCGCGGTCTCGGCGACCTCGGCGAGCGATCCGCCGCGGATCCACTCCGACACCACCAGCCCGCCCGACCCGGTCTGCGCGACGTCCAGCACCCGCGCCACGCCGGGCGTCTCCAGGTGACTCAGGCGCATGGTCCGCGACAGGATCTCGGACAGTTCCGCGTCCGGCAGGACGGCTTCGGGGTCGACGAAGGTCAGCGCGACCTGACGGTCCAGCGCGGTGTCCAGTGCGTGCCAGAACTGGAGATGGGGCGGACCGCCGTGGAACACCAGCAGTCGGTAGCGCCCGCCGGCGATGGTGGCGCCGGGAATGAGGTGGACGTCGTCCTCGGCGGTGGCCGCCTCGATCGGCGGCTCGTTCGGCATGCCGAGGGTGAGCGGTTCGCGAGTCGGGTCGCCACCGTAGTCGGCGGGTGGGCGGCCGGAGGTGGGGTAGGAGGCGTCGGGCGGCACGTCGGGCTGGAAGTCGTCGGCGGCCGGGCGCGGGATGCGGGTGGTAGCACCGGCGTCGCCGAACGCGGAGCCGCCTGCGGAGTCGTCGGTCACCGCCGGTCCTTTCCGCAGCCTGGCTCCGGCAACCCCTGCCGGAGGCTCGCCCCGTGGCACCGCGACACTTTGACGTGGAGGTCCCGGGTACGAATTCCTCTGATCAGAGTACGTGAGGGGACCCATCGGACGCGGTCGGTCGGGCCGTACCGGTGGCCCGGCGGCTACCGCCGCAGGTGGGCCTCCCCGGCGCAACCGGCGCCGCACCCAGGCCAGCGCGGTCGCCGCCTCGGGCACCTTCGCCGCCAGCAACACTCCCGCGACGATCGGCAGCATCAGAAGACCGAGCAGCAGCAGGCGCAGCAGCGAGCCCGCCCCGCCACCGTGCTCGGTGAGCGACTCCAGGCCGGCCAGCTGGTCCACCACGTGACCGACGAGTCCGGCGAGCAGGGAGGCCGTGATCGTCACCAGGATGGTGCGCACCACGGCCAGACTGAGCAGTCGGCCGCCGGGCGGGTTGAGGTTGACCCGCAGCAGGACGTAGCCGACGGTCGCTCCGGCGAGGAAGCCAAGCCCGTTGGCCAGCCCGAGGTATCCGGCGACGAGCTCGCGGTCGTCGGTCAGGTATGGCGCCGCCACCGAGCCCACGATCTTGACCACGGTGATGACGATGATCACCAGGATCGGCGTCCACGGCTGCTCGCGGGCGTAGAAGACCCGCAGCTGAAGCAGCACCAGCGCGTAGGGGATCAGCGTGAACGCGGACAGCGTGATGGCCATGCCCAGATAGCCGGCGTCCACCTCGCCGAAGTTCCCGTATGCGAACAGCGCGCTGCCGATCGCCGGGCCGCCGACCGTCATGAACGCCACGATCGGGATCAGGGTCACCATGGTCAGCCGGGTGGCCAGCGAGAGGTCGGCCAACACCGCGGGGTTGTTGTTGGCGGCGGCGTTGCGGGACAGCCGCGGCATCACCACGGTCAGCACCGTCACGCCGATCATGCCGAACGGCAACATCAACACCAGCCAGGTATAGGTGTAGATCGCCGGGCCCGAAGCCGCTGCGCCACTGGCGATCCGGTTGCCGACGATCAACCCGATCTGGCTGATCAGCACGTAGAGCACCATGGCCGCCGCCATCGCGCCGAATCTCTTCAACCGGTCGTCGAGGCCCCACAGCGGACGCAGGCTGATCCGCTCACGGCGGATGGCGACCAGCAGCACGACGACCTGGGTGACGGTGCCCAGCGTCATCCCGATGCCGAGCACCAGTAGCTTCGCGGTGCCCATCCGCACCGGATCGGTCGAGAGTTCGCCAGGGACAATCAGATACACGCCAAGCGTGGCGATGGCCACCACGTTGTTGCACACCGGGGCCCAGGCCGGTGGCCCGAACACGTTGCGGGTGTTCAGGATTGCCATGAACACCGACGAAAGTCCGTAGAAGAGCACCTGCGGTAGCAGCAAGTAGGCGAACGCGGTCGTCAGCGACCGGTTGACCTGCGTGTCGCTGCCCAGCATGAGCCGGACCAGCAGCGGGGCGGCGATCACCGACAGCACGGTGGCGACCAGAAGCAATGCGGTGGCCAGCGTGACGAGTCGGCGGACGAAGGCGGTGCCGCCGTCGGCATCGTCGCGCTCGGCGCGGGCGAGCACCGGCACGAAGATCGCGGTGAAGGTCGCCTCGAGCACCAAAGCGGCGATCAGGTTCGGCAGCTGGTAGGCCACCGAGAATGCACTGGCCAGCGCCGCACCGAGGATGGTCGCGAGCAGCACGATGCGGATGAAGCCGGTGATCCGGCTCATCAGCGTCGCAAACGCCATGCCCCAGGACCGCGACACCACCGCGGCGTCGGAGAGTTCCTGCCGACCGGCGCGGCGGCGCGGCGCGGGACCGCGGCGGATCCGCTGATGTGGCGGCGGGGGTACCGGTCGGCGGGGTGGCGGTGGAGGCGGCTGCCAGCGGGGTGGTGGGGGTGGGGGCCGACGCGGCGGCAGCGCCGGCGGCAGGGGAGCGTTCACGAGTCGTCCGGTGCGTGGGCGATCGCCACGTCGAGCGGATCGGGGTCGCCGGCCTGTGCGTTGCGGCGCCGGGGCCGGTCGAGATCGGCGCGGTCGGGCTGGCCGCGGAAGCGGTGCCACAGGCGCCGCCCGGCCAGCAGAACGAGCACGGCACCCGCTGACAGCGTGATGAAGAAGAGGACCTTGCCGTACGCATTGGAGTGCACGGACAGCCGCACCGGCTCGCCGAGCGGCAGCCCGTCGGCAGTGCGCAACGCCACGTCCACGGCCACCCGCTGGGTGAAGTGCACCTCGATCGGCACCCGCAGCGGCAGGAATCCCGGCGGCAGCTCGATCTCACCCATGTCGGTGACCGTCATTCCCGGCGGCGCACCGACGTCCAACCGCACCCGGATCGGCACGGGCAGGTCGTTGCGCAGCGCCAAGGGCAGCGGGCTGCGCTCGGTGGCCAGGGTGTAGGACCCGCCGGGGTTGACGATGGTGACGGCGCCGAACAGATCGTCGACGGTGGTGCCGACGGTGTGCACGCGTTGCCCGGCCATGCCGTTGCGCGCGTCGCGTGGCAGCGACTGACTCAGCGCCCGCAGCAGGTCCTCGCGCAGTGGTGCGGTGTATTGCGTGCCGGTCAGTCCGGTGCGCGCGTCGACCGTGAGCGCCGACGTCAGACCGCCCAACCTGTCCGACGCGGCGGCGACCTCGTCGGTCACCGAGTCGTCGAAGCGGGCGCGCGCATTGCCCAGCGTCTCGCCGGGCAGCGGCTGGTCGTCCGGCGGCACGGCCGCGCTCTCGGCGATCACCGCGGTCAGTGGCCGCGGCACGGTCAGCCCGGCGTGGATGGAGGTGGCGAGGGTGGACAGGATGGCCGTTGCGTCGTCCGGCGTCAGGTCCCACACCAGTGGCGGGACGACGATCTGGGTGCGTGGCTCGGTGTTGGGGCGTAGCCCGCGCCACAGCAGCGACGCCAGCGCATCCTGGAGCCGAGCGACGGCGGAATCGTGTCGCAGCGGCACGTCCAGCGATTCGTCGAGGTACGACGGGGCGGTCGGGGTGCGGCCGGCTCCGGCCAGCGCCGCACCGACCATCGGGTCGAACGGCGCGGTGACCACCTGGGGCGTGTAGCGGCGCGGCGCGAGGTCCAAGGGCAACGGTTCACCGTCGGCGGCGTCCTGGAGCGTGAACTCGGGGGCCGCGATCGCGACGGTCGGCCCCTGCTCCGAGAGCAGCTGAACCGCCGTACCGGTGAGCGGGCCGTCCCCGATCAGGGTCGCGCCAGGAACGGACTTGATGCCGAGGATCTTGTCGACGATCGCGCCCGCATCGCTGGTCGCGACCGCGCCGAGGCCCGCGTCGCCGACCCGCCGCAGCGCGCCGAGGTCGGCCTGCGCGTACACCGACGGCGCAACGCACATCCGCTGGGCGAGGGTCTTGAGCCGGTTCAGCCAGTTCACCGCGGCGTCCTGGCCGGTGCCGGGGTGGGTCGGGGAGGCCAGCCCGCCGTCGGGCACGTCGTTGACGACGTAGCCCAATGTCATCGCGTTCACGGTGACCAGCAGGTCGGGGTCGACCGCGAGGCACGTGGCGCTGCGGACCTGGCCGCCGGGGTCGACCGCGGGACTGGTCGCGAAGTCGATCGCGTTGAGCAGCGTGTCGAGCCGGCCGCCGCTGCCCAGCGAGGACGCCAGGTCGTCGTCGACCAGGCGCACCGGTGTGGTGCCGCCGGGCACGCCCGCGGCCAGCCGGGGCCGGTCGGCGAGCGGCCACAGCATGGTGATGCGGGTCGGCCGCGACGTATCGGGTGCCACCACGGCCGACAGCGTGTCGGCCGCATCGGTGGACGGGTCGGGCGGCACGCCGAGCACGGGAAGCAGGAAGCGCGCGTCGTCGAGGCGGGCGGGCGCGCCGTAGTCGGGAGTTCCGTTGACGTTGACGAGCACGGGGTAGACGCCGGGCTCGTCGATGCGCAGCGACGGCAGTTCCGCCGAGCGCACCGGATAGGACAACGTGAACGGGACGTTCTGACCCCGGTCCAGCTCAGGGGCGACCGTCGTGAAATCGGCCACTGCCTCGTACTGGTCGACGCCGCCGGCCAGGTTGGTGCGCAGACCGGCGGACGACGACACCGCCGCCGCACGCTCGAGCCGTACCATCACGTCGCGCACGGGACGGTCACCGACGTTGGTGACCGTGCCCGCGACGGTGACCATGGGTTCGCTAGTGGTGCTCATGGTGTCGGGGGTGACCCGGTCGATGTGCAGCTGGAGGAAGGGCGTCGAGCCGGGCTGGCCTGCGGCGACGCGAGGTAGGAGTGCGGGTACGACGATCAGCGTCAGCAGTGCGGCGACGGCCAGCAAGCGCGACAGTGCCGTTCCAGCCGTGCTAGCCGTCATGGCACCTCACGGACCCTGGCCGCAGCCGTTCGCCCGCCGGCCAGGTTTTGGGGGTTGCGTGGACTCGTCGGGTCGACGGTTTCGGGTGTGCGAGTGGGTCTGGGCGCGGCGTCGTGGCGAGGAGTGCGGTAGCGGCGGCAGCGCCGTAGGTCCGTCGGTGTGCAGGCGGTCGATCAGCTCCCCGGCGACCTCGGCCAGGCGTCGTTCGTCGGCGTAGGCCAGCTTGGCGGGAAGCTCTTTGACGGGCACCCAGGCCACCTCGCTGACCTCGACGTCCTCGTCGGAGAGCTCACCGTCGAGGAAGCGCATGAGGTAGTGGTGCACGGTCTTGTGCACACGCCGTCCTTCCGTGACGAACCAGTAGTCGATGCTGCCGAGCGCGGCGAGCACGCTGCCCTGGATCCCGGTCTCCTCGGCGACCTCGCGGATCGCGGTCTGCTCGGCGGTCTCGCCGAGCTCGATGTGGCCCTTGGGCAGCGACCACAGCATCCGGCCCCGCCGGTCGACCCGTCCGATCAGCGCTGCCACCTGGTCGTCCTTCGGGCCGTCGATGCCGTCGATCACCAGACCGCCAGCCGAGGTCTCGTGCACGGTGCGCAGCCGTTCAGGAGGACGGCGGCTGGGACCGGGCCTGTGACGGTCGTCGGTGGGCTTGGCGGAGCCGTTGGTGTGGCGGGGTTTGGTGGGGTCGGCGGACGGGCTGGGATTCGCCGGCTGCGCGATGGCTTCCGGCGGACCTGCCGAGCGTCGTCCGCGGCGCCTTCCGCGGCGCCGTCGTGGTTTGGCTCGTTCGCCCTCCGACACCCAAGCGATAGTAGCTGCCATCGAAGTTTCGCCCTCGATGCACTCGCGTTCGTGGTCGGCTTGTCGCCTGGTCGTTATGTCGCCGTGAGCACGGTTGAGGCTCGATGGAAAGATCTGCGAACGTGTCGAACGATCCTCATGCCGACGTGGAGCTGTTGGCCGCCGTCAGGGCGCTGCAGCCGCACGCGCCGATGCTGCGCGAGTTGGGCGGATTGTTCGCTGATGCCGGCCACCAGCTGTACCTGGTCGGCGGCAGCGTCCGCGATGCGCTTCTCGACCGGGTAACCCAGCCCGACCTGGACTTCACCACCGACGCGCGGCCTGAACGCGTGCAACAGATCGTGCGCCGCTGGGCCGACGGGTTGTGGGACACCGGTATCGAGTTCGGCACCATCGGCGCCATCAAGGGCACGCAGCGGGTGGAGATCACCACGTTCCGCGCCGACACCTACGACCAGGTGTCGCGCAATCCGCAGGTGCGCTTCGGCGACACCCTCGAAGGCGACTTGGTGCGCCGCGACTTCACCGCCAACGCCATCGCCGTGCGGATGGACCCGTCGGCGCCGGGCGGGCTCGGCGAATTCTGTGATCCTCTAAGCGGTTTGGCGGCGTTGCGGGCCGGCGTGCTGGACACCCCTGCGGCGCCCGAGGTGTCATTCGGCGACGATCCGCTGCGCATGCTGCGTGCTGCGCGGTTCGTCTCGCAGCTCGGCTTCGTGGTGGCGCCGAGGGTCCGCGAGGCGATGCAGCGGATGGCGCCCGAACTCGGCCGCATCACCGCCGAGCGGGTGGCCGCCGAACTGGACAAGCTGGTGCTGGGCGCCGACCCGGTCGCGGGCATCGACCTGATGGTGCAGACCGGGCTCGGCGAGGTGGTGCTGCCCGAGGTCGGGGCGATGCAGATGGCCATCGACGAACACCATCAGCACAAGGACGTCTACCAGCATTCGCTGACGGTGCTGTCGCAGGCCATCGATCTGGAGGAGCAGTCCGGCAGGCAGGAGCGGAGCGACCCGGGGGTCAGTACCGGTCCGGATCTGGTGCTGCGCTGGGCGGCGTTGCTGCACGACATCGGCAAGCCAGGCACCCGCAGGCACGAGGCCGACGGCGGTGTGAGCTTCCACCACCACGAGGTGGTCGGCGCGAAGATGACCCGCAAGCGGATGCGGGCGCTGAAGTACTCCAAGCAGATGGTGGACGACGTCTCCCAGCTGGTGTACCTGCACCTACGGTTCCACGGCTACGCGGATGCCAATGGGGCTGGGAAGTGGACGGACTCCGCGGTGCGCCGCTACGTCACCGACGCCGGGCCGCTGCTGGACAAGCTGCACAAGCTGGTGCGCGCTGACTGCACCACCCGCAACAAGCGGCGGGCCGCGCGGCTGCAGGCCAACTACGACAGCCTCGTACAGCGCATCGCCGAACTGGCGGCCAAGGAGGACCTGCAGAAGGTGCGGCCCGACCTCGACGGCAACGAGATCATGCAGCTCCTCGGCATTCCGGCCGGCCCTGAGGTAGGGGAGGCCTGGCGCCATCTCAAGGAGCTGCGGTTGGACCGCGGACCGCTCGACCACGACGAGGCCGTCGCCGAACTGCAGAAGTGGTGGAACGCCAGGGGCTAGGGGCGCGTCCAAGTATCCATGGACTATTGCCTGGGCGACGGCGACGGTACGGCGGCGATGTGGATGGCCGAGCCCAATCTGGACTTGGACGGTGACGGTGTCTTCGACGCGATCGGGCTGGACTTCGACGGCGATGGACTCCTCGACGACGCGCTGGCCGACCTCGACGGCGACGGTCTTGTCGACCACGCCGTCCTCGACCTGGACGACGACGGGCACCCCGAGGCGTCGTTCACCGACGACGGGTCGGGGACGTGGGCGCTGAGCGTCGACTCGAAGGGGCGAAGCGGGGAGGTGCGCTGGTTCGGGCTGGACGGCGCCGAGGCGGTCGGTGGGCCGATGGTGGACTTCGACGGTGACGGTGCGGCCGATGACCGGCTGCTCGACGCCGATCGGGACGGCCTGGCCGACCGGGCACTCGTCGGCGATCAGGCGTACGTCGACGGCGACGGTGACGGGCGGTGGGACGTCCGGCTGGCCGACACCGACGGCGACGGTGCTGCCGACGCGGCCGCGGCTCTTTAGTCTCGCCCGACACCCGGTGGGCCGGCGAACGCCTGCGCGATCGTCAACCACTGCCGAGCATCGGCGCCTTCGGCCGTCACGTCGAGCTCGGCGCGCGGCCGGCGCTGCGTGACCAGCATGCAGAAGTCCTCGGCCGATCCGCTGACCCGTTGCGGGGCGTCGGCGGGGCCCCACGACCACGTCGTGCCGTCGGGTGCACGCAGCTCGACCAGGAACGGATCGGCTGGCGCGGGCAGCCCGTGTACCGCAAACGCGAAATCCCTTGTCCTAACTCCGATGTGGGCGACCGAGCGCAACCGGTCCGTGGCGGGGCGCGACATCCCGAGGGCGTCGGCGACGTCAAGGCCGTGCGCCCAGGTCTCCATCAGCCGGGCCGTTGCCATCGACGTGGCGCTCATCGGCGGACCGAACCACGGAAGCTTGCCGCCGTCGGCCACCACGAGGAGTTCGTCGTGCAGCCGGGCCCGGGTGCGTCGCCAGTCGGCCAGCATCTCGGCGGGTTGCATCGCGGACAGCTCCTCGGCACCGGCGTCGACGAACCCCGTCGGATCCTTGGTCGCAACCGTCAGCAGTTCGCCGAAGCCCGCTTCGTCGGTGACGGCGACGACCGCGACCCGGTCGGTCCACAGCAGATGGGCGATCTGGTGCGCGACGGTCCACCCCGGTGCGGGGGTCTCGATGCGCCAGCGCTCGTCAGGTAGGTCTGCGATGAGCGCGTCGAGTTCGTCGCTCTCCGCACGAAGATCGGCCACCACTGAGTCCGCACCCGCCATGCGCGTCACCCTAGACCGACGGGCTGGATCGCCTGCCGATCGCGGCGTGCACCAGCAGGCCGACGAGGTACACCACCGCGCCGGACACCACCAGCCCCGGCGCGTGACCGTTGGCGGGCATGACGGCGGCCGACACCGCGATCGCGCCGATGAACGACACCCAGAACAGAGAATCCTGAACCGTGAAGACGTGGCCGCGCAGCGCGTCGTCGACGTCCAGCTGCATGGCTGAGTCGGCACAGAGCTTGACCACCTGGCCGGTGACGCCGAGCAGTAGGCCGCACAACGTCATGAGCGGCAGCTGCAGCCCTGACGCGCCCAATTGGAAGACCGCCGCCAGCCCGAGCGCGCCGTTGGCGGTGGCGAAGCGTCCCCACCGAAGGATCGCCGGTGGGGTGAGGAACGTGGCCACGAAAGCCCCAAGGCCCGTCGCGGCGACGAACAGCACCACGGTGCCGAGCCCGGCGACGTCGCGCATGCCGGTGTGCCGGACGAGCACCAGCACCAGCAGCGTGTTGATGCCGAACACGATCCGGTGGGCGGCCAGCCCGGACAGCGTGGCAGCGACCGTTGGCACCGCCAACACGGTCCGGATGCCGTACCCCCAGCCGGTGGCCACCGCGTAGGCCACCGAACCGTGCACGGCCCTGGCGCTGTCGTCGGGGCCGAGCACGTGCGGCTTGAACCGCACCGACAGCCACAGCGCGAGTGCGACGGGCACCAGCGCGATGAAGATCACCGAAGCGGCACCGGCGTCGCCGGTGCCGAACAGCCAGCGCGGCAGCAGCATGAAGTTGGCGCCGAGGAACGCCGCGGCCGCACCGGTCGCGGTGGCCACCGAGTTCATCGTCACCACCTGCTCCCTGGCCACGACGTGCGGCAGCGCGGCGGAAAGGCCGGACGACACGAACCGGGTGAAGCCGTTGACGATCAGCGCCCCACACAGGATCGTCAGCTCGCCCGCGCCGACGGCCAACAGGATGGCCACGCCGAGCATCATCACCAGCCGGGCAAGGTTCGCGCCGACGAGCACCATCCGGCGGTCCCACCGGTCCAGAAGTGCACCCGCGAACGGGCCGAGGAGCGAGTACGGCAGGAACAGCACCGCGAAGGAGCCTGCGATCTGCCACGGTCCTGCGGCGCGCTCGGGACTGAACAGCAGGGCACCCGCCAGCCCGGCCTGGAACACGCCGTCGCCGAACTGGCTGACTGCGCGCAGCTCGAGCAGTCGGCGAAATTCGGGCAGCGCGCGCACCGACTGCCACAAGGCAATGGGTGCGCGAGATTCGGTCACGTCAGATCCGATCTTGTCGAACGGTGTTACGCCGAGATCGGCAATCCCATCCACACTACAAATATCCCGGCAGGCCGGGTCTGTTCGCCACGTCAGACGGGTGCTGGTGACATGATGGACGGGTGGCGCATTCAGACGACCCGGAGGACTTCATCGCCCCCTCGGTGCATCGGGTACGTGCGGGAACGCTGCTGCTCGCCAACACCGATCTGCTGGAGCCGACGTTCCGGCGCAGCGTCATCTACGTCGTCGAACACAACGACGGTGGCACGCTCGGCGTCGTACTGAACCGGCCCAGCGAGACCGCCGTCTACAACGTCCTGCCGCAGTGGGCGAAGCTGGCCACCAAGCCCAAGACCATGTTCATCGGTGGACCGGTCAAGCGGGACGCCGCGCTGTGCCTGGCCACGCTGCGGGTCGGAATGGACCCAGCAGGTGTGCCGGGCCTACGACACGTGCAGGGCCGGATGGTGATGGTCGACCTGGACGCCGACCCGGACGAGGTCGCCCCCATGGTGGAGGGCGTGCGCGTGTACGCCGGTTACTCCGGGTGGACCATCGGTCAACTCGACGGCGAGATCGAGCGAGAAGACTGGATCGTCTTGTCCGCCTTGCCATCCGACGTCCTGGTGGAGCCCAGGGTGGATCTGTGGTCGCGGGTGCTGCGGCGTCAGCCGTTGCCGCTGTCCCTGCTGGCGTCGCATCCGATCGACGTCAGCCGGAACTGAGCTCGCCCACTTCGGCGCGCGACATCCGGCTGGCGATCGCCGCGCACACCACCAGCTGGATCTGGTGAAAGATGATCAGCGGCAACATGATCAAG
>NZ_JAVRPS010000594.1:0-14912 GCF_032162105.1 Mycobacterium sp. | reverse complement strand
ACGTGGCGGCGGCCAACGTCGCGGCGGTCGCCTCGGACGTCGACGGCTTCGCGGCGTTCAACGTCTGCTCGGGGCGGCCCGTCACGATCATGGAGGTCGCGGCCCGACTGGGCGAGGTGCGCGACGGCGGCGCGCCCGTCGTCACCGGTCAGTACCGCAGCGGCGATGTCCGCCACATCGTCGCCGATCCCGCCAAGGCGGCTGACGTGCTGGGATTCCGGGCCGCCGTCGACTGGCGCGACGGGTTGGCGGACTTCGCGTTCGCCCCGCTGCGGGAGTAGCGATACTGGCTGGTGTGAAACCCGCCATCTGTGAGCAGTTCGGCATCGACTTTCCGCTCTTCGCGTTCAGCCACTGCCGCGACGTGGTCGCCGCCGTCACCAACGCCGGAGGCTTCGGGGTGCTCGGCGCCACGGCGTACACCCCGGAGCAGCTCGATCAGGAGCTGTCCTGGATCGACGACCACGTGCACGGCAAGCCGTACGGCGCCGACATCATCGTGCCTGCCAAGTTCGAGGGCAAGGGCGAGAATCTGTCCCGCGATCAACTGGTGGACCGCATCCCTGCGGAATTCCGGGAGTTCGTCGCCACGCTGCTGAGCGGGCACGACATCCAGCCCGAGGAGAAGCTGCGGCTCGGTCGTTCGTCGCTGACCGGCGACACCGGCCGCGAGCTGCTCGACGTGGCGATGAGTCACCCCATCAAGCTCATTGCGAACGCGCTGGGCGTGCCGCCCGACTACATGATCGAGGCGGGCCGCGAACGCGGCGTCCCGGTCGCCGCACTCGTCGGCGCCAAGGAACACGCCGTCAAGCAGGTCGCCGCGGGTGTCGACCTGATCGTCGCCCAGGGCACTGAGGCCGGCGGCCACTGTGGCGAGGTGACGACGCTGGTGCTCATACCCGAAGTGATTGAGGCCATCGGCGGCGCCATCCCCGTGCTGGCCGCGGGCGGCATCGTCACGGGTCGGCAGATGGCCGCCGCCGTCGCGATGGGCGCCGACGGCGCCTGGACGGGCTCGGTGTGGCTGACCACCGAGGAGGCCGAGACCGCACCGCACACGGTGCAGAAGATGCTCGCCGCGACGTCGCGGGACACCGTTCGGTCGGCGGGCCGCACGGGTAAGCCGTCGCGCCAACTGGTTTCGGACTGGACCGACGCATGGCTGCCGCACTCCGACGGCCACCAACCGCTGCCGTTGCCGTTGCAGTCCATGCTGTGCGAGCCGGTGTTGCGCCGGGTCGACGTGCTTGCCGCGCAAGGCCATCCCGGGGCGCAGGCGTTGGCGACCTACTTCGTCGGCCAGGGCGTCGGGCTGATGAACAAGGTGAAGCCGGCCCGCGACGTCGTGCTCGAGTTCATCGAGGACTACCTGGCTGCGACCGAGCGGCTCAGCAACTCGTTGCCCGACTAATCGCGTCACGTCGCCTACGTGGCGGCGGACAGAGCCGATCATTGCTGCTGAGCGCGCGTCGCTCCTCGGTGACGAGGACCGTCGCTACCGCGCCCGCAACGAGCCAGGCGGCCAGTTGTGCGCCGCCGGTCACTGCGATGTCTGAGCCGATGACGACCCCGCGCAGGGCGAGGATGGCCGCATGAGTGGGCAGGAAGCCGCCGATAGTGTGCAGTGCGGCCGGAATCGTGGACATCAGGCTGGTGACCAGAGCCAGCACGAGCACCGCGATGGAGGCGAACCGGCCGGGTCGTTTGAAGATCGCAGTGACTGCTGGTTCAGCGCCATGAACGTGAGCGCGGTCAGCAGGGTGACGCCGAGCAGCTGGAACCACCGTCCCACGGACAGGTCCAGGATCGGGATGAGGATGACGCTGAGCGCGCAGGCGGCGAGCATAGCCACGGTCGTGCCGGGCATCGCGGCGCGGGCGACGATCAGCCAGGTGGGTTCGCGGGAGGTGAGCACCGCTGCAGGCACGGCGCGGGTGATCACGTATGTGCAAAGCGCGCACGCCCACGGCGCCAACGCGACCGCCACGGCGGCCACGGCGGCCCCCAAGTCGGTGTTGTCGGTGATGGCGACCGCCGGAGTGGCCGCGACGTCCTTCAGGCGGTCCCGCTGCGACTGGTCGTAGACGGGCACTTGGTCGCGCCCCTGTGCGAGCTGCGTGGCGAGTTGGTGGGCGCCGTCGGAGAGCTTGCCGATTCCGGTTTCAAGCTGCACTGCCCCGCTGTGAACTCGATCGGCCCGGTGGCTGCTGAGCTGACTCCCGACGTGAGCTGTTCGATCTGGCTCGCCGCTCCACTCAACGGTCCTGGCGGCGGTGGGGGCAGTTGACGCAGCGGGGCGGTGATCGCCGACACCTTGCTTTGTGCATCGCCCAGCCCGGAGGCGAGTTGCCCTGCCCCCGAAGATAGTTCACCCGCACCGGTCTCGAGTTTGCCACCTTGCAGAGCAAGGCACGATTCGGCGGCCTGCAGCTTCTGCTCAGTCGCCGCGCGACGCTCCTGTTGGGTGCGCCGTCGGCTCGGCTGGGTCATCGACGGGACGATATACCCAGCCTGACCGGGTGCCGTGGTGCACGTGGCGCGCGTTGGCCCTGTTCCGGAGCCGAGTGTGTCCGCGGTCTGGGAAGGATGTAGTATCCGATGGGCAATAACGGTCGTTCAACGGATACGGCCCGACAGTCGGAGATCGTCCCGACCAAGCCGGTGCTGCATAATTAGAGGCCAGCTAGCTAGCGCGGCGTGCCGTATGTCCCGTTCATCGTAATGCTGTTAACGATGGTTATCAGTCACTGCTATAGTCTGGATGTTGTGATCGAGGAGGACAAATGTCAGTGCTGACTTTCGATTCGCTACCGATGGACCCCGAGGCTCTCACGCCGGACTGGTTCAGCGCCGCGCTCGGGACGCGCGTGGAGACCGTCAGCACCAACGACGTCATCTGGGGGACGGCCACCAAGGTGCTCGTCCACCTGCGCTACGCCGATCCCAACAACGGACTTCCCACGGAGATCTGCGTAAAGGGCGGTTTCGATGAGCGGTTGCGGGGGATGGCTGACACCAACGACGCGTACCGCCTCGAGGCGCGGTTCTTCGGCGACCTCGCAGGAAAGTTACCCGTGGTGCTCCCACAGACATTCTTCTGCGGCATCACCGCCGACGAACCGCAAGGCATCGTCGTGATGGAAGACCTACGCGACCGGGAGGCTCGCTTCGGCGAGCCATGTGACCCACTGTCCACCGACGAAGTGGCCGCAGGTCTGGAAACGCAGGCGCGCTGGCACGCGACTACGTGGGGGGACGCACGAACACTCGCGCCGTGGCTGTCCACCGGATCGCCGTCGGTGCGGGCCGCGGCACAGATGCTGCTCAGCGAAGGATTCTGGAGTTATCACCGGGCCCAGCCGCAGACACCGTCAATTCCCGCCGCACTGGATGACCGTGCGCGCGTCCTGCGGGCGTTTCAGATGCTCTGGGAATACGAGGATGCACAACCCGGATCGTTGGCGCATGGAGATGCTCACATCGGCAACACGTTCATCCTGCCCGACGGGACCGTCGGGTTCCTGGACTGGCAGGGAGTGTGCGTAGCGCCCTGGTCCTACGACGTCTCCTATTTCATCGGCGGTGCGCTCAGTGTGGCCGATCGGCGTGCACACGAGCGCGACCTCTTGGCGCTTTACTGCTCCGCCCTGGCCGCTGCGGGTGGTCCCAGCCTCGATGCCGATGACTGCTGGGCGGCTTACCGCCGCCATAGCTTGCACGGGTTCCTCTGGGCCGTAACCCCTCCGGTGATGCAGTCACCCGAGAGGGTGCAGTCAATGTCGGAGCGCCATCTGACGGCCATCGAGGACCTCGAGCCCTTCGCCCTGCTCGGTGCATAGCGGTGCCGGCAGAACTTGACCCATGTCGTCGATGATCGAGGAACAGACGATCCCTGGGCTGCTGCGCCGGTGGGCTCGCAAGACCCCCGATCGCCGGTTCTGCGCCATGGACGACCACGTATTCACCTTCGCCGAAATCAATGCCAAGACGGACCGACTTGCGGCAGGCTTCGCCGCGCTGGGTATCGGTCGCGGGGACCGGGTCGCCGTCCTCGCCCCGAATCGGGTCGAAGTGCTTGAGATGTTCTTCGCGCTAGCCAAATTGGGCGCCATCCAGGTCCCATTGAATGCCTATCTCAAGGGCGATTTCCTGAAGCATCAGATCACTCACTCTGCGAGCACGGCGTTGGTGGCTGACGCCGCTGGGCTCCAGGCCGTACGGCCGATGCTGGTACATCTGGATCGTCTCCGCCATGTGATTCAGCTCGCGGGAGGTGACGGTGCGGATCGGACCGCCACGGCGCAGTACGGCGATCTCGAGCTAGTTGGCCAGGCGCCTGCCCTGACGGTGACCCCGGCCGACGTCATGTCCATCATGTTCACCTCGGGGACGACGGGACTTGCCAAGGGATGCGTCCTGAGCCATGGCTACTACGTGCGCGCCGGCAACATCACCGCCGACGCATTCGGGCTCGGCCCAGAGGACTCGTTGTTCTCTTCGCTGCCGCTGTTTCATGGCGGCGCACGTCTTTTGGTCTTGACCGCCGCACTTACCCGCGGCATCCCGGTCCCGATTGACTCGACCTTCAGTGCGCGCGGGTTCCTGCCACGCGCCCGGGAGGTCGGCGCCACCGTGGTCGCGGGGGTAGGAGCCATGGGTCAGGCCCTCATGGCCGTGCCGCAGGCCGACAATGATCGCGACCACCGCGTCCACACCATGCTGGTGGCGCCGATGCCTCCCGGGACCCAGGCGGCCTTTGAACAGCGCTTTGGGATCGACCCATGGACCGAGTTCTATGGTCAAACCGAATGCGTACCGCTGTCGTGCACGCCGAGGAACGGCGAGCGCGACCGTGGTGGATGCGGGTACCCGGCGCCGGACCTTGAGGTGGCGCTCCTCGATGACAGCGGCCGTGCCGTTCCCGACGGTGAGGTCGGTGAGATCTGCATCCGGCCTCGTGAACCGTTCGCCATGTTCGACGGCTATTGGCGCGACCCCGACCGGACCCTCGATGCCTATCGGGGACTGTGGTACCACTCGGGTGACACTGCACGGCGGCGACCGAGTGGAGAACTCGAGTTCGTCGATCGCAAGAGCGACTCCATGCGCCGGCGGGGAGAGAACATCTCGAGTACGGAACTCGAGGCGTCGATCTCAGCGCACCCGGCGGTTGCTGACGTCACTGTCCATGCGGTGCCCTCGGAGCAGACCGAAGACGACATCAAGGCCTGGATTGTTCTCGCCCCAGGGCCGCAAATCTCCTCGGCCGAACTCTTCGAATACTTTCGGATGACATTGCCGTACTTCGCGATTCCCCGATACATCGAGTTTCTGGACGCGCTGCCCAAGAACGCCGTCGGTCGGGTGATGAAACACGTCTTGCGGGAACGGGGCAACAGCGCCAGCACCGTCGACTTCGACCAGCTGGGGTTGTCGGTGGCCCCCGCTGAGCGTCGTAGTCGGTGAGCGGTGCCAGCTCAGCACCGTGAGTCGAGAGTATTCGTTCACATCAGCCTGTCCCAACAGATCTGCCCAACTCATCCGTATTCCATAGAGTCCGTGCTACGAGGGGTTTCTCACGATTCCATGTCTAGTGTGATGTCAAGACCCTGATGCGATTGTTAGACACATTCATAGTAAACTATCGTTAACAGTTCTCTGGTTGACGATGGCCGCGGCGGGCCCACATCACGGCAGAAGGGGCGGGTGGCATGCGCAACACGATCTTCACAGACGAGCACACGGCATTCCGGGACATGCTGCGGGACTTCATCGCCCGCGAAGTGATCCCTGAGTTTCCGCAGTGGGAGCACGACGGTCACCCGCCGCGCGACTTCTATCGCCGCATGGGACAGCTGGGGCTTCTGGGTATCCAAGCGCCGGTCGAGTACGGCGGCGGAGGCGCGACGGATTTCACCTACTCACTAGTGATGGCGGAGGAAACCGCGCGTGCCGGCGTCACGTTCGGCAATCAGGCTGCGCACTCTGAATTGATCCTGCCGTATCTGATGCGGTACTGCACCGCCGAGCAGAAGCAGCGATGGCTGCCGGACTTCTGTTCCGGTGATCTGATGACCGCGATCGCCATGACCGAGCCGGGCACGGGATCGGATCTCGCAGGCATCGTCACCCGAGCGGAACTGTCCGATGACGGCACCCACTACCGGCTCAACGGCGCGAAGACCTTCATCACAGGGGGCGCACTAGCCGACCTGGTGTTGGTGGTTTGCCGGACGTCACCGCCGTCGACGAACGATCGACGCGCGGGTCTGTCCATTCTGTGCGTCGAGGCGTCCAGCGAGGGTTTCCAAGTCGGCCGCAAGATTCAAAAGATCGGGATGAAAACCTCCGACACCGTCGAACTGGCCTTCACTGACGTCCAGGTGCCGGTCGAGAACCTGCTGGGAGAGGAGGGCATGGCGTTTGCTTACCTGGCGAGCAACCTCGCTCAGGAGCGGCTCTCGGTGGCGGTCTCGAGCTACGCCGCTGCCGCCGCCGCGGTGGAATTCGCCAAGGACTATGTCAGGGAGAGGACGGTGTTCGGAAAGCCGGTGGCCGCCTTCCAGAACACCAAGTTCGTCCTGGCCGAATGTGCGACCGAGGTGGCCGCCTCCCAGTTGATGGTGGAACGCGCGCTGGCCGAGCACAACGTCCACGCGCTCTCCGAGGCCGACGCGGCGGTCGCCAAGCTGTTCTGCACCGAGGTCGCTGGGCGCGTCATCGACAAATCCGTGCAGCTGCACGGAGGTTATGGGTACGTTCTCGACTATCCGATCGCACGCCTGTACGCCGACACCCGCGTGACCAGAATCTTCGGCGGGACGAGCGAAGTCATGAAGATGATCATCGCCAAGGATCTGTTGAAGTGAATCCCGCTCAGCACAAACGTCCTTCAACCGTGGCTAACCCCGCTTGGGTGCCTCCGCCATCCGGCGAAGCCCCGAGCGCGGAATGGCTGGCCTGGATCGACAACCTGGCCCTTCCGCGGTGGTGCGGTGTGCGCAGCATCCGCTCCGAGGACGGGCTCTACGAGTGCGTTCTTGAGCACTCGCCAATCGGACTCAATCTCAATCGTGCTGTGAACGGGGCGATCACCGTGGCCATCGCCGATCACTGCATGGGCGCTGTCGCCGCGCGTGAGCTCTTTCCCGAGCGTCTTGCGGTTACTGCGGCCCTCCACGCGCAATTCCATCGGCCGGCGCTACTGCCATTGACGTTTCGAGCCACGCTGACCAGTGCTGGACAGACGCTGATGTTCGTTCAGGTTGAGGTGTTCGACGGACGGGGCAAGTTGTGCCTGCGCAGCTCGGGAACCATGGCGGTGCGTAGTGCAACCGACGTGCGCGCGGTCAGTTGAACACACTTGGAGGTGACTGCTCGCGATGACTGTGCAGGCGCAAGAAACTGAGGATGCCGGCGAAGAGGTCGTGGCGACCCTGGACAGCAGCGGCGTTTTGCGTATCGAACTGAATCGACCGCACAAGCTCAATGCCGTTGACACCGCGACGCTCACGCGCCTGCTGCACTGCCTGGACCAAGCTCGCGACGACGAGGTGCGCGCCGTGCTCCTTACGGGTGCGGGTCGGGCCTTCTGCGCCGGCGGCGACCTGGGCGCGGGCGGGGACGGCACCACCGTATTGGTCGCTAACGCCGTGGTACGGGCGATCACGGCCTCACCCAAGCCGATCATTGCCGGGGTGCATGGGCCCGCAGTCGGCTACGGCTGCGCCCTGGCGTTGGCCTGCGACCTCGTGGTCGCCGCCCAGTCCGCCTACTTTCAATTGGCTTTTGTCCGTGTCGGTCTGATGCCTGACGGTGGCGCGACCGCGCTGCTCTCGGCGGCAATCGGACGCCCGCGCGCGGCGCGCATGGCTCTCTGCGCGGACAAGGTGTCGGCCCATGATGCATTCAACTGGGGAATGATCTCTCATCTGACAGACGACGCGGTCTACGAGGAGGAACTCACTCGCTTGGTCGGCGCGATCGCGGCAGGTCCCACTGTGTCCTATGACTGGACGAAACGCGCGTTGGCGGCGGGATCATTGTCGGCGTTGCCCGACGCGCATTCCCTTGAGGGGCAAGGTCAGTGGTTGCTGACGCGCACCGCAGACTTCGGTGAAGGCGTACAAGCCTTCCGGCAACGTCGTTCCCCACGCTTCGTGGGGCGATGATGGTCGGTTTCGTAGGTTGCTCGGTTCACAGTAGGAAAGAGGTGCAGCAATGACGACCGATGCCGTCGCCTCGACCATTCGCACGAATGCCGATGTGTTGGCGCAGCTGCGGGATGTGTTCGAGTCAGGGCGCACCCGACGGCTCGAGTGGCGAACGGCGCAGTTGCGTGGCATCGAACAGCTGTTGGCACAGCAAGAGGCCAGGATCATCGAGGCACTCGACGCCGACCTACGTCGGCCGCCGTTCGAGGCGTGGATGGGCGACATCATGGTCACCGCACACGAAGCGTCGTACGCTCGACGTCATCTGCGGGCCTGGATGCGCACCAAGCGCACGTGGCTTCCACTGGTTCAGCTGCCTGCCCGCGGGTCGGTACGCCACGAGCCGCTGGGCGCAGCGCTGATCGTCGGGGCATGGAATTACCCGATCTATCTGTGCCTGGCACCTCTGGTCGCGGCGGTGGCCGCCGGCAACTGCGCGGTAGTCAAGCCGTCGGAAATGGCGCCGGCCAGCTCGGCGCTGCTCGCCGAGCTGGTGCCACGGTTTCTGGACGGCGAGGCGATACGGGTCATCGAGGGAGGCGCCGATACCACTCAGCAACTGCTCAGCCTTGGTTTCGACCACGCATTGTTCACCGGTGGAACCGAAGTCGGCAAGCGTGTGATGGCCACGGCCGCCGAGACGTTGACCCCGGTGACCCTCGAACTGGGAGGGAAGAACCCGGTCGTGGTGACCCGTGACGCCGACCTCGAGGTGGCGGCGCGCCGCATTGCCTGGCTCAAGGTTGTCAATTCCGGCCAGACGTGCATCGCTCCCGACTACGTGATCGCCGAAGAGAGCGTGCGCGAAGAGCTCGTCGCCGAGCTGAGCCGAAATCTGGCGACGTTCGGCGGCGTGGACACCCAGTCGTGGTCGCCGATCGTGAATCGACGGCACTTCGATCGGTTGACCGACATGATCGCCACCACCCGCGGAACCGTTGTTCGCGGCGGTGGTGCTGATGCGTCATCATTGCGGATCGAGCCGACTATCATCGTCGATCCCGACCCTTCCGACAGCATCATGGGTGAGGAGATCTTCGGCCCCGTGCTGCCTGTCGTGACCGTCAAAACGGTTGATGACGCGGTGCGCTTCATCAAGACGCGCCCCAAACCTCTTGCACTGTATGTCTTTTCTTCCGCGCGAATCGGCAGAGACATCGTCGACCGGGTTCCCTCGGGTGGCGCGGTGATCAATCACGTCGCGGTGCACTGCATGATGTCGCAGCTTCCGTTCGGTGGGGTCGGCGCCAGTGGAATCGGTGCTTACCACGGCCGGTGGGGGTTTGAGACGTTCAGTCACCGCAGGGCAGTGGTCACGACATCGGCCCGGCCGGATCCGCGGTTGGTCTATCCGCCATACCGCGACTGGGCCTGGAAGATTCTGCGCAAAGTCCTCTAGTACTGCCTCAGTTGCGCACGAATCGCACCACGGCGTCGCTGAAGGCGTCGTTGTCGTCGCCGGCAGCGGTGTGCCCGGCGCGGTCCAACTCAACGAACTCTGCGTGGGGCACCTTGTGCAGGAAGTCGGCCACACTCTCTGAGCTCACCACGTCGGAAAGCTGGCCGCGGATGAGCAAGATCGGAATCCGAAGGCCGATCACGGCATCTTCGAGGGTGTCGATGGTTCGGGTGTCGTGCGCAGCACCCGCGACGAACGCGGGATCCCAATGCCAGTACCATCGCCCGTCTCGTTGACGAAGGTTGCGGCGCAATCCGTCCGGACGACGGGGCTTGGTGCGGTGGGGGAGATAGGCAGACACCGCGTCAGCGGCTTCGTGCAGGGTGGCGAAGCCGTCGAGATGACTGAGCATGAATTCTTGCACGCGGTCCGACCCCCGGCCCTCGTAGCGCGGCACCATGTCCACCAACCCCAGTTTGGTGACGTTCTCAGGGCCCGCCGCTGCCGCCGCCATGATCGCCGTCAGACCACCGATGCTGGCACCGATGATTGCAAGCGGCCTGTTGATCTGTTCGACAACCGCCACGGTGTCGTGACACAGCTCTTCCACCGCGTAAAGGCCATGCGGTGACCACTCGCTGTCGCCGTGCCCGCGGGTGTCGAGGGCGACGACGTGGAAGCCTTCGTTGGCCAACCTCTGACCGGTGTTCCTCCAGGAGTGGCGGGTCTGACCACCACCATGCAACATCAGTGCGCTGGGATGCGCTGAGGCACTGGCGATGTCACCGTTCCACTCATGGGCAACTAGCGACAGGTCCTGTGCGCCGCGGAACTTCACGGTTGCTGGAGACACCGAATCCGCGCCTGCCTCACCCACTCTGCGCGCCTCGGTCACCTGGTCACCGCTGAACAAAGCGGCCCTGGTCGAGAACCACGCCGACATCGGTGGCAACCCGGAACACCGCCCCGTGAGGATTGCGCCAGATCAGCACCGACAGCGCCTGCCCCGGCAACACGGGCATGGTGAACCGTGAGGTCATCGCGCCATATCCCGCCGGGTCGCCATCGCAGACGGTCCCCAGCAGTGCCCGAACTGCGAAGCCGAACGTGCACAAGCCGTGCAGGATGGGCTTGGGGAAACCCGCGTCCGACGCAGCCGCAGGGTCCGAGTGCAGCGGATTTCGGTCACCGGAAAGTCGATACAGCAGAGCCTGATTCACCGAGGTGGGGTAGTCAACGATGTGGTCGGGACCGCGCTCGGGAACCTCCCAGTCGGCGCTCGGGCCCCGCTCGCCGCCGAATCCCCCTGCACCGCGCAGGAACAGCCCTGTCTCCAGTGTGGCGAACGGGTCGGTGTTGCCGTCGAGGGTCAGGTCGGTGCTGATCCGAAGCAGCGCGCCCTTGCCCTTGTCGTAGAGCGCAGACACCCTGGTGGTGGCCACGCCGTGCCCGTGCGCTGGAATGCTGCCGTGCAGAAGCACACTTTGATCAGCGTGAAGGATCTTGGCCAGATCGATTTGTCCGACGGGCGGCATGACCTGGGGCAGCAGGGTGACCGCAAAGGTGGGCAGGACGGCCTGCTCGATGCCCCGGCTGTTCTCCGTGGTGAACTGCAGTTCGGAGCCGGCGTCCTGCTGTCCGGCGCCGATGCCCAGTGCGTAGAGCATCGTGTCACGTGAGGTCCACGAGATCGGTTGGGGAGGTGCGGTGTTGCCGATACAGTTGGGGTCAAGCCCGGACGTCGTGGTGCTGGCCTGTTGGGACATCAATCCTCGCTATTCGGGGGGCAGGGCGGACACTCAGCGTCGATCGGCCACTTCAGCGCAGCCCGAAGGTGCCTGAGATGATCTCGCGTTGGATCTCGTTGGATCCGGCATAGATGGTGGCTGGGATGCTGTTGCGCAGGTGGCGCTCCATGTCGTACTCCAGCGAGTAGCCATAGCCGCCCATGAGCTGGATACCTTCCAACGCAGTCTGTTTGGCCGTCTCAGTGACCTTCACCTTCGCCATCGAGGTCAACCGGATCAACTCGGTGGGGCTACCGTCTTGGCGCGAAACCCGTTCGGCGGTGTCGTAGGTCAGCGCTCTGGCCGACTCGATCTCGATGGCCAGCGTGGCGATGCGGTGCCGAACGGCCTGGAACGTCCCGACAGGCTTGCCGAACTGCTCGCGCTGTTTGACGTAGTCCAGCAAGTCGTCGAAGGCGCGCTGGGCCATGCCTAGGCCCTGTGCGGCGCATACCAGGCGCTCACCGTTGAGGCCGGCCATGATGTGTGTCCAGGCCGTGCCGACCTCGCCTACGACCTGACTATCGGGAATGAACACGTCGGTCAGATAGACGTCGTTCACCTCGTTACCGCCCATGGTGGCAATGGGTTTGATGTCCACACCCGGCGCGTCGGTGGGGATCTCCAACAGTGTCAGACCCTCCTGAGGCCGCTCACCGCGGCCCGTCCGCACCACCATCAGCAACTGTTGTGCGAACTGTGCGTCTGAGCACCAAGTCTTTTGACCGTTGACGCGAAACCCGCCCTGGACCGGCTCGGCTTTGCAGGCTATAGCGGCGGCATCGGAACCCGCACCGGGCTCGGACATGCTGATCGACATCACCGTTCCGGATGAGATCGCGCTCAACGCGGTCTTCTTCTGCTGTTCGCTGCCGGCGCGCTTGTAGATACCGGCGACGGTGTGCGACCCGCCAGCGCCGTGCACCGGAGCCAGCCCCCGCCAGAGTTCTTCGAACAGAAGAACCTGTTCCATCAGGCCGCCCCCGCTGCCGCCGAATTCCTCGGGAATCGCGATGCCGAGGTAGCCCGTCTTGGCCAATTTGGCGTACAACTGCGGGCTGTGCGCCTCAGCGTCGTGGTCAGTCAAGGCGTCACGCTGCTCGCGGCTGCCGCACTCGCGGCGGCAGAACTCACGCAGGGCTGACACCAGCGCGCGCTGTTCGTCAGTGAACCGCGTTGAGCCGGACATGGTCTGCCTTCCTCTACTTCAAACGTGAACGTATATGAACACATACTGGAACGCCAGCAGATCGTGTTTACCACAGAGATTGGCCTGATATCAATGCAGCAAGGGAACGATCGTTTACATCAGCACCACTTTGCGGCTAGGCTGGCAGCGTCCGCTGGCGACCAGGGTTTCCCCGCGTGTTCATGAGCCGCCCGGATGGAGGAGTTGATTGATCATGGGATATCCAGTGCCCAAGGAGGTGGCCCTCAGTGGGCCGTTTCAGCCGATGCGCTTCGAGGCGACGGTCCAGGAGTGCATCGTCACCGAAGGCGAGATCCCGAAAGACCTCGCCGGTGGCTTCTACCGGTGCGGGCCGACGTGGAAGCGGCCCACCCGGCAGGGCAACAATCCGCTTCTGAGCCAAGACGGGATGGTGCAGGCTCTGGTCTTCGGCGACGGCCGCGCGGATTTTCGCAATCGGTGGGTCCGCACGCCGAAGTATCAGCTCGAAGACCAGCATGGCAGGGGAATGTTCGAATGGACCGATGGCGGTTTCGGCGACTACCGATCCTTCGCCTACGGCGACGTAGCCCGCGACCAACACACCAGCGGTGTGCCACAGGGCACCAGCAACATCAACGTATTCCCGTTCGCCGGTCAGATGGTCGCCACCAGTGAGCAGGGCGGTCCGCCGATTGCGCTGGATCCCCTGACGCTGCAGACGAAGGGCATCGTCTCGTGGTCGACGAAGCTGTCCCGGGGCTTGCACGAGAAGAGTTGCTACGGGGACGCGTCGTTCACCGCGCATCCCAAGTGGGACCATGACACCGGCACCCTCTATGGGTGGAATTACCGCGATGTCGCCCCGTTCGTCACGATCCACGTCATCGATCCGGACGGCGGCGTCGACTCCCGAGACCTCGATGACGCGCCCTACAACTCGGTGGCCCACGACATCTGGCTCACCCCCGATTACCTGGTAATGCCCTTCCAACCGTTCATCATCGACAAGAAGCGTATCGCCGAGGGCCTGGGTGTGTTCGGCTGGAACCCCGAGCTGCCCATCGTGCTGGCCGTGATTCCGCGCCACGACATCCATGGGCCGATCCGGTGGCTGACGTTGGACATCGAGCCCGAGTACGTCATGCACACCATGTCGGCCAACGTGCACGGCAATACGCTGACGCTCGACGCGCCGATCTTCAACCGGCCCCCGTTCCCCTTCGAGCAGGACTTCGCTGCCGGCGACGACGTCAAACTGTTCTTCAGCATCGCCAGCAGCCGGTTGGGGCGCTGGACGGTCGACCTCGACACCGGCAGCGCGAAATCAGAGCAGCTCTCCGACAGGCCCTCGGAGGTGCCCAAGGTCGACGAACGCTTCTACGGCAAGGGTTACCGGTTTGGTTACCAGGTCGGGGGAGTGGTCAAACGCAATGGCATGTCGATGAACAGCCTGGTGGTCACCGACGTCAAGACGATGTCAGAGCAGGTGCACGTAATCCGCACGGATCAGCCGGCCGCGGTCATGGAGGCGACGTTCGCGCCGCGGCACAAGGACGCCGCGGAAGGCGACGGCTACGTCATCGTGCCGGTGTCCTGGTGGGCCGAACGGCGTGGGGAATACCTGATCTACGACACCGATGACGTCACCGTAGGACCCATCTGTCGCATCGAATTGCCCTTCGCCCTGGGCTGGACCCCCCACGGGCACTGGATGGACTTCCGCTAAGCGGCTTCCGCGCAGCCGTACACCATCCGGCCCGCCGACGAGAACATTCCTGCAGGGCACCGTATTTGAATCAAGGAAGGTCGCATGCCAAACGCTGTCATCGTCGACGCCGTACGGTCCCCGATGGGAAAGGGTCGCGCTCCCAAAGGTGAGCGGCCCGGCGGCGCGCTCTCTGGTATCCATCCCGTGGAGCTGCTCGGACAGGTACTTCGTCAACTCGTCGAGCGCAGCGGTGTCGACCCGGCGCTGGTCGACGACGTCATCACCGGCTGTGTCAGCCAGGCCGGCGAACAGTCGGGGCCCGTGGGGCGGTGGGCCTGGCTGGCGGCGGGCCTGCCCGAGCACGTGCCAAGCACCACGGTGCACCGCGCGTGCGGATCCAGCCAGCAGGCCTTGGATTTCGCGGCGCAGGCGGTGATCTCCGGGGCACACGACATCGTTGTCGCATCCGGTGTCGAGTCGATGAGCCGAATCCCCATGTTCACCGCGCGGCTCGATCAGGACCCGTTCGGCCCGTCGGTCGCCGAGCGTTACGCGCCGGGTCTGGTCCCGCAAGGAGTCGCCGCGGAGCTGGTGGCGGCGCGATGGCAGCTTGGACGTGCCGAACTCGACG